>JAPYTO010000032.1 GCA_029941865.1 Fuerstiella sp. | reverse complement strand
TGTTCGCATACCAGATCAGCATGTATTGACTGAACCAGATGTACATCCAGAAACAGCTGAAACCAAGCAGCAATTTGCCAAGATCGTGCAGGTGTTCGTCTCGGAATACTTCGCTCAGCGGACCGAGTCGTCGCAGCACGATGCAACTGATGATGATGGTGGCGAGCGTTCCCATAATCAGTCCGGAAAACTGATAGACGCCCCACATGGTGCTGAACCACATCGGTTCCAGAGCCATGATCCAGTCCACGCCGGCCAGTGAAATCGTGAACGCGAACACAAACAGAAACACAATCGACGTTGGAACGCCTGGGGCGGGGGGCGGGTTCATCAGCTGATCCTGAGTCCGCGATTTACGGACCAGGCGTCTGGCGAAAGCAATCCACAGCACAATGTAGCCAACGGCGCGAGCGGCAAGGAACGACGGTTGCAGCCAGAATTCCTTGAACCAGAATGTGCCCGCGTCGCCTGTACCGTGATGATGCCAGCCGTATTGCGGCAATCGCAGGGCCAGCACGCTCAGCAGGATGACTCCAGCAACAGGCAGCAGGCCGGTCATCGCTTCCGGAACGCGGCGAAACGCAGTGCTCCAGCCGGCGCCGCAGACGGTGGTCAGAGCAATGAACAGGGCCCCGCCCAGCCCCAGCGTAATCAGGTAGTAAGCCACGACGAACAGGTTGCCCCATGCCCGGTCGGGAGACACCACAGCTGTGATCGCCAGAACGGCAGCACCGACGCCCGTAGCAATCATGAGCTTGCGTTTGAAATCCGGCGAGACCGAGAGTTGTTTAAGTTTCATGGTTTGCTTCCGTTAATCGGCTCGGAGCTGATGGTGGACCCGTCTGGCTCCCCAGTCTCCGCCGGTTCGCCTGCTGTGTCTGGCACCGCGACGGGGTTCTGCGCCGCAGCCTGTGCGGCTCCCTGCTGCAGACTGCGGACGTAGTCGATGACGTCCCAGCGGCTGTTTCGCTTCAGTTGAGCGGCCATCGACGACATGCTGCCCTGCCCGTACGTCAGAATGTGGAACAACTGGCCGTCCTTCATCAGCACAGACTTGCCTGTGGGCAAAGGCGGCGGCGGGGGGAATCCGCGTTTTGTGACCGGGCCATCCCCGGCACCACTCGCCCCATGGCAGGACACGCAGAACACGCCATAAACGAGTGCTCCGCGCTGGATGGAAGCATCGAGTCTGGCCTGTGGCGTAGCAGACGCTTCCGTTGGTGAGTCCTGTGGCGGGGTCGCTGCCGTCGTGTGTTCAGAATCGGCTGGCCGTGCGGCTTCATCGGCGGCCGGTGGCGGATTGATGGCTTCAGCAACGGCGAACGGATTCTGCAGTTCTTCACCGGCGCGGATGGCGTCTTCTTTTGTCGCTGAGTAATAAAGTGGCAGGTCGCCTCGCGCGATTGAGCCGGGGACTGGTGCCTGCTGCGTGCGACCGCCGGGCAGCACTGGGTTCGCGGCGAAGGCGTCGAACGCGGGTGAGCGTTTCATGTCCGGCAGGAATTCGACGTTCAGTTGCGTGTGATCGACCTCCATAGCGATGGTCAGCGTCGCCGCAATGGCCAGCAGCACACTCAGCACGACGTTGATGCGTGTCAGGTTCATGATCGTCCTCCGCTTCGGACCTGTTCTTCGGTTTCGACGACGTTGAATTCCGTGAGCATCAACTGAACGGTCGGAACGTCAAGCGCGGCGTCTGATTCGTCAATGACAAGGACGAACCGGTCATCGGTGATGCGCGGACGGATAGGGTGGGACTGCTTGCCGGGAAACAGGCGACTGACGGCAAACAATGCAAACACCGAACCGAACCCGGCCAGCAGGACGGCGGCTTCGAAGGCAACAGGAACGTCCGAAGGCAGTGAGTTCCATGGCTTGCCGCCGACATCAATCGGCCATGCGACGGATGCCGTCCAGTGTTCAAACCAAAGCATTCCCAGAGCGCCCGCCATACCGCAGATGAAACACACCCACGTCAGCCGTGATGGCTTCAACCCCATGGCTTGGTCAAGTCCATGGACGGCGTAAGGAGTAAAGGCATCGACAATGCGCAGGCCGCTTTCACGAACTGCCGTTGTGGCGGCGAGCAGGTCGTCTTCGTGGGCAAACGTGGCCAGCAGGACTCGGGCACTCATGAGTTGGCCTTTCGAAGGAATGGTTCAATTGACATTACGGCGCCTCCGTCAGCGCTGCCTCATGCACGGCAGCCTGCGCACGAATTGTTTGCGGTGCTTCGGACGTCGTCATCGACAGGTCAGACTTCTTCAACCGCCCGGCGCCTTTGATTTCGGCAATCGCGATCACCGGAGCAATGCGACAGAACAGCAGGAAGCAGGTGAAGAACAGACCAAAGCTGCCGACCAAGGTGGCGATCTCGATCGTGCTCGGCACGTAATGCGCCCAACTGGATGGCAGGAAGTCACGATGCAGACTTGTGACGATAATCACGAAACGTTCGAACCACATGCCGACATTGACCAGGATCACGATCACGAACACCGCTGGCAGGGACTTTCGGACCTTCGGAAACCACAGTATTTGCGGGACGATGACGTTGCACGTGACCATAGTCCAGTACGCCCAGCTCATCGGGCCGAGTGCTCGGTTGAGAAACACAAACTGCTCGTAACCGTTACCGCTGTAGGCTGCCATAAAGAATTCCGTGGCATAGGCCAGCCCCACGATGCAGCCCATGGACAACATCAGCAGACACATGCGTTCGATGTGTTTCGCGGTGATGTAGTCTTCCAGCCGCATCGTTTTGCGAGCGATGAGCATCAGCGTTGTGACCATCGCCAGGCCGCTGAAGATTGCTCCCGCGACGAAGTACGGCGGAAAAATCGTTGTGTGCCAGCCGGGGATTACGGCCGTGGCAAAGTCCATGCTGACGATCGTATGGACACTAAACACCAACGGAGTGGCCAGTCCGGCCAGCAGCATGTATACCGTTTCGTAGCGATGCCATGTGCGTGCCGACCCGTCCCAGCCAAGTGATAGAATCGATGTGATACGTTTTCGCAGCCCAGGTTTGCTGCGGTCGCGAATGGTGGCCATGTCCGGGATCAGACCGACGTACCAGAATACTGCCGAAATCGCCAAATAGGTGGAAATCGCAAAGACGTCCCACAGCAGCGGCGACTTAAAGTTGACCCACAACGAGCCTCGGGTGTTGGGGTACGGACCCATCCAATACGCCAGCCACGGGCGCCCCATGTGGATCAACGGAAAGATTCCCGCACACATCACCGCGAACAGCGTCATGGCTTCCGCTGATCGGTTGACTGCCGTGCGCCATTTTTGTCGGAACAGAAACAGCACCGCCGAAATCAGAGTGCCGGCGTGACCTATTCCGACCCAGAACACGAAGTTCGTGATGTCGAACGCCCAGCCCACGGTCTTGTTCAGGCCCCAAGTGCCGATGCCGGTCGCGATCTGATACCACACGGCCGCCACGCCAATGATAAGAGCCGCCAGTGAAACAAAAAACGCTGCATACCACAGGCTGGTTGGAGTGCGATCCATCGGCGCACAGATATCACGGGTGACATCGCCAAGTGTTTTGTCACCTGTGATGAGCGGTGGTCTGAGTGACGAGTCCGAATCAGACATGCTCACCTCCATCCTCCTGTTGAATATCGTCCCGGTTTCTCACAACGCGGAGGTAAGAGACGCTTTGCTGAAAATTGAATTCTTCCAGAACACCGTAACGGCGCGGGTTTTCCTGCTCTGCGTAAACATTGCTGGCGGTGTCGTTCAAATCGCCGAACACGATGGCCTGCGCCGGACACGACTGCTGGCAGGCCATTTTGATGTCGCCATCGGCCACCGGTTCTCCTCGGCGTTTGGCGTCGATCTTCGCTTCTTCGATGCGTTGTACGCACATCGAGCATTTTTCCATCACGCCTCGCGAACGCACGGCAACGTCCGGGTTAAGTGCCAGGTTCAAAACTGAGTCTTCGTGCGGATACTCAAACCAGTTGAATCGGCGCACCTTGTACGGGCAGTTGTTGGCACAGTACCGTGTTCCCACGCAGCGGTTGTAGACCTGTTCGTTCAGACCTTCGTTGCTGTGAACAGTCGCCAGCACCGGACAGACGGTTTCGCACGGAGCATTATCGCAGTGCTGGCACATCATCGGCTGGTGAGACACGTGCACGTCGTCATCGTCGCCCGCGTAGTAACGATCGATACGCAGCCAGTGCATTTCCCGCTGCCGTCGCACTTCATCTTTTCCCACAACGGGGACATTATTTTCTGACTGGCAGGCGACCAGACAGGCTGAACATCCCGTGCAGATATTCAGGTCGATCGTCATGCCCCAGCTGTGATTTTCCTGGGGGTGATCGTCGGCCCACAGCTGAACTTCCGGATCAAAATGCAGCTCCGCCTTGCCGGATTCCGGATTCCTGGCGAACGCAGGAAGTGTTGTGAGCTGCACGATGTCTCGAACTTCTGCACCGTGAGGGGCCACGTTGCGCGGGATTTCCAGTGAGTGATATTCCTGAGTGGACGCCAGTTCACGGTGCTGCCCGGTCGGGCTGATCGAAACGTCGCTGCGGACAAATTGCAGAGTGGCGTCACCCTTAATGATCAATGGAGCTGCGTTTTTTCCGACGAGTTCTCCTTTTTCGACCGTGGGACGACCTTCGAACCACTGAGGTCCGATGTTGGCGAATCGATCGGTGCCTTTGACTCCGTATCCCAGGGCGATTGAGATCACTCGATCGTGCTGACCACGTTGAACAAGCGCCGGCAGTTCGATACTCAATCCGTCGTCGCCCGTTTTGACGCGGACGACATCGCCATTGGTCAGCTTGAGCTTCTCAGCTGTCGTCGGCGAAAGGCAGACATAGATGTCCCATGTGACTTTGGTGACTGGATCAGGCAGCTCCTGCAGCCACGGGTTGTGTGCGTGACGACTGTCGGTTAAACCGATGCGGGAATAGAGCGTCAGGCAGTAGTCCCCGGTTGTCGTTGCACCGGGGGCCAGGCTTACTGCGGCAGTTTTGAATTCGCCGACCGTTGTTTCCACAGGCTTCACGTCGACAAAGCCATCGTGCACCGCCTGGTCCCAGAATTCACGAAATGCCCCGGCATCGACGCGCGGCAGGATGTTCTTCTCCCACGACGATCGCAGAATGTCGTACTCGGAATCTTCGCTGCCCGACCAGCGGGCAAGGCTTTCCAGAATCGACCGAGTTTCGCCGAGTGGTTGGAGCAAGGGTTGCGAGAGACTGACCAGTCCGCTGATTGGCTCGGCATCCATCCAGGATTCGAGTGGATGCTGATCGGGACAGACGAAGTGAGCCAACGATGCAAAATCGTCTTCCCGCTCGGCCATGCTCACGACCAGCCGAACCCTGCTGATGGCTTCCGCCAGTTTGTCGCGGTCCGGAAGATTATGCGTCAGGTCCGTACCTGCAACGAACAACGCGGACACCGTGCCGGCATTCAGATCGTCGATGAGTTTCAGCACCTGACGGTCGTTGCCCTGCCGTTGCCGACTGGGGCGAGCGATATCGAGTGTCGTACCATAGTTGCCCAGCAGATGATTGATGGTGTTCACGACCACCTGAACCGCAACGTCCTGACTGTCACAAAGAATCACGCTTTTTCCACGAGCATCCCACAGCCGGTCTGCCAGTGCCGAGAGGTCGGCCTCAGGAACAGGCGAACCGGCAACTCCTTCGCGATTCGGGGATTGCCCGGACCGCTCGGCCAGCTGAAGATACAGGTGATTGAGGACGGTCCCGTATTCGTCCGGAGCCACTCTGTATCGGCGATCGGCGTTGCTGCCAGTCAGCGACATCTGTCCTTCGAAATGCACGTGGTACGACATCACCGGATGTTCTTCGGTGGGCACTCGACCGACTCGCCAAGCGGCCGTGAATTCCACAGGCGAGATCCACGTTCCCAGAAAATCGGCTCCGAATGATACAATCAGTTTCGCCTTGTCCAGCAGGTAGTGTGGCAGCAGTCGCGACCCATGCGTCTTTTCGTGTGCGTCGAGAATCGCCGATGAACTGACCGAATCAAACGTGATATGGCGAGCGTCTTTGAATCGCTTGAGAAATCCATTGATGGATGCCTGCAGCGTGGGGCTGGTAATCGTCGGTGTGACAAATCGAACGGCCCCATCGGAATCAGCAATACTGTCCAGCGTTTGTCTGATCTGTTGATCCAATTTCTTCCAGTCGGACTGCTCGCCGTGTTGCAGCGGATACTGCAGGCGATGACTGTCGTACAGTCCCAGTGGCAGAGCCTGGCCAACGGCACACAGCCCACCCTTTGACAACGGATGTTCGGGCATGCCTTCCATCTTCAGCGGACGTCCGTCGCGGACGCCCACCAGTAATCCGCAGGCCGCCGGACAACCTGCACAGGTAGAGGCATACGACTGCGTCTGACCGGGAATCAGGCCTTCCGGCTGATCGACCAGCGGCAGCGCGAGCTCAGCTTCCGGACGGCTGCATCCGTTCAACGCTGCTAAAGTGAACGTGAATCCGGCCGCTTCGAGAAACCGGCGACGGTTGATCCCTAACGCCTCATTGCCCTGCAGAATGGGGCCCACGGGCACGGAATTTCGGGTGCCGAAATGGCTCAGTTCGTTCTGGTTGGTGGGTTTGCTGTTCATTTTATCAGATTTAGTGGTGGCACACCGAGCAGTTCAAAGACGCATTCACGGCGTGGCCGTTGATTCCTTTTTCGGGCGATTCGCGGTGGCAGTTAATGCACCAACCCATCGACAACGATTCAAATTGCCGCACCCGTTCCATGGATTCCACCGGCCCGTGACACTTTTGGCATTCCACGCCGGCTGTTACGTGAGCACTGTGGTCAAAGCTGACAAAGTCCGGCAGGTTGTGAATCTTCACCCACGGAATCGACTTTGCATCGCCGTCAGGGTTGGGTGTCCTGGGATCTTCCAGACCAAGAGTGTCGTACAGTTTCTGCAGTTCGTCTGAGACAATCATTTTCGGCTTGCGTTTTTCCTCGTCCGCCTTCGTAAGTTCATCCTGCAGCGCGCCAAAGGAGCTGGTCACATATTTGTGACACTTCATGCAGACGTCGGTCGACGGGATTCCGGCGTGCTGGCCGTGTGCTGCGGCGGTGTGACAGAAGCGACAGTCGATACCCAGTTCTCCCGCATGCAGGCGGTGTGAGTAACTGATCGGCTGAGGTGGCGAGTAGCCCTGCTGATTGTCGGGCAATCGCCAGTCACTCATGCCGGACGCCAGCACGATCAAGCTGAAAAACAGCCCGATCAGCAATGCGATAGTGACAATGATTTGGCGCATTAGGATCTCTTTGGGTCAACGTTACCTAACATTTAATTTCTGCGTTCTTACGGGCATAAAACCACCAGTTCACAACAAGGCAACTCGCGTAGTAAACAGCGAATCCATAAAGGGCGTATTCCGGCGTGCCGGCTTTGATCTGCGTGGCGAAAATCTTGGGAATCAGATAGGCACCATATGCCGCGATGGCGGATGTCCAGCCGAGCACCGGGCCCGCCTGTTCTTTTGAGAAGATGGTCGGGATCATCCGGAACGTTGAACCATTGCCGATGCCGGTTGTCGCAAACAGCACGATGAACGTGATCAGAAACGGGATGAAGTACTGTTCCGGCTTGTCAGTTTTTCCGGCCAGTGAAACCAGGTATCCCGCCAGAATCGTGGATGCCACCATCACCCATGTGTCCCACTGAGTGACTCGGGCACCGCCGAGTTTGTCCGACAGCCAGCCACCGACCGGACGAATCAGAGCTCCCACAAATGCTCCGATCCAGATGTAATGGGACGTCACCAATCCGTTGGTCGGCGTCACGAAAATATCGTCGATGAGCTTTGGAAAGGCGTTCGCGTATCCAATGAACGATCCGAATGTCATTACGTACAGCCACGTCATCACCCAGTTGTGTTTATTGCTGAAGATTGCGAACTGTTTGTTAAGCGGTTCCTGTATCGTTTTCGGAGTCATGAACTTCATGCCCAGCATTGTGGTCGCCACGGCAACAATCAGGACGAGAAAGATTCTCAGCAGTTCGGGGATGGGCAGTTCCACAAAGATCAGCATGCCAACACCGATGGCCGCTCCCAGGAAGCCAATCATCTGCAGCCACAGATATTTTCCGATGGCAACCGGAGCCGAACCACATTTGTGCTGTGGCAGATTATTCATGAAGATCCATGTCATGATGACAAGGACCGTCATAATGGGGACCCAGACCAGTGCCGCGTTCTGAATCCACAGGCTCTGCGTTTCGCCATCCACGATGAACGTCTGCGGATCACCGCCGATGCCGCCGAACAGGCCAAACGTGATGACCCAGGGAATCAGAAACTGCATCACGCTGACGCCCGTGTTTCCAAGTCCGGCATTCAATCCCAGCGCGAGTCCCTGCATGCGTTTGGGAAAGAAGAACGAAATATTCGACATGCTCGAAGCGAACGCTCCTCCGCCCACTCCCGACAGAGCCGCCAGCGTGATAAACACACCAAATGAGGTGTTGGGATTCTGCAGTGCGAATCCGGCCAGGGCGGCCGGGATGATCAGCAGCACGGTCGTCATGAACTTCACGTTGCGGCCGCCGCAAATGGCGATCATAAACGAATTCGGAATTCGTAAAGTTGCGCCGGCCAGTCCGGCAACGGCGGGCAGGGTGAACAGGAGTGCTCGATAACCCGCTTCGTCATATGGCTGACCGTCGTTGCGGAACGTGAAGTTGAACAGATCTGTGTTCGCGAAGTGCAATTTCTGCATGGTCTTGACGATCATGCCCCAGTACAGCCATACGGAAAACCCACACAACAGATTCGGGATCGAAACCCATAAGTTTCGATTCGCGATCCGCTTGCCGTCGGATTCCCAGAAGGCTTCGTCTTCTGTGTTCCAGCATTCCGGCGTGTTTGCCATGACTCATCCCAGTTCGTGTACTGCTTATTGTTGACCGCTGATGATTGTTGCCTCTGAGGATTCAATCCGCCGCGACAGTTCCGGAGCTTCGGTTTTCAGCATTTTCTGGATCACCAGATGCATCCAGACCAGGCAGACGGTCACCAGAACCGCGAAGAACATCCAGCAGGACGTCCATAGTCCGGTGGCTTTCAACAGGTATCCAAAAATGACCGGGCAGACGAATCCGCCCAGGCCACCGAGCACTCCCACGATTCCGCCGACCACGCCCACATCGTTGGGAAAGTAGTCAGGGATGTGCTTGTAAACAGCTGCCTTGCCGATCCCCATGACCGCGCCGATAATCATGCTCAGCACCGTGAAGATCCAGATGTTGGCCTGAAAGTAGATCTGCGTAATTCCGCGCGCCAGCAAATCTTTGTTAGCGACGGTCTGCCCGACTTCCACAACAGATTCCTGCCAGGACATTTGACGCGGCAGGACAAGCACGCGCGACTTCCGTTCATCGTCGCTGACAAGTTCAGCGCTCTTCCTGAGAAGCGTGTAGGTGTGTTGATTTCCGGCAGCCGTTGCCACGACAATCTCTTCGTCGGTGACGCTGATAACTGTGCCCGGAGCCTTCGCCATGATGCCGCTGCCCGGTGAACGAATGTCCATTTGCGGGACGATCAGCAGAATGCAGCAAATCAGCGAAGCACCCAACACCCAGTACATCACAGTGCGCGCACCGAGCCTGTCAGACATCCAGCCTCCTGCGGCTCGAATAATGCCGGAAGGCAGGCTGTTGCAGGCTGCCAGGACTCCCGCGAGGACGACCGTCGTGGAATATGCGTTGACGTAGTACGGCACGAGCCATTGAGCCAATGCCACGAAACCGCCAAACACAAAGAAGTAGTAGAGCCCGAATCGCCAGACTCGCATATGTCGCAGTGGTTCGAGCCGTTGTGCCAGACTCTTGCCCGCACTGCCCGGAGCAAGACGAGTTTTCGTGGTTAATATAAAAACAACGCCGGTTGTCAGCAGCAGCGCCGCATAGATCTTTGGCAGAGTGCGCCACGCGTCGATGTTGGTGCCGTCGTTCGTCAGCCAGTTGAGAATGGTGGGAGCTCCAAAACTGGTCAGAGCGGCACCCGCATTGCCAGCTCCAAAGATTCCCAGTGCCGTTCCCTGCTGGTGCTGAGGAAACCAGACTGACGTATAGGCAATTCCCACGGCAAAGCTGGCTCCGCATAACCCAAACCCAAGTCCGGCTGCAAAAAACTGCCAATACCCGTTGCAATAACTGGTGAGATACATCGGAACCGCGCAGAACAGCAGCAACAGTCCGTAAACGATACGGCCTCCCCACTTGTCGGTAGCGATGCCAAGCGGCAGTCGAAAAACTGCGCCGGTCAGCACTGGAATGCCAATCAGCCAGCCGATCTCGGAAGGTCCCCAGTCGTATAGACCGTTGTTGATCAGCCAGGTGACCAGTACGCCGTACATCATCCAGGCGGCGAAGCAAATCGTGAAAGCAAACGTATTCACGCCCAGAATCCACCACGCCGTTCGTGTATCGACCGGTGTCCGTTCAGGGGTTGTGTTTACTCCGTCGCTGCTCATTGGATTCGCGTCTTTTGCCGATCAGTTCAAGGCTTCATTTTTGACCGTACCAGCGGACGACCTGTGTCTTCCGCCAGAGATAGGGATTGGGAATGACCAGAAGGTGCACCAGACGAGTGAACGGGAAAAAGCCGATTGTCAGAAATGCCAGGATGATGTGTGTTTTGACCAGGTGCGGCATGGCCACGACGTAGCTGATGTCCGGGTTCAGCTTGAAGACAGACCACAGATACGGCGACATGTTGGTGGCAAACCACGACGAACCCCACGGGTGAAGAATCGCGATGGCCACACCGCTGATCGTCTGAACCAGCAGCATTGCAAACAGGATCCAGTCCGTCGGCGATGTGACCTTTCGGATACGAGTGGTTGTGCCGCGACGGATGACGATCGCCACCAGGCCAATCAGTGTCAGCAGTCCACAGGCGAGCGCTGAGACTTCCAGGATGTAGAGTCTCAGCGGATGGCCATTCCACGCGAGGATGCTGCACGGGATCAGAAATGCGATCAGATGCCCCGCCGTCACCGCCAGAATGCCGTAATGAAACGGCACGACTGCCCAAAAGTGATGCTTGTTCTCCAGAAACTGACTCGACAGACTCGAATACGAAAACGACTGTGCCCGATACCGATGGATCGTCATCAGAAAGAACGTGAACAGGCAGACGTACGGCAGCGCAATGAACAGAAACTGATTCAGAATGCCTTCGCTCATTATTGCTCACTCCTTTTGGGAGGAATGTTGGTCGAGAGTTGCACGAGGTTCTTGGGCTCTGAACTGCCGCAACCAACTCCGCAGCCGTCAGAACCGCAGCCAACGTCCGCAACGGGAAATGCGTGCAACAGGTCGACGCCATCGGAATTTGTGCGGTCGTCGGAGTTTTCGGATTCCGAGCCATCGCTGAGTAGTTCTCCTTCGCCCCAGACGTGGTGCAGAATCAACGCCATGCAGGAAATGACGTCACCATACGGGCTGTCGTTTTCCTCAAAGGCGTGCAGCATTTTTCTGACGGCCGGCAAAACACAGGCGGTGACGAATCGTTTGGCCTCTTCGTCGGGCATGGCGCCAATGATGGCCAGCACGTGAGTAATGTGGTCCGGCAGTTCGTTTGATTCTGCCAGATCGTACTTCCTGAGTTCTTCACGCATCCGCACCATGAACAGGCCGCGAGAGTACTCTTCTCCGAACAGATGCCAGCCGACTTCCAGCGCACATGCGGGATTGACGTCGAATGTGCCCGTGAAGGCTTCTTCGACTTCCCACAGTTCATGCTGTTCAACGTACGCCCCGAAGCGGGACATCTTCCTGGCAGCCTCCGGCAGTTCGTTCTGCAGAATGATGTACAGCAATTCCGCCGCTTCGACCGTTTGTTCGTCAGGATAGACGAGCAGACGGCTCAGGGACCGTAGTGTTCTGGGACCAGCCATTAGGTTCTCTCTGACGCAGATAAAGTAGATGTCAGGAAGTTCATCTCCCGCACGAACAGGAGCGATTTTGTTTACGTCTTCAGGCGTTAGCTCAAACAGAGCAGCGGAGGTGCCACTCAGGAAACTTTTTTCCATTTGATACGCACTCTCCCGGTCGCGGGAGTCAATGTTCTTCTCATCAGAAACCGGCGGGGGAGTGCACCTTCAGTGGGATTCCGTTCTAAACGCCTCTCCTTGGCGCACCCACGAAGCCAAAACCAACTTCTTCGCGGTGTTCATGTGGTTCCTTCATCATTTCAATGGCCTGTTCGCGGTGCATCGGTGGAATGACAAAACGGTCTTCGAACTTACACAGCGCAGTGAGCTTGTAGATGGCCTCTGCCTCTTCACGAGTGCAGTTGGCTTCACGCAGCATGCGATCCGCTGTTTCGCGGTCGATGTCGCCAACCGTTTCCGCTCGCCGATGCCAGCGCACCGCCTTCTGTTTGGCCAGTGCATATCGGACCACGCCTTCGTGTCCGGCACCGAACAGGTTGGCCAGGAACTTCATTGGCACTCGGGAATCGTCGATGTCGTGAAACAGGTTCTCGCTGTTGTGAGTGATCGTGTCTTCCACCTTGCTGGCCTGCACGGGCGACATCGGCGGTACGTAGAACAGCATTGGCAGCGTACGGAACTCGATATGCGGCGGCAGAGCGATCTTCCACTCAATGACAAATTTGTAGACCGGAGAATTCTGAGCCGCTTCGATTACTCCTTCAGAGACGCCGTTTTTCATTGCTTCCGCAATGACTTCGGGATCATGCGGATCAAGAATCATGTCTCGCTGCCCCTCGACCAGTTCGTCGTCAGGCAGTTTTGCAACCTCCTCCAGTTTTTCGGCGTCATACAGCAGGACGCCCAGATACCGAATACGACCAACACACGAGTGGAAGCACGCCGGAGCCTGCCCGGTTTCCAGTCGCGGAAAACAGAGGATGCACTTTTCACTTTTTCCAGTGAACCAGTTGAAGTACGTCTTTTTGTAGGGACATGCCGCGACGCAGGACCGCCAGGCTCGGCACTTCTTCTGGTCAATCAACACGATGCCGTCTTCGCCCCGCTTGTAGAGTGCCCCGGAAGGACACGATGCCACACAGCACGGATTCAGACAGTGATTGCAGATGCGAGGCAGATAGAAGAACACCAGTCGCTCAACAGAACTGAGCTGCAGACGCTGCTCTTCCGTCAGTCCCTCCAGATTCGGATCGTTCTCTGCATAGATGGGTGAACCGCCCAGATCGTCGTCCCAGTTGGGCCCCGACTGCACATCTATCTTTTTGCCATCGATCATGGAGATTGGTTCGGCCGTTGGCTGATCGGATCCTTCTTTCGCGTTGAACAGGTTCTGATAGTCGTAGGTCCAGGGTTCGTAGTAGTCGTCCATGCTGGGCATGTGCGGATTGTGGAAGATGTTGGGGACGATCTTCGTTTTGCTGGTGGACTTGATTTCCAGTTCACCAGCGGCATTTTTTTCGAAGCCGCCTTTGTACTTCTCCTGATCTTCCCACTTGGTAGGGAAACCGGTGCCGGGCTTGGTTTCGACGTTGTTCCACCACATGTATTCCGCACCTTTACGGTCCGTCCATATGTTCTTGCAGGCGACGCTGCAGGTGTGACACCCGATGCACTTATCGAGATGAAACACCATTGAAATCTGTGATCGAACCTGCATTCGGTTTCCGCTCCGCTTGTGACTTTTGTTGTGGGGAGATTTCAGTTGTCAGTTGTCAGTCGATTGGCATTCCACTGAGGACTGTCTACTTTTGACTGTCGTTTTAATACACCGGTTCGCCCGGCAGTTTTCTGACCAGCAGATGTGTGTCGCGATTGCATCCGACCGGTCCCCAGTAATTGAAGTGATACGTGAACTGGCCGTATCCGCCGATCATGAAGTTCGGCTTCAGTCGAGTTCGAGTCAGGCTGTTATGCCCACCAGCGCGGCGATTCTTTCGCAGCGGCGATAACGGAATGCCGTGAGTTCGTTCCGGCGCGTGGTACTGCATGCATATGCCGGGCGGGATACGTGAGCTCACGATGGCTCGTGTCACGACGACTCCGTTATCATTGAATATTTCCACCCAGTCGTTGTCCGCAATCTCCATCGCCGCGGCTTCCTTGTCATTCATCCACAGCGGATAAATGCCTCGGGAAAGTGTGGTCATCCGCTGGTTGTCGCCATACGTGGAATGGATGTGCCACTTGCCGTGTGGAGTCAGAAAGTTGAGCATAATGACCGGCCCTGTGGTTTCTCCGTTTTCGGTGAACTGCAGATCGGCATACTGCGTTGGCAGCGGTTTTGGCTTGTAGGTCGGCAGATGTTCGCCGAAGTCGATGTACACAGGATGGTCCAGATACAACGACTGCCGCCCGGTCAGGGTGCGCCAGGGAACCATCCCTTCCACGTTGTAGGTAAACGGGGAATAGGTTCGACCGTTTTCGATCAATCCCGACCACATCGGGCTGTTGATGAATCGCCGAGGCTGGCTTTGAATGTCCTTGTAAGATGTGCGGACGCTGCGACTTTTTTTGGCAAACTGTGCCAGTGGTAGTCCGGTCCGTTCTTCCATGTTCTTGTAAGACCGGTACGCCAATTCGCCGTTTGTGACAGTTGCAAAATGCAGAATCGCATCACACACATCGACGTCTCGGTTGAGTGATGGGTAGGTGTTGCCGTCCCACGTTTCGGTGCGGTGAGTCTCAATATATTCGTCGTATTCTTCCTGAATCGAATACTTCGTGCCGTGAGCCCCCAGCCCGTTCTTACGAACCATCGGTCCCCATGAGACATACTGATTGTAGACGTTCTTATAGTCGCGTTTGACAATTGCGAAGTTGGGCATGGTCTTGCCGGGAATGGCTTCCCCTTCGCTACGAATCCATTGATCCATGCTGGGCTGAGCAATCTCGGCCGCAGAATCATGAGCCAGCGGAGCGACGACCAGGTCCTCCACAGGTTCGGGGAAGTGCGGTTCAGCAACTTCGGAAAACTTCTTCGCAATCTCTTTGAAAATTGCCCAGTCGCTTTTGGACTCCCAGCACGGCGGGACCGCTTTGGACAGCGGATGGATGAAGCTGTGCATGTCCGTCGAATTCAGGTCCGCTTTTTCATACCACGTCGCGGCCGGCAGAATAATGTCCGAATACAGGGCGGATGTGTCCATGCGGAAGTTGAGATCGACAACGAGATCCATCTTTCCCTGCGGAGCCGTTTTGTGCCACTCCACTTCTTTAACCGAGCCCTCTGCCAGATCTTCGCCGACCGCGTTGTCGTGCGTGCCAAGGTAATGTCGCAGAAAGTACTCGTGCCCTTTTGCACTGGCCATCAACGCGTTGCCGCGCCAGATGAACCAGACACGTGGCCAGTTCTCTTCGGCGTCCGGATCCTCGACAGAGAATTTCATCTCCTTCTTCTTCAGCCGGTCAACGATCCAGGCAATGATCTCCTCCGTTGAATCCGCACCGGCGGCCCGAGCCTCTTTGACGATTTCAATCGGGTTTTCCGGAAACTGCGGATAAAAGGGCAGCCAGCCCTGTCGGACCGCTCGCACCTGCATGTCCATCGTATGGCCATGAGCCGTACTGTTTTCCAACGGATTCTGAGGCACTGTGTGATAGTCGGTGAAGTCTTTTTCGTAACGCCACTGATCCGTGTGGACATAATGCCAGCTGGGAGCATTCTGCAGACGTGACGGCGGGAACCAGTCTTTCGCCATAGCGATCGAGGCCCACGACTCGGCCGGTGCCAGTTTTTCCTGTCCCACATAATGAGCCAGCCCGCCACCGTTGACTCCAACACAGCCGCAGAACATCAACGCGTGAATGCCGGCTCGATACATCAGATTGGCGTGATACCAGTGATTGATGCCGGCACCGATCAGGATGGTACACTTGCCGTTGGTGTGTTCGGCCGTCGTGCCCCATTCTCTGGCAAACCGGATCAGTACATCCCGGCTAATGCCTGTGTACTTTTCGCTCCACGCAGGCGTGAACGGAGCGTTCTCATCGTCATAGTCAGCCGGGTACTCGCCGGACAGCCCTCGGTTTACGCCGTACTGAGCCATCAGCAGGTCGTAGATGGTGGTGACGTGAACTTCTGTGCCGTCTTTTGTCTTCAGGGTTTTGATTGGCACTCCGCGATGTGACGCCTTGCCTGCGCCAAAGTCGTCGAGTTCGACATCGATAACATCGTCGTGGTCTTCGAGGAACGACAACTGCGGCTGAATGTCGCTGCCATCCATGCCGTCCTTCAGCAGCAGATTCCACTTGCCCTGTTCTTTGCCCCAGCGAAATCCGGAACTGCCCATCGGCATCCGCGGTTCGTGGGCTGCCTCGTCCCACATCAGGAATTTCCAGTCGCCGTTCTCCTCAGCGGCATACTTGTCCAGTCGCCCCGCACGCAGCAACTGGCCCGGTCGAATGACGCCATTGGCGTCTGTTGTGATTTCGACAAGGTACGGGGAGTCTGTGTATTTCTTCGCGTACTGAAGGAAGTAGTCCGTCTTTTTCTGATGATGAAATTCAGTCAGCAGTACGTGATTGACGGCCATCCACCACGCACCGTCCTGACCGGCATTCACAGCCACCCATTCGTCGGCATACTTGGCAACCATATTGAAGTCGGGCGAGAACACCCACAACTTGGTGCCGTTGTGACGCCCTTCCGCAAGAAAATGGCAGTCCGGCGTTCGTGTCATGCCGATGTTGGCACCCATCGAAACCAGCATCTTGGCGTGATACCAGTCTGCGCTTTCCGCAACGTCCGTCTGCTCTCCCCAGGTTTCCGGAGAAGCGGGCGGCAGGTCGCAGTACCAGTCGTAAAACGACAGCGAGATGCCACCGATGAGTTGCATCAGCCGGGCACCCGACGCATAGCTGATCATCGACATGGCCGGAATCGGAGAGAAGCCGGCTATTCGATCGGGGCCATGCTTCTTGATGGTCTGCACCATCGAAGCCGAAATGATCTCCAGTGCCGTGGCCCAGTCCGTCCGTCGCAGTCCGCCTTTACCGCGAGCTCGCTGCCAACGACGACGTTTCTCCGGATCTTCAACCAGACTCTTCCATGCATCGGCCGGATCGGAATGATCCGCGCGTGCCTGCTTCCATAGATCGAGCAACACACCTCGAATGTACGGGTACTTTACTCGCAGCGGACTGTACAGATACCAGCTGAACGAAATCCCACGCTGGCAGCCTCGCGGCTCGTAAGGTGGGATGCCGTCTTCGAGAAGCGGATAATCCAGTCCCTGCATTTCCCAGGTGACGATGCCGTCTTTGACATGGATGTTCCACGTGCAGCCGCCGGTGCAGTTGACGCCGTGCGTGCTGCGAACAACTTTGTCGTGCGTCCAGCGGTTGCGGTAAAACTCTTCCCACTGACGGCCTTCGGGATTGATCTCGTCGCGGATCCACGCGATAGCGTCGCGAATAATGCTCATTGGTCACCTTGTTCCGATTCGTGTTCGTTGCTGGCTTCTGTGCCAACCAGAGTCGCTGATAAAATCGGCGGTACGCCTGAATCCGATTTGATGTTCTGCTGCGGCGTTCCCCGATGAATCGCGTTGGTGATCGAATCCACCAGCGGGCGACGCACGGAATGGAAGCGAGATTTCCAGATAAGGTCGAACAGGAAAATGACGGATGTCGCCAGTCCGAGCCCCAGCAGTAAGAACGCCATTCGATTAACAGATGCATCTGTCTCGCTGTGCTTAGCGGCATCCTCGAAGTAGGCCGCCAGCACATGAATTTCATCCGCTTCCAGCGGTCGATTTTTGAAAATGGGCTGCATGGTTTCTGTCGCCGGAGCCATCAGCCATGCGCTCAGCGACTTTCGTCCCTTGAGGCGTTCATAGATCTTTGTCAGATCCGGCCCCAGATGTCCGCCACCCAGGGCAGGAAGGTCGTAAATACTGTGGCAGGCGTTGCAGGCGGCTCCGCCCTTCTTCAACCCGCGAGACCCTGTGAAAATGGCACGTCCGGCAGCTCGATCGGCGTCAGTAAAGGGCTTGTTGGAGATCTTGATGCCCTGAAACTGTGATTTTTCCAGCTTCGATTCCGCTTCGATCAGTTTCAGGATTTGCTCTGCACGATAGCGAGTCATCCCGGGAAGAGTTGGCATGACGACGCCTCGAGAAGCTTCGGTGATCTTCGTGGCGTAAGCATCCCCACTGTCGATGACGGCTTTGGGATTCTGCATGAATCCGATCAGCCATTCGGCATCCTTACGCTTCGTGACGTCCTTCAGGTCAGGCCCCGTCAACCGGCCACCACCGATTGTGTGGCAGTTCATGCAGTTGGCACGATAGTAGTCCGGGGTGTCCTGTGCGAATGCGGTGGTGGATACAAGAGCAGCGAACAGCGTCGCCAGCACACGAAATCCATTGCGGCTCTGCCCATCTGCAGCAACGCCAGTAATCTGCAGTCTCTTCTTCTTTATCGCGGGCAGCCCGATCCAATGTTCAATTCCTGTAGGTCGCTCGGTCTGCGGCACGCGCTTTGATTCCGTTGCGGGATTCATATCTTTATCCAGTGACCGTCATCGTTCCTTTGTGACAGCACGTTTGGCAACATGCGTACCAAAACTCAACGGTTCCAACGAATAGGACAAGCCTGTCCGGTTATCTTTAATTTGCGAGGCCTATTGCTATGGGAATTTGAAGGTCAGGATACTGCTGCCACGGAGCAGGATTTCTTACGCACTGGACGGAAGGCCGGTGATACGAGTGTGCACAACTCATGTGCACTGCCGCACGTTACGCACACTTTGCACATCTCGTCCGCGTTGCGGCGACACAGATGCCACCGATGAACAGGCGAATACTCCGGAGCGAGGAGTTGACACTGGAGTCAACAGGCGCAGAATTCAGCTACCACATGCGAGGGGCGGTGTGGGGCGAGACTGAGACGCGGGCCGTCACTGACAGACACCTTGTTTTCCGCCATGCGAGGACAGTCGCGGCTTTGTTCAGTTGCTGAGTACCACCGATGTCGGACTGTCCACCCGTATGTTTCGCGACAACATGTCATTGCTGTTGCACCGTATCGTCAAACGATAATCCCCGGATTCAAGGTCGTGCGGCAGTTGAAACGTGAAGTTGACTCTCAACATGTCACGAGTCACAGCCTGACCAAATACGTGCAACTGGCGGCCGTACGAATCCGAGAGACGACATTCCACCCACATGTCTTCGTGCGGCGGAACCAGAGCACATTGCGCGATTACCTGACTGCCTGGTTCGTACGTGTCACGTCGATGCACTACAACTCCGCCCAGCGTCTCTGTTCCCATCTCCAGGGCAAAGAACTTGTCCTCGTCACGCATGCGATCAGGCTTGGCAAACAATTCTGACACACGTGTTTCTGGTATTGGCTGCAGCGCGTATGGTCCTGCCGGACGACGGTGCCCATATGGGTCCATGTGATATTCAATTTCCAGGCCGGCGGCCACAGACGCCACCAGTCCCAGACTGAACAGCAACGCAGACGGAAGCGGAATCTTTGGCGCGAACCCACGCAATCGTCTGCTTAATGCATGAATCCGTTCAGCAGCAGAACCGAACCCGTTTCGATTCGTCCCGGTCACAAGAGACCGAAAATGGAACTGAATCCGCCTCACATCTGTTTCGTGCAGCCATGCAAAATAGGTCAACAACATGATCGGCGGGAATATGGCAAGACCGAGCAGCCAGATCGTTGACAGATGAAACAGTCCACCAACGACCAGCATGACACCGCGCATACGACCTCGCCAGCACAGAAAGAGGAACAGGACCTGCCAGATCAACGCGACATGCGACATCGTGATGATCAGTTCCGGGTACATGGCCAGCCACTCGCCCAGCGGCTTTGGACCATTCATGTTCGTCAGCAGCCAAAACCGGATTTGATCGCCGCTCAGGAAGCCGACGATGTGCATCTTCGTGAATGCCGCTCCAAAGTATACGATACCGATGAACAGCTGAATCAGTCGTCGGGGCCACGCGGCGGCTCGTGACGATCGACCGCCGCTCGGGTTTTCGCCGCGAGAATCATTTCTGCTGCGTGACCTCAGGCGATCAACAGACCAGATTGCACCGCAGTTAGACAGCAGCAGCAACAGCAGCACATGTGAGGAGATTACCGAGTATTTTGTCAGTGTGCTGAGGTAATCGAGCATGTTCAGGTAGGTATACAGTCCCCACGATCCGGCCAGGGCGATACGCGTATGCCATCCGATGCTGCTGGCGACCAGGCAAAAAATCAGGCCTGTCATCATCGCGACTGCAACCGTCCCGGAAGGTTCAGGCAGAAAGTCCTGCATGCCATAGTTCAGAGCCATCGGAGCCGTCGCACCGTCAGTGGAATAGAATTCTCGTGCATGGCTCCAGCGAGGAATCACGACGCACAGCAGGATCAGCGGCAGACCGATCCGGATGATGGCCAGGCCATATGGAAGTTCTTCCGTATAGAAGAACCGGCGGACGGAACTAACGAAGGAAACGGAGGATTGGTTAACGGCCTGAGCGTCCATGTGCGTCTCCTCGTGTCAATTCTCAAACGTGCTTCCGAGCAGCATCTGCTGTCTGCCTTGTCCCTTTTGTCCCTGCAGGCTGGCCGCCAGCCATGACGCCTGATGACTCTCGCGGAACGAAGGTCGAAGAGACAGAAGCGTACCGTCAGACTGATAGACGGCATTCACGTTGAAGTAAGTTTTCGACTGTTTGGGTTCGTCGTGAATTCGCTGCCACAACGGATCCGGCAGATTGAATTTCTTGGACCAGGTTTCCCCAATCACATACACCCGTGTCATCGGTTCATGTGCCGTCTGCTTCAGGCAATTGAATCCGATTTGGCGGGAGTGATTGGCGAAGTTATCGTAATGCTCACGACTCAGGTTTCCGTAAGCGTGATATTCGCCCCACGGAGTCGGCGTCAGCTCATAGAATTTTCCGCTTTCCCCTTCCGCGACCACGTGCGTGCGATACGACCAGCCGGACCAGCCGCAGAACATGTCCCACACTGTGAAGTACATCAACGGATGTGCAGACACTCGGTACTGCAGTGCGTGGCAGAAGACGCCGTGACCCAGCCAGCTCAGATAAACAACGATGACAGCATGCGTCATCCACCGCCGCAGATGTTTCACCCGCATACGGCGCGGTGCGGGTGGATTTCCGTCCAGTTGCAGCGAGACGCCTGTTTGAGAACTCTGCGGGGCATCAGGTTCAGAATTTCTGAATGTCATCTCGGCCTCCTTGCCGAATCGTTTTCACCGCATAATAGCGAGTTATGGATATAGTTGTCTTAAGATACTTTCGTGGCGAGACGAGTTGGGATGAAAGTAACCGTTCGTCTGACCAATTGCTGAGAGCTCTTGCCATTTCCGGTAGAAATTGCCGGTCACACGTGTCGCGGCAGGGGCTGCGAATATGAAACTGCGCGGCAATATGTTGCTGACTGCCGGCAAACAGCAACACACTTGCCGTTCAGGACTTGAAGACCCTAAACTGCGGTGTAAGAAAAATGTCGTTCTCAGAATCGGATACCCGGATCAGTCGCCCATGATCTCACAAACTGTTGAATATGCCCTCCGAGCGATCGCCACCATCGCACAGCACGAAGGGCAACCGTGTACGGCAAAGAAGATATCTGAAATCACTCAGGTTCCGCTGCCGTACCTTTCCAAACTGATGCAGGGGCTGGTCCGGAGCGGGCTGGTCCATTCCCAGCGTGGTCTGCACGGTGGCTTTGTGCTGACGAAAGAGCCGGAAGACTTCACCATCCTGGATGTCGTTGACGTTGTAGAACCCATTAAGCGCATTCACGAATGCCCGTTGAGGATTCAGTCGCACGGAACGAACTTATGTCCGTTGCACAGGCGACTCGACGAGGCTCTGGAGGCTACTGAAACCATTTTTCGCGAAACGACTCTTGCAGAAATGCTGTCTCAGCCTGGAAGTGTCACTCCGCTGTGCGAAGAAAAGAAGCTCGTGTCGCTGGGTACGGGCGGCAGGAAAAAGAAAACGAAACAGAAGGCGAAGAAAAAAAAGCGGTAGGTGTTTTATTTCTGAACGCCTGGAAGGGCCGTGGTGAAGACACCATGCGTTTCCAGCATCACACGAGTTGATTTTCGGGACCGTCCGGGTACTGGTGACTTCGATTCCGTTGTCGAGCGTTGACGCTGATGACAAATCCAGCGGCTTTGGTGTGACAGGCCAGGCAGTCGGAACGGCTGGCTTTCGTCGACGTGTTGGCGATGGAGAATGAGTCATGGCATTGGCCCACATGTCTTCCCGGTCACGATTCCATTCCATATGGGCAGGCGGTTCCAACAACGCCCCGGGTCTTGCGAGCAATCAACGCGTCCAGGCTTGCTCGCCCGGCACCAGTGATCATCAGAATCATTAACGTGCCGAAGAACGTGACGTGGCCAGCGACTTCTTCCTTGAAATAGAAGAATGACAACGTCAGCACGACAAACGCGATGAACGAAAATGTCCGTGTGAAGAAACCAAGCACCAGCACAAGGCCCACGGCAAGTTCGATCACGCCCACGGAAAACACCCACATCGCCGTACTGACCGGAACGACGGATTCCAGTTCGAAATCGATGACAACGGCCTCCGAAACCCGAGGATTGAACGCCTTTTCTGTCACCGCCAGCCAGATCATTGTGCATCCCATCGCCAGCCTCAAAACGACGCCGCTGTTGTCTCGCAGCTGTTTCCACAACGGTTCCAGACCTGCCCCCAGAACGTCGACGTTCAGTACGTCGTCCGTGCTGGGGCGGTCAGGCCCGTGGGCTGCAATCAGCAGAGCGGCGGCGGCTGATTCCAGCGTTCCCAGCAGATACTGACTGGTAGACAGACCGTAGAAATAGACGCCCAGCGCGACGAGTCCGCATGGCCGCACCATGAATCCCACCAGCACGCAGAAACCGAGTACGACTTCCAGTGTTCCCACCGCGTCGCCGGGAACATAGGGCAGGAAGATGGCACTTTTTGTCCCTGCGACAATTAACGCCACGCCCAGTGCTGTCCGCAGAATCATGGGTACGAAGGACGAATACGTCAGTAGTCGATCGTGGATTGATCGGCAGAACGTTTGTGGGCCCGGCAATAGCTGGCAGCCCGCAATCACGGCGACGGTCACGACGATGGTCACAACAATCAGCGTTACGTACAAAGGATCAGAAAGCGGTGAGAACAGAAACGGCCAGTCCCGCCCTGACAACGCGCGCAGCTTTTCCGGATCGACGACGTACGACACATGCGCGAATAAAGCCGGAAGCATGTCGAAGGGATTCATCATAGATCAGAACCTCCGTTTGCTTCTGCTGGTGCCGACCACTGCGAGGATGCGTTTTCGCGACCATTGAGTGTTTTCAGGAATGCCACCAGGTCGTCGATTTCGGCTGAAGACAGTCCCAGCGACGCGATCAGTCCATCGCGATTTTCATTGGCCTTTCCGCCACGATTGTAGAATTCAACAACCTCACGAAGTGTGCCGATGCTGCCATCGTGCATGTAGGGCGCTGTACGTGCCACGTCTCGCAACGATGGTGTTCGAAACGCTCCGATGTCGTGTTGTTCACCGGTAACGACGAACCGACCGAGATCGTCGTCGCCAGTGCCTCGCCAGCCGGCGCCCAGATTGTGAAATTCGAAATCTGTGAACAGCGGCGGAACATGACAATTGCCGCAGCCCGTTGAGCCGAAGAAAAGTGTTCGACCACGCCGCGCCGCTTCGCCAATGGCCTCCCGCTGGCCGGCTTCAAAGCGATCGAAGTCGGAATCTCCGGAAAACAGCGTCCGTTGATAACACGCCAGCGCTTTCGCGATCGACGTAATCGACAATGGCTCCCCCATCGTGTCCTGCGTTCGCTGGCCGTACTTTTGTTCCAGTCTTTCCACCAGCGATGCTTCATCTTCGTTGGCCATTTCATCGGGGTGCAACAACGGGGCGAGAGCCTGGGATTCGAGCGATGTGTGTCTGCCGTCCCACAGCAATACAGGGTAGTAGGCGGTGTTCAGCACGCTGGGCGTGTTGCGTTTGCCAGGTCGGCCGCCAACACCATGAGAGACAGTGTCCGGCTCTGCGAAGGCATATTCGGGACGATGACAGGAGGCACAGGATGTTGAACCATCAGTACTCAATAGCTGATCGAAGAACAGGTCTTTTCCGAGACTCACCCTGGCGGCGGTCGGCGTATTGTCCACAGGCAGCGGCACCATCGTGTCGAGCCCCAGCGACGGCACCAAAAGTCCGGAATCGGCGTCGTAGTCCCAGAAGAATTTCATGTTCTGAAATCTGGTTCCGTTGCCCAGCGAACCATCCACGACCAGCCACGTCTGACCCTGCAACCGTTCTGTGTTCGCTGTCAGCTCCTTTGTGCGTCCGACGCGATTGAAATGCACGGGGACTGCTGATCCAGCCGAAGTCTGCACTGTCAGTGTTCCGGAAAACCCGGCCGGATCCATTTCCTGCCGAAACGCATTGGAAATCCACAGCCGATGATTGCCGTCGGCGTGGCTGACCAGTTCCAGGTGATACTGCCCCGACATGCCGACTTTGCCGCCGTCGTGCAGAGGCCGATGCATGTGGAACATGCGGTCATGCGTTGACATTTCGGCGGATTCAGATGAGTCCGAATCAGATGGCGACCACGCTCCTGAACGCCATGCGATCAACAGGGCGGCCAGCCAGATGAATAGCAGGACAAACTGCTTCACATTATCTCCTGCGAATTTTCAGATCGGAAAAGTAAGCTCGAGCAATCACGTCCGGGTCGGCCCCGTACACGATCCGAATGGAATTGTCGATATCCCCGCCAGCCTGCAGCGCCGTCATCAGTTTTGCAAAATTCCGAACGCGTCCTCGCTTCAGCAGGAACTGCGTCACGGTTACGGCTACGGGGCGAGCCTGTTCGGACGAAAAGAACACTCCGTCGTGAAACACGTCCGCTGGCTTTTCCAATTTTCTCAGCGATTCCACAACCGCTCCGCGAAAGCTGTCGGCATACTTGTCCTTGTCATCAACCTGACGTGCCGCCAGTGCCGGACCGAGTCCCTCTACAACCCATTCCGGATAGGTTGCGTCGATCGTGGCCAGATACGCAGAGGTCAACTGCTCGACAAGGCTGAATTCCAGCGTCGGAGCGGTCCCGTCGGATCTGTCGCCCGTATCGTGCAGGATCACAAGCGCGTCTTCGAATGTGGAAGAAACCAGTGTCGTGCCATGGTTTTCGGTAAAGACACGCCGCAGCGCGATCTGTTGATTGAAGGTCTCGAATTCGCCTCGACCCCCGAAGACGAATACAGACAGTCCCCCGCGCCACAATGGTTGATTCTGATTCAGAGCGAACAGTTCGCGAAGTGTTTCCAAATGCGTGTCCGACCACTCCTGCACTTCGGTCAACCTTCCCGTCGAAACGTTGCCATACAACTGAATCCCGGTCGACGTCACTGATTTTGGTTCAACGTCGGGAAAGACTTTCTTCCACTGCCCCGTGCTGCGAGTCTCTCGAAACTGCCGGAACTGTTCTGCTGTCAACGTGGCCAGTTCGGCTGCTCGCATTTCAGAGTCCGCCGGGTTGAGGGCTCGCAGGTGCAGACGCGAATTTCCGCCGTCGTACCTGGCTCCCTCACGAATCCACGTTCCCAAATCTTCGAAATTCTTTTTGGTAACCTTTCCTTCCAGCGGCATACGGTTCGCTTCGTCGTAGCTTGCCATCAACTGATACATCAGACTTTCATCCGGATTGCCGGGGATCAGAATGCGACCGTGCCGCCCACCCTGCATGATGGATTCGAAGTCGACCAGCAACAGCTGGCCGGACGGCATTTTTCCCTGATGGCATCTCAGGCAATGCGCTGCCATGAATGGTGCGATGTCGTTCCTGAACGAAACGGTCTCTCCGCCGGTCGGTTTTGGAAATTCCTTCGGTGGCGCGACGTGTCTGGGGTCCAGCAGTTCGTCCAGGTCGTGTTCTTCATTTGCGCCATCGAACTTCGCGCCCTGGTTGATCCACAGTGCCAACAGGGAAAGCTCGTTGGGAGACAGTGGCGATTCCTTCAGCGGCATGCGATGCTGTTCGGAAGCTGCCAGGCGGTACATGATCAGGCTGCGATTGGCGTTGCCCATGACAAGCAGCGGACCGGTCTTTCCCCCCTTTTTCATACCAGCGAATGTATCGAGTTTCAGCTTGCCACTCGGGTCGTCAGCATGACATTCGACACAGCGGGCCTTCAGAATCGGGGCGACGTGTTTCACGAAGCTGACGGTATTCTGTTCCTCAAGATACTTCTTCGGGTTGCGTCTAAGTGCGAGACCGTGTCGTTGACGAACCAGAAGATTCGTCACAGACGCCAACAGTCTGTCGCCCGGAGACAGGTCTGCTTCGTCCGCGACCTGCCTGAGTCGACTTTCGACGTCATCGAGAATGCGTTCGACTTCGTCAAGTTTACGTCGACGAATCAGCGACGATACCTTTGACATCTCGCGGCGTATGCTGGACAGCTCTTTCCTGTGCTCGGACGTCAGCTCTCCACCGCCTCTGGCAGCGCTGGTGCCAGTGCAGATCAGTGCAAGCACCAGGCAAAGCGACAACAGTGGTATCCGTGAAGTCGTGTTCATGTCCGGATCTCTCATTTATCCGAAAATCCCGAGTCCCTTCTCCAATGGTGTGTAGTCCGGGAAGAAGCCTTTCGGCAGGTCAAAGCCCATGTGCTGACGCAGCACGTCTGCGTAGATTTCGCGGAAGTCAGTCGTCACTTTCAGATCGCGTTTCTGATTCAGCTCGCTGGGTTCCAGCCCTGTCCACTTGCCGTAGATACGCCCACCTTTGACACGACCACCCAGCAACCATGTGGCACCCCCATGACCGTGATCACTTCCATCGTTTCCGTTTTCACCGCAGACCCGACCGAATTCGGTGGAAACGAGAATGAGCGTGCGATCGAGTTCCGGACCCAGGTCGTCCATGAACGCGGCGAGTGACGTTGAGACGAATTCAAGCATCCGGTTGAGTGTTCCGTCGACGGACCCCAGACCGATGTGATGGTCCCAACCGTTGATGTCCGTGCCCACGACCTGCAGGCCGACATCCGCTTTGATGATGCGAGCTGCTGCCTTTAGCCGACTCGCAAACCAACCTCCGGGATACTCCTGAAACGTGCCGCCTTCGAAGCTGTCCGCTCTGCTGCTGCCGTAGGTCGGCTTGACGTCACCGTACAGAAGCTGCCGCAGTCGCCTCAGATACTGAATGGTCTGCGTACCGGACGCCATCACCGGATCGACACTGATCCCCGCAGCGGCTGCGGCACCAGCAGGTTTTTGAGCCGCATCGATGGTCGTGCGCAATCGATCGGGATCACCGCCGCGATAGAAATCCTCAAACAGGTCCAGAACTTCATCAATTTCGCGCAGGTTGGGCGGAACGGCTACTGCCGGATAACTGCCGCGCATCGACCGCGGCAGTCGTTCCTGCAACGCGATCGCGCGGATCTGTTCCGGATCCTCGCCACGCGGATTCTTTGTCGCAAACAGGTAGCGGTTCAGCCATCCGTCGCGGATCGAACGGTTGCCCGGCGCAGCGAATTCCATGAAGTCCTGAGCGTCAAAATGGCTTCGAGTCGGGTGCGGTGATCCACTGTTGATCACGGCGGCAAAGCGACCCTCATCGTAGAAGCGCTTGAGTGGTTCCATCGCCGGATGAAGCCCCCAGCGGCTGTCCAGCTGAATCACGTCCGGCTTTGGAATGGCAATGGTCGGACGGATTTTGTAATACGTCCTGTCACTGTGTGGCACGAATGTGTTTAACTGATCGTGGCCTCCCCGCAGATAGACCATCACCAGAACAGGATTAGGAATCAACCCAATCGGCGAGCGTTGCTGAGCCACTAACTGCGGCCCGATCAGTCCTGCCGAAGCGACCGCAGCACCAGCACTTGTGGTTTTCAGAAATTCACGACGTTTCATCTTCTGCTCCCACGATGTTGAAACAAATTGACACAAATTCGATTGACGATTTACTGTCGCTGAAATTCCGGAGATCCCAGCAGGATTCCCACAATATAGCGCCCCAGTTGTTCGGGATTCGGATTGAACCGCGCGTATTTCGCGAGGACCTTCTCCAGGGCCTCGTCGGTTTGTCTGCTGTGGCCCATCGGCAGAATTTTCCTGGCCAGGAATTCCTTCCACTGCAGCGGATTGTTGGGCTCCATTCCCTCCCAGAACGAATCCGGAATCTTCACGCCACGGACCCAGCCCATGCCCAGCCCCAGACTGAACTGCCAGCGTGACGCCATGACACCAGGATCGCGCCAGACGTCGGCCTGATCGTAGTAGCCGGTTGGATCTTCGCATTGATACAGCGGTTCATTCAGCGACAGCAGTGCCGCCTGAATACCGTCCGTCGACACGATTTCCGCTTCGGTGAGCCGCAGTGCACTGACGATGAACTCTGAGGGACGTTTGAATTTCGATTGATAGTTGGCGGGCTCAAAGAACTCTTTGTCCTCGAAGATCGCCCGGTACGTCGTGGGGAGATCTGTTTTCCGCCGAAACGCTTTGGCGACTCGTTCGACCATCTTCGGCGAAGGGCGATCGTTGACGAAGTGACGACACAACTTGTAAGCGATGAAGTCAGCCGTTCCGGCGTGTTTCACCAGTCGGTCCAGCACAAGCTGGGCTTCAGCCTGTCCGTTTCGCTGGTTGGCCGGAATGCGGAACTTCAGAATCTGCCGCGCTGCACTCGCGTGCATTTTCGGCTTGAATTCAAACTCGATGGGCCTGTTGGGGTTCTGCTGAACCGTCCAGCCGGTGAGCGCTTCGGCCAGAGCGATGACGTCGTCCTGGGTGTAGTAGTTGTCGACGCCCAGCGTGTGCAGTTCCATGACTTCGCGAGCATAATTCTCATTCAGTCCCTTCATTCTTGCGATGTCGATGGCGTCCATCACCGTCGCGTAGTCTCGCGTTTGAGCCATCGCCTGTTGTGCCGCTGCCGTTAGTTCATTGTTCGTCGGTGCTCGTGAAATGAAGTTATCCAGAAAGACCAGCATCGCCGGATGTCGCGCAGACCTGTTGAGCATGGCTGAAAATGTGCCCAGTGTTTCACCACGGATGACGTCCCGTTCCCAGGTTGTCGCGTAATAGCGGACCGCTCCTTTGCTGACGTCGATGCTGAAATGATTCCTCCAGAAATCGGCCGTCGTCTCTTTGACCTGATTACTGCCAAGGACAGATGCCAGCACAACTGCTTCCTTGAGTTGATCCCGTGGAACATAGCGAGCCCTGAGGATCTCGGATCGTTTGCGACGCTGCTCCGGTGTCAGGCGTTTGGCCAGCGAGAGTTCGGGCGGCACGCCGGGATTGTATTTCTGCACGATTTCCTGATTGGTCATCGTCAGTGTGTCCAGCTTTGCCAGCTGGGACAGCAGGTTGTCGGCCTCGCCCTTCAGCTGAGCGTCGAACCATTCTTCCAGTCCGATCTTCTGGACGTGATCAATCAGACCAGGCGTTGCACCAAACGTAAAACGGCTGAGTACATGATGGACCCTTTCTCGCTCAGTCAGTGGAGCGTCAGGATCGCGGTTGAGCGTCAGTGTTCCCTCGCGTGCTTCACGCCCAAACCTTGTGGTTGCCTCGGCATCGTCGCCTGAGCTGTCCTGAAGAAAGATCCCTGCGAGCGGTACGACGGACAATCCGGTCACCACAACCAGCCTGAGGAATCGACGGCACGACTGATCTCGCATAACAAGCCTCCGCAATCAGAAACAAGGTTGAACCCGCTGACTGCCGACAGAGTTGCACAAAGTGTGCCAGACGGTACTTCGCTGATGCGACCGGCTGTTAGACGCAATCGATTACCTGGTCCTGTAGACCACTTCGTGGCGATGTGACCGGACCAGCTACATGTGCACGCGTGCGCGCAAGCGTGCGGATTCGCATGTGGCTTAATGCGCGTTTTCGCACACAGGTGGTTCTCCGGTGTGGAAATGTTCTTTCGAGCGACCTGCCCTGGTATCACGGTGGCATCAACTCCGGTTGGCCGTTGCATTTGTGGCGCGTCCGCGGTCACCCTCCTATCCAATTTCGTGAACTGCCAACACCAGAGACCTGGATTGGGATGATGGCACAGTTTGTGCTCTTGCAGACTCAAAACGATAAGGTCTTTCACATGGTCGCCACACATCAACATGTCTCAATCCTGCCAGCGATGGAGGATGATGTGTTGCGAAGACAGGATCAGGCACCTGAATCGGTGACGCATTCCTTGTGGCCATTACGTCAGCACGATCATGCCGGCGGTGAAGGACGGCAGTTTGACGGACTGCGAGTGCTTAAGCACCTTCCTGCGTGCGTGGTTTCGTTAGCCGTGCATGCCGCCCTTCTGCTGGCATGTTCTGCGATTTATCTGACCATCGACTTTGAACTGCCGGAACTTGTCACTGCGACGATCGCCGACGATCTCGACGAGAAGCTGTTGCTGCAGGATCTGACTCAGGAACTGGACGTCTGGCAGGTCGATCCGGACGCGCCCGTCACGCCAACTGCAATCACTGTGGCCGAGACCGCAACAAGTCGCCGGATTCAGGAGAAACAGCTCACACCGCTTGTCGAGGACCAAGTACCGCCCGAACCGCTCGCGTTCAGTGAAGACGACATCGATTTGACGGAGATCATTGAAGGTATCCAGGGTGCGGTCGTGCGAACCGAAGGTGATGTGGGCTCGGTGGACCGCATCACGATGGAAATTGTTCACCGCCTGCGCGATACGAAAGTGGTCGTCGTGTGGCTGATGGATGCTTCCGAGAGTCAGCGCACGCGGCGTGAAGACGTAATCAGCAGATTCGAACGCGTCTACAAAGAGCTGGATCAGCTGGCGGAAGATCATGAAGATCGCTTGCTGACCAGCGTTGCCGCATTCGGTCAGCAGACCGTTGCGATGACCGAGGAACCAACGGCCGATCGAAAACTGATTCAGCAGGCCGTGCGGGAGATTCCAGTAGATGAATCGGGTGTTGAGAACGTATTCACCGCCATCCACGCCACGGCTCTCGATCACCGCGCAATTGCTCGCAAGGGCTACGAAGTCATGATTGTTGTGCTGACCGATGAATGTGGCAATGATTTTGAGATGCTGGAAGATGCGCTGCAGCAGGTAAAACGCAATGATATGCCGGTATTTGTCATGGGACCCATGGCTCCGTTCGGTCGGCACGAAGTCAAAGTGCCATGGACCGACCCGGAGACAAAGGAAGTGCATCGCCTGCCAGTTGAGCGTGGTCCCGAATCGATTCGATTCGAGCATCCGACTCTGCCGACCTGGAATGAATCGCTGCGAAACACAGCTCTGCCGTCTGGCTTCGGCTCTTATGGCCTCGCTCACATCACACGCGAAAGCGGCGGCATCTACTTTCTGCATCAGGACAGAAATGTGTCTGATACTGACATCGATTTCTCCACAATGCTGGACCACAGTCCGGATTACGTTTCAACCACCGAATACATGAAACTCGTTCGCCGGAATCCTGCTCGGCAGGCCGTGCTGACGGCCACCGATGCCAGCCGAAAAGCGACCTGGAAGCAGCCGAGGACGAGGTTTCTTGCATCCGGCATTCAGTTCGATATTCGCGACGACCAGAAGACGTTAATGAAGATTTCGCAGTTTCTGGACAGCGGGATCGAGGAGCTGCAGTCCGCCGAAAAGGCACGTGAACAGGAGGACTCACAACGCTGGCGAGCACACTATGACCTGCTGATGGGACGACTGCTGGCCAACCGTGCACGGCTTAACAACACGATACAGTTGCTCAACCAGATGTACACGAAGCCAAAGGTCTGCCGAGACGGCACGACCAACGCCTGGGAACTGGCGGGACTCGAAGGCTCGTCGCTGCGTGATATGCCGAGGACGGGTGCCGAACCAGTGGTGGAGACCTCACAGAGTGGCCGAAGTCCAAATTTTATCAACGTGGATCAGGATGACCTCGTGGTCGCCCGAGAGTATCTGCAGCGTGTTGAGGCGGAACATCCCGGGACTCCATGGTCAGCTCTGGCGCGGCTGGAACTCGCCGCCGCCGTCGACTTCGAATGGCAGGAAACGTTTATGATCCCGCCCGCAGGCGAGAAGCTGCCCTGGGACAGGAAGCCGTGGGAAGAACTGACCGATAAGCAAAAGGAAGCCAAACGTAAGTTTGAACGATTCCAGCTGGACAAGACGAAGAAAAAGGAAGAAGAACAGGCCCGAGATGCAGAAGCGGGCGGGAAAAAGAAAACCAGGATTCCAAAACTTTGACTGAAGGAAACACCATGCCCATGATTGATAAAATACGAACCGTCGGCGACTGGGTGGCGGAGCATCCAGAGACGGCACGCGTATTCGAAGACTTACAGATTGACTATTGTTGCGGCGGCAACCAGTCGCTGGCAGACGTCTGCGAAGCGAAAGACCTCGATACCGACTCGCTCGCCGCACGGCTGAACGATGCCATCGACCAGCGTGGCGACGAATCACAACCGGACTGCAGGGAGATGCCGCTCAAAGAATTGTGCGATCACATCGAAGTCACTCATCACGCCTTTCTGAAAACCGAGTTGCCGCGTCTGACGCAACTGGTGAGAAAGGTTGCAGACGTGCATGATTCCGTGCATCCCGAGTTACACGATGTGCGGACGGTATTTGCCGAATTGCGATCGGAGTTGGAGCCGCACATGATGAAGGAGGAGAATATTCTGTTTCCGGCCATTCGGCTTCTGGAACAATCCATGGACTGTCCGCGATTTCCATTCGGCACAGTCGCCAACCCGATTCGCATGATGGAACACGAACACGATAACGCAGGAAATGCGTTAAAACGCATTAGGGAACTGACACAGGATTTTCTGGTGCCCGTCGATGCCTGCAACACATGGCGCACAATGCTTGATGGTCTGCAGAATCTGGAACGTGATCTGCACCGGCATATCCACAAAGAGAACAGCATCCTGTTTCCACGGGCTGAGCAGTTGAATGCGGCCAGGATCGGTTCCAACGCGTGAAACGAATCCTGACGGATATTTCATACGTAAACATCCGTTGACGAGAACGGCTGAGGGGCGTTGGTCATCCGACCGTTCTGCCGGTGGCTATTATGCTCCTGATGCGCCAGCGCGTGTCGGCCTGCTGGAATCAGTTGCTGCGATGGTCACTCAGCTGGATCGAATTCAGAATGTCATGCCCCTTCGATGCACCGGACGGAAAGCCTCACCAAATCATTAGGCATTGGGGTGTGCAAAACTGTTCGTGTAAACGTGACATTGCCCAAATGTGCCTCAGTTTTTGCATGGCTGCGTTCAGCAGATTTGTCTGCGATGCATGGCACGTCGCAGACCTCGTTTCACGATAAACATTGACATAACACTGTCTCCTGGCTCATAATATGGATATGACGATCCATAACTCTGTGGATCTTCAGAAACCTTCCCTCCGCTGCACCGTTCCAGGTACAGCCCGCCTCTTGCAGGAGACCAGTCATGACCACGAAAGTCACGGTTGACGTGTTTCAGGAGATCAACTCTGAACATCAGAAACTTGAACGGCAGTACGCCGCATTTGACGCTTTTCTTGGTGGCGAATTGGTAAGAGTACCGGTTCTACGCATGCGTTTCTCTGAGCTTGCCGTCATATTGAAGTGTCATTTCGACCACGAAGAGCAGGGAGGCTATTTCGAAGAGATCGTTGAAATGGCCCCCCGGTTAAGTCGTCTGGCACAGACACTCGAAACCGAGCATGATGAGCTACTGGCCCGTCTGGAATATCTCGACGACCAGCTTTCGACGACCGCTGACGTTGACGAGGGGTTCGCAAGACTGCGTAAGGAGCTTGAGGAGTTCGTCGCAGCCTGCCGTACTCACGAGCATCGCGAGACCGCACTTATGCAGGAAGCCTGGTTCACTGAAATCGGGACGGGAGATTAGTTGGGCGACCTTGTTCCCGGAACCAGGCAATCTGATGCTGGCATCGAGGGATCTCAGTCGACGTGAATCCGGTTTCAAGCCAGTCGACATCGATTCGCGACCACCGGGAATATTGCGGCGCCTCACGACGTGGAACTTCAAGGGCTCAGAATGGCACCGCTGAGGATCGCGAGCACCTTCTGTTCTGCTTCATTCTTTGCAGTCGCTGATCTCACACAGAACGTGAAGGCTCGTTGACCCGTACGCCACGCCCGGACGAACGTGTTCCAGCGTCGGGGCTTCTAAGTCAACCGGGACAAGGCTGTACCAGTCGCGACTGTCTGCCAGGACGCTCAATCCAGTCAACAGACAATGACGATGAGCTCCGCACATGGCAGCTCTGTGGCTGGTTTCCAGCATTACACCAGACGGTCATGCGTGCAGTGATCTGCTCCGCTGCTGCGCAAGGGCCTGCAGTCGACCGGCTGCACGTAGTGTCGTGTGCGGACTGCTTGTTCGGCGGTTTGCCGCCCCAAGACGTCGGCATCCGTTCTGGCATGCGGTTCGCAGTGGCCTGATCTGTATGTCTGCTTCGCCAAAGTGAGAACTCCCATGAAAACAATTTCAATCGTGGCAATCCTGCTGTTTGCCTTCGCCGCATGGTTCCTCGCGAATGGCGGGTTCCATTCATGGCAATATCAGCAGACTGTGGACGGGATCGAGTACAAACGAATACGGTTTGAGAAGAGTAGAACTGAGGCCGGTGTCACGTATTCGATCGGACACCTCGCTGAGCAGGTCGAAGTGGACGACCTGATTTACAAAGGGTGGCTGCATCGGCGTGAAGACGGAAGTGTTTCGGGTGGGCTGACGGCTGAAGACGCAACGGTCAATGGCATCAAGGTTCCCACCGATACGTGGGTGTCATTTGACCGCGACGGGCAGCTGGCGAGTTGCAGGTTTCCCGCGAACCAGACGATTCAGAAACACAAATGTCGGGGAACGGGCGGAGGGATCATGGGAGCCGTGGTGGTGTTCTATCCGAGTGGCAGCCTGAAAGAGTTCTTTGCCCCGAACAACGTCGTCGTACAGGACATCCCCTGCAAAGGTGACCTTTTTAACAGTATTCAGCTGCACGAAAACCAACGCCTGAAACAGTGTACGCTCTCGGCACCAACGACCGTCAATCACAGGGATCTTGCGAAAGGGGGGCGCATTAACCTGGACGATGACGGCCATCTGTTGGCTAAGTGAACAGATTGTCTGGCACTCACACGCTCAGAATCCTGCCACGCGCTCACCGTGACGATGCGTAGGTCAAATCCGCAGGTGTCGTCTACGCAAATATTTCGGGCACGACATCCCCGTGTATGTTCGTGAGGCGGAAGTCGCGGCCGCCGTAGCGATAGACCAGTTTGGTGTGATCGAACCCCAGCAGGTGCAGCATCGTTGCATGCAGGTCGTGAAGATGGACGTTGCCGTCGGTGGCAGCGTAGCCCAGTTCGTCTGTTGTGCCGTGAGTCAGTCCTCCGCGAACGCCTCCACCGGCCAGCCAGGCGGTGTAGCCTTCGGCGTTGTGGTCGCGCCCAATCTTCTCCTCACCCTCCAGTACCTGGGTCTCCGGCGTGCGACCGAATTCACCCGTCCATAGGACAAGCGTATCGTCCAGCAGGCCTCGTTGCTGCAGGTCGGCAAGCAACGCCGCGATGGGCTGATCGATTTCTTCCGCTTTGCTTTTGAATTTGTCGAGATTGCTGTGGTGATCCCAGCCGTTGCAACTGACTTCCACAAACCTTACGCCGGATTCGACCAACCGTCGTGCCAACAGGCATTGTCGACCGAAATCGTCTGTCCGTCCCGCGCCGACACCGTATGCGGCAAGAGTCTCTTTCGATTCGCCACTGATGTCGAGCACTCTGGGAACGGCCGACTGCATGCGATCGCTTAGTTCCAGCGAATCGATGGCGCCGCGGACGTCTTCGGTCTGGCTCAGTAATCGCTGATTCATCAACTGGGCCAGTTTCAGGGACCTGCTGGCAGAATCGCGACTCAGGCCGTGATGGGAAGTCAGGTTGCTGATCCCGGCATTCTTGACGGCCTGGCCTTCCCACCCCAGGCGAGTGGCCTGAAAGGTGCTGGGCAGGAAAGCGCTGCCGTAGTTGGCTGGGCCGCCGAACGTGCGAGTCGGCTTGATGGTAAAGAACCCAGGCAGGTCCTGATTCTCGCTTCCCAGCCCATACAGCACCCACGACCCAAACGACGGTCGTACGAACTGAAATTCGCCTGTGTGCAGCATCGGCACGGCAATTGGATGTGCGCGACTGGGTCCGGACATGGCATTGAGCATGCACAGTTGATCAGCCTGTTTGGCCAGATGCGGAAACGCGTCGGAGATCCACATCCCGCTTTCGCCGTGTCGGGCGAAGTTGGCCTGAGGTGCAAGCAGCGTTCCCTTCTTCATGCCCTTTTTGCCGCCGGCTTTCTTCAGCATAGGCTTGTAGTCAAAGGACTCAAACTGCGACGGTCCTCCAGCCATGAACAAAAAGATGACACGTTTGGCTTTGCCCGTGAAGTGAGGACCTCGCGGAGAGAGGAGACCGGCAGATGCTCGACTCGGAGCGAGGCCATTGACCGTGAGTGCTCCCAGACCGCAGGATGCTGCCTGCAGCCATCCGCGACGGGAAACCGTTGGATTTGCTGACATGTTTTTCATGGTCATTGTGCTCCGAACTACGGGGGACGCAGGTGCGCCGCTCTATATGTCAATGTCCGCCAAATATCGAAACTCAGCTGTGGTAAACAGTGTCAGGAACCACGCGGACCATGCAGCACGGTCCGGCACGGCCTGTACCTTCTCTTTCGAATCCGCTTCCTCCTGTCGGACTGCGTTGACCAGTTGCAAGGCCGCATCGCGTTCGATACCAGATGGTGTCCGTCCCAGGGCCCAACGCATGGCCAATGCTGCTCGCTGTGTGTCGTCGGTTGCTTCCGCCGACGCCAGCAGACGTGCGGCCGCCAGATTTGCCTGGTCGGCAACAAACGCTGAGTTGCGTAGATAGAGCGATTGCGACGGCACGTTGGTGACGGCACGATGTCCGCTCACAAGACTGGGCGACGGGAAGTCAAACAGATCAAACAGTTCAGGTACGTAGTCACGGACGACCGGCAGATACACGCTGCGATGATTGCTGGCGGGTTGAATTTTTTCCGGAGCGATGCTGCGCACCAGTTTGTCTCCCAGACCGGTGACAGTGGACCCTTCCGGCCTCTGCAGATTAAGCTGTCCGCTGACTGTCAGAATAGCATCGCGAATAGTCTCGGCTTCAAGTCGACGGGGCGTCGTTCGCCACAGCAGTCGATTATCAGGATCGATGGCCATATTCTGTTCGCTGGCGTGGCTGCTCAACTGGTAGGCTCGACTCAGCACAATGGCACGCACCATTCGTTTGACTGACCAACCGTCATCAACGAAGCGCAACGCGAGCATATCCAGTAGTTTCGGATGAGTCGGCGGTTTGCCAATGACGCCAAAGTTGTCGACGGTGGAGACAATGCCACGACCGAACAGATGGTGCCAGATACGATTCACCATCACCCGGGCCGTTAATGGGTTTTCCGGACTGGCAATCCAATTCGCCAGCTGCAGTCGCCCGCTGCTCGTCAGGTCAATCGTTGCGGCATCCGGCACGTTCACGGCGCTCAGAAAACCACGTGGAACAACGTCGCCGCGATTCCGAAAATCGCCACGAATGGCCAGTTTCGTGTCCGCGGGTTTAGCTCGATCACGAACGCTCATCGCATAGTGAGGACGAGGCAGAGTGTTCTTCCTGAGTTTCGCAACCGCACCTTCCACCTTCCGGAACTCCGCCTTCAGTGTCGCAACGGCAGTCGTGGATGCCGTCAGTTTTGCCACGGCCCTGTCGAGTTCGCTGCGTGCGTCTTGTCCAGTCGTATCTGCTGAACTGGCTTCAGTAGCGTCCTGACGTGCTGTGACCGCGGCCAGCAGTTTGTCTGCGCTGGTTTTTTCTTTGGCGGCCACTTCCTGGGCGTCTCTCGCTTTCTTCAACTCTTCGCGTTTGGCCGTCAGCAGTTTCTCGGCCACGGCCAGTTCTGCGTCGTACTTCTTAATCGCCTCATGTTTCGCCTGAGCATTTTCGCCAATGGGCAACAGATCGGTCGGCGTATTGCTGTACTTCTGCTTGATCGTTCCGTACAGCGGTTCGGTGCTGAGAAAAATGCCCGCCAGACCGTAATAGTCTGTTGTGGGGATCGGATCGAATTTGTGGTCGTGGCACCGTGCACAGGATACCGTCATTGCCAGCGTGGATTTGAAGACAACGTTGATCTGGTCGTCAGCGATATCCATCTGAAATTCTGTGCCCGACGAATTGTGCCGTTTCGGTCCGAATGCCAGGACACTTGTTGCAATCTGCCGAGCCTCGACCAAAGCAGGCGATTGCTTTCCTTCGTTTGGCAACAGATCGCCCGCAATCTGTTCTCGGAGAAACTCGTCGAAGGGTTTGTCGGCATTGAAGGCATCAAACACGTAGTTTCGGAACGGCCATGCGTGTGGATACGTGAAGTTGAATTCCATGCCGCTGGATTCAGCGAATCGAACAACATCCAGCCAGTGTCGTCCCCAGCGTTCTCCGAACTGAGGCGAATTCAGCAGACGATCCACGAGTTTTTCCACGGCGTCGGAAGCCTGGTCGGGGACAAATCTATCCACGTCCTGGGGTGCAGGAGGCAACCCCACAAGATCGAAATACAGGCGACGAATCAATGTCTGCCGATTCGCATCACCCACCGGCTTCATGCCTTCCGCCTCGATCGCCGCCAGGACAAAGGTGTCAATCATTTTGTCGTGAGCCCACGCGTTATTCTTAACGACCGGCAGTGCAGTGACCTTAGGCGGTTGAAACGCCCAATGCTGCTTCGCCCTGCCAAGACGCTGTTCTTTCGCGGTAGGCCCGCTGTCTTCGCGCGAATCTGGTGCCCCAAGGCGAATCCATTGCTCAAAGGCAGCGATGATTTCGGCAGGTAGCTTTTCTTCGGGGGGCATTGCGGACACGTCGTCGTGGTGCCTCAGCATCTGTAGCAGATGATTCTCCTCTGTTTCGTGAGCCTTGAACATCGGGCCGGAATCGCCACCGCGCATCAACCCCAGCGGTGAATCAAGTTCCAGTCCGCCCTCAGTGGTCTCAGCAGCCTTCGAGTGACACGCATAACAATGCTCCTTCAGCGCTGGCAGGATCTTCTCTTCAAACAGAGTCGTACCGGTGTTGTCCGCGGCCGTTTGAACGTTCTTCGCTGCCGGCTCCTCGGCACACAGCGGCGCCGTACTCAGGACCGGAATCAGCGCAGCCAGATAGCAATGAGAAAGAATCTTCATGCTGAACTCGTTGCATGTCCTGGGTGGGAGATGCCGGTCGCCGGCATGCAGGCAACTGGCAGAGGGGGGGCAGAGAGATAAGCGTCTCAAAAAAAAGGACATCCCAACGCTCAGATGGATTCGACCAATTCGCTGAGGCTCTCGATCGGCTTATAGTACGGGAGTCGACCACACAAATCAAGAGTTATGGACCTTTACATCCGATTGATTTCCGTAACGCCACCACAGGAGTGATACTCACTCCCATTCGCCGCGTTTATCCGGAGATAACACAGAGTTTCGGCATGGCCACTTGCGTTAAGAGGACTTAAGGGTATTATTATCGTGTTAACGTTCCGGCAGGCATCCGGAGCACCTGCCAGCAGGTTTGCTTGCCTGAATAGACGGAACGAAACCTGTGTCTAATTGACAGCCGTAAGCTGGATTCTCATAAAACGGAGGGCGAGACATGTCGAGTGTTTCAGATTTTCCAGTTCCGGAGCTCGCCGAATCACTTTTCGTTCGGGCCGGCGGAGGGTCCGTTCGGGGGACCAGTCGCGAACGAAACGAGGACTGCTGTGTCATTGATTCTCATCAGCAGTACTTCGTCATAGCGGATGGCATTGGAGGTTCGGCAGGCGGTGAAGTGGCAAGCCGCATGGCCTGTGACATTCTTGATGAAGAAATCGGCCAGCTTGTTCAGGCCAATGAATTCTCCGCCAGATCTCAGTTCGCGTTTCTGGTGGACCGGAAAGAGCAAATCCGAGTTCAGCTTCTGGCGGCCATGAGAACGGCCAACAGCGCAATCATATCTGAGCGACAGTGTAGTTGGAGACAATGCAGGATGGGAACGACGGCGATCGCTGCGGTCGTTATTGATGAAGATCTTTACCTTGCCAGCATCGGCGACAGCCGAGCCTGCCTGGTCCGTGATGGTGTGATACAGCGGTTGACTTCGGACCACACAATGACTGCCGGACTGGTCAATGCTGGACTGCTGTCGCCCGAAGAAGCAGCAACTCACCAATACCGAAACGTGCTTTACAAATATCTTGGAGCATGGCCGGACAGAGACCCGGCTGATGTTGTGTCTTTCACAATTCGAAGCGGAGATTGCCTGGTGCTGGCCACCGACGGCCTGACGGATTACGTGACAGAAGAAGAGATTTCGGCTGTGTGCGAGCACATTGGCGACTCCGAGCAGGTCGCTCGCGAATTTGTGAGTGGCGGCGAAAGAGGGAGCCAGCGTGAGGGGACCACGGGAGCCGAT
>JAPYTO010000031.1 GCA_029941865.1 Fuerstiella sp. | reverse complement strand
CTGATCTCAAACGAGTGAGCGACACATCTTGAAGATTCTGATCACCGGTATCTGCGGATTTGTTGGCAGCGAGATCGCCCTTCAGCTGCGCGAAAATTTATCGGTGGCGGATCTGCAGGTTATCGGCATCGACAACCTTTCGCGGAATGGCAGCTGGCGCAACAGGGAACGCCTGGCGGCGTGGGAGATCGAAGTTGTTCACGGTGATATCCGACTGGCAACTGACCTGGATGCCGTTGGTCCCGTCGATTGGGTCATTGATGCCGCTGCGAATCCAAGCGTGCTGGCGGGCGTGGACGGCAAGTCGAGCAGTCGTCAGCTGATCGACTACAATCTGCTGGGAACCGTCAATCTGCTGGAATACTGCAAGCAACACAAAGCCGGGTTCGTATTGTTGAGCACCAGCCGGGTGTATTCGATTCCACCTCTGGCCGGTTTACAGGTCGAACCATCTGGTAAGGCGTTCATCCCGGCGGGTCACAATCTTCCAGTGGGGATCACAGCCAGCGGTATTTCGGAAGGCTTCTCGACCACAGCTCCTGTCTCACTGTATGGGGCGACTAAACTTGCTTCCGAGCAGATCGCACTGGAGTATGGGTATACCTTTGACTTTCCGGTCTGGATTAATCGTTGTGGCGTGATGGCCGGAGCCGGGCAGTTTGGCAAAGCCGATCAGGGCATCTTTGCTTTCTGGCTGCATAGCTGGAAGGAACAGCGGCCGTTGAAGTACATCGGTTTTGGTGGTCATGGGCATCAGGTTCGCGATTGTCTGCATCCTCGGGATATTGTTCCGTTGCTGCTGAAACAGTGTGCCGCCGGGAACGGGGACCGACCTAAAGTGGTTAATGTTTCCGGTGGCGTCGAGTCGGCGATGTCACTCGCCCAAATGAGCAACTGGTGTGCGGAACGCTGGGGCGATCGAGACGTCGCGGCGGACACGACTCCCAGGCCTTTCGACCTGCCATGGATCGTGCTGGACTCTTCACTGGCTGCCGAAGAATGGGGTTGGGAACCCGCAACTTCGGTACAACAGGTACTGACGGAAATTGCGACGTTTGCGGAAAGTCAGTCTGACTGGATTGGGTTCTCGAATTAGTTGCCCAGGGCCGATGAAGATGACATGAAGAAACTACTTGTCACCGGTTCGTCCGGACTGATCGGGTCAGAGGTTTGTCTCTACTTTGCGGCGGCCGGTTGGAAGATTCACGGCGTCGACAATAATCAGCGAGCCGTCTTTTTTGGACCGCAGGGGGACACTCGTTGGTGATCACATTTGCTATTACAGCGATCTGGCAAAAATGCGGCAGCACTATCCTGGCTGGGATATCTCTCAGGGGCTGACGGATACGATCGGTCAGATTGTCGAAGCGTGGTTACAGAGAACTGCACGCGTCAGCGGAAAGAGCATGACTGACGGACACAATGCTGACACCTGCGAGTTGCGGAACCAGACGCAAACGACTCGTTGATATCTGACCGAGATAGCCTCTGGACGGAATTTTACCTACATTTCCGGTCAGAGAATGCTGATCTGTCTTTGGTTCGCAATATCGGCGATGCTTATCATCTGAGTGAAACCGACTGTAACGAACTCTGCGGCTTTCCCGCCCCGGTTTTGAAGCCCACCGAGTAACGACAGGAAGTCCATGACTGCAATTCTCGGTATCTCTGCTTTCTATCATGACTCAGCCGCAGCGCTGGTCATTGATGGTGAGATCGTGGCGGCCGCTCAGGAAGAGCGGTTTACTCGGAAGAAACATGACTTCGAGTTTCCAGTCAACGCGATCGACTTCTGTCTGCGCCAATCTGGCGTCGCGGCGAAAGATCTGGATTACGTTGGCTTCTATGACAAGCCGTTCACCAAGTTTGAACGCCTGCTGGAAACTTATCTGGCGTATGTGCCCCGAGGATACCGTTCCTTTCGGCGGGCGATTCCGCTGTGGCTGAAACAGAAACTACATCTTCCGAAAGAGATCCGCAAAGGTCTGGGTGGAGAGTACAGCGGCAACATTGTTTTCACCGATCACCACGAATCTCATGCCGCCAGCGCATTCTTTCCTTCGCCATTTGAATCTGCGGCGATCATGACGCTGGACGGTGTTGGTGAATGGTCCACGTCCTGTCTGGGCGTTGGAAAAGGCAATCGCATTGAACTGACGGACGAACTGCGTTTTCCGCACTCACTGGGCCTGCTGTATTCGGCTTTCACCTATTACACCGGCTTTCGAGTGAATAGCGGTGAATACAAGATCATGGGACTCGCTCCCTACGGAGAGCCGAAATATCGTGACTTGATACTTGACCACGTGATGGACCTGAAAGAAGACGGTTCATTCCACATGGATATGAGCTACTTCAATTACTGCCAGGGACTCACGATGACATCGGGCAGGTTCCACGACCTGTTCGGTGGACCGCCTCGAGCTCCTGAGTCCGAGTTAACTCAGCGGGAAATGGATCTGGCGGCGTCCGTGCAATCGGTTACGGAAGAAGTGATGCTGCGATCGGCTCAGCATCTGCACGAAACGACGGGCGAAAAAAACCTGGTGATGGCAGGCGGAGTTGCCCTGAACTGTGTCGGTAACGGACGATTGCTGCGGGAAAGTCCGTTTGAGAATATCTGGATCCAGCCTGCCGCCGGGGATGCCGGAGGGGCTTTGGGCACGGCCATGTTTATCTGGCATCAGTTGTTGGAACGCCCGCGGCAGGTGGGGACTTCGGATGTTCAGAAAGGTTCGTACCTTGGTCCGGAATTTGATGACGTCACCCTTGCTGAGTTTTTGACTTCTGTCGGTGCGGAATTCGATACCTGTTCGACGGATCGTGAACTGTGCGAACAGATTGCCGACCTGATCGATCAGCAAAATGTGATCGGCTGGTTTCAGGGACGCATGGAATTCGGGCCGCGCTCACTGGGCGCTCGCAGTATCATTGGTGATGCTCGCAGCCAAAAAATGCAGTCGGTGATGAACCTGAAAATCAAGTTTCGAGAATCATTTCGACCGTTTGCACCAATCGTGCTGAAGGAACACGTGCATGAGTACTTTGATCTGAAGGATGGCCAGGAATCGCCGTACATGCTGGTCGTGGCTGACGTTCTGGCAGCACATCGGAACGAACTGCCGGACGACTATGAGCAAAGCTTCGGCATCGAGAAACTTAACTATGTGCGGTCATCCGTACCGGCAATCACTCACGTCGACTATTCGGCGCGTATACAAACGGTGGGAGCGGACAGGAATCCATTGCTGCATCAAATGATGACGCAGTTCTATGATAAGACCGGCTGTCCTGTGATGATCAATACGAGTTTCAACGTTCGCAGCGAGCCAATTGTCTGTACTCCGGAAGACGCCTACCGTTGTTTTCAGATGACTGGCATGGATGTGCTGGTACTTGGTCGTCACGTTGTCCGAAAATCACAACAGTCCCGTCAGATGGATGAAGCTCAGCGGGATGAGCATCTGAAACAGTTTCAACTTGATTAGGCGGGGCGGCCCGCCAGCCGAGTCGAGCTGCCGCTCGGAACCCGATGATCCGCTCGAATTCCACACTCAAACGGTGCTGTTAAAACGAAATCAATTATGGCATTAGTCGAAATCAACTGGAAGCCCACTGATCGTCAGCTGAGACAGTTCGGTGGCATTGCTGTTGTCGCGCTGCCAATGTTGGCGCTGATCTGGGGGGCCTCGACGCCGGTCATTGGCACGATGGCGGGCATCGGTGCTGTGGTTGGTGTGGTTTCTTTTTTCTTGCCCAAAGCTGTCAAACCGTTGTTTATCGGGTTGTCGGTGGCAGCGATTCCAATCGGACTTGTGATGGCCGAGGCAATCCTGTTTTCGGTTTATCTGTTCGTCTTTGTGCCGATGGGTATCGTGTTCCGGCTGATGCGACGGGATGCTCTGAAGTTGCAGAAAGCCGAGACTGACTCGTATTGGCAGAAGAAGCGTCAGCCCCGCAACGCAGCCAGCTATTTTCGACAGTCCTGATTCCCACGGCTTGTCCAGGTCTCTGCGGTTCGCCACCAGGCAGGAAAATACAGAATTATTTGTTCAGCTCAGGATGTCATGGATCACGTTGCCGTGGACGTCGGTCAGACGGAAGTCACGTCCAGCGTAGCGAAACGTCAGCTGTTCATGAGCCAGACCCAGCAGGTGCAGCATTGTGGCGTGCAGATCATGCACGCTGGTTGGATTCTGTTCGGCTTTGAAACCGATCTCGTCCGTGGCTCCGTAGACTGTGCCGCCTTTGATACCTCCTCCGGCCAGCCAAACGCTGAAGCCGTAGTGATTGTGGTCGCGTCCGTTGATCGGTTTGCCATCGCTGGCCAGCTCTACCGTCGGCGTGCGTCCGAATTCGCCACCCCACAGCACCAGCGTGTCTTCCAGCATTCCGCTTTGCTTCAGGTCCGTCAACAGTGCGGCGATCGGCTGGTCGATCTGACCGGCAAGTTTGCGGTGCTCTGTCTGGATGTTGCTGTGATTGTCCCACGGTTGACCGGCCCCGTGCCACAGCTGTACGAAACGCACTCCGCGTTCCAGCAGGCGTCGGGCAATCAAAGTCTGGCGACCGTGAATACCCGTGCCATACATTTCCTGAACGTGCTTTGGTTCCCGGGAAACGTCGAAGGCTTCAGCCGCATCCTGCTGCATGCGGAACGCCAGCTCGTACGATTGAATTCGAGCCTCCAGACGGTCGTCGTAACGGTCAGCTTTGTGGCGTGCATTCCATTTCGCCAGCAGGTCCAGCTGTTTCCGCTGGGCCCGTCGTGAAATGTGAGGGTGTTCGATGTTCTCAATCAGGCGGTTCAGTTCTTTGTGCTGCGAATCGACGTACGTACCCTGGAACGAACCTGGCAGAAAGCCCGCCTGCCAGTTTTCTGTGTCCTTGATCGGCAGTCCTCCGGGACACATCGCCACGAAGCCCGGTAGATTCTGATTTTCCGTTCCCAATCCGTACAGCGTCCATGCTCCAAAGCTGGGCCGAGTCTGCACGGAATCTCCACAATTCATCAGCATCAGCGAAGGCTCATGATTCGGCACCTCCGCGTGCATCGATCGAATGACGGCGATGTCATCGATGTGTGCAGCCGTGCGTTGAAATATTTCGCTGACTTCGATTCCCGACTGTCCGTATTTGCGGAAGCGAAAGGGAGATGGCAGTGCTGCTCCCGTCTTGCGTTCGGTGGCCGGATTGTCAGAGACCGTCCGTCCGGAGAAACGCTTCAGCATTGGTTTCGGGTCAAACGTGTCGACGTGAGACGGGCCACCGTTCAGGAAGAAGTGAATGACTCGTTTGGCTCGCGGAACAAAATGCGTAGGTCTTGAACTAAGTGAAGTTGCCAGCGCCTGCGATTCAGCGGCGGTCGTCTGTTCATGCTGTAGAAGATTCAGCAGTCCCAGCGAACCAACACCCAACGCTGAACGTTGCAGCACCGATCGCCGCGACGTGCCGATGTTGTCTGTTGAAATGGCGTGTTGGTTGATTGGTGGTTGATGCATGGTTTTGTACAGGCGGGAACCAGCGGTGCGCAGTTGCGGTAGGGCAGGGGCGTTGTCTTAGTCTACAAACATGAATTCATTTGTGCACAACAAAACGTGTGCCAGCTGCTCCCATGCAGAAAGCTTTTCCACTGTGTTGCGCGCGAAATCGGCCTGAGCGTTCCAATGCGAATGTGCTGAGTCAGCCCCGTCGTTGTCGGTAATCGAGATTTGCCAGAGGAACTGATCGTTGTTCAGCACTTTGTCGATGTCCACAACAAAGTCGATGATGTCGCCCGCTTTCACTGTCACGGCATCAGTGTTCAATTCAATTGTATTCTGATGAGCTTTCGCTGCGTGCAGTTCCCGCTTCTGTGACGTCAGCACGAACGCTCGAATTCCGTCTCCCGCAGCGGGTTCGTGGGTTAGTTTCGAAATGATGTTTACGGTCATGTCGCGGGGAGCCGTCCAGCGGCGGACGCAGGCGTGCTGTCGAGTATTTCCCGGGTGCCCGCCCACTGCGGTCAGGTTGACCCAGCCAAGCTTCGCATCCGGCCATTCTGTACCGCCCTGCCACGCAGTGCCCGTGAAATACGGTGCTGGCTTGAAACCGACCAGCTGATGTTCGGCTTCGTTGACTTCGCCGTATCCGTAACTCCAGTCCGCGACCGTTGGTGGCACCCGCTCAACGGTTGTTTCCTCTGCGGAAGAGACCAGCTGCAGGGCATCACCGATCTCAGACGTGGTCGGATCCCGTTGCAGGATGCGTTGGAACAGGTGACGAACACGATTCGCCGTTTCTTCGATCTGTGCCGACTTCGTCGCCAGCACGCGTACCTGTTCAAGCACCATTTCATGATTCATGAAAAACAACGCCTGCTGCGGAACTGTTGTTTCGGACCGCTGAGCGATGTGCAGATCGGGATTTGCAAAATCAAACATCCGCAGCGTGCCGGGCAGGAACTGGCGGTCAATCGTGCCGTACACCGTTCGTCGTGGAATCTGTCCGTCTTTCCTGAACAGATCGAACGACTTGCCTCCCATCGTTGTCTGCAATTCGCCGGATGCCTGCAACAACGAGTCCCGTGACTCTTCAAAAGTCAGCCGACGTGGTGTCAGGTGCCACAACAGTCTGTTGTCCGGATCAATCTGCTGAGCGGCGTGAACCACATCGTCGTGTAAACCACGCGTCGCCTGCTGGAAGACGGCGGAGGTCAGAAGAAGTCGATGCAGTTTCTTCAGACTCCAGTCATTTTCCACAAACCACGACGTCAGCCAGTCCAGCAGCTGCGGATGCGACGGGCGTTCTGCACGCAGGCCGAAGTCACTGGGCGTACTGACAAGGCCTCGACCAAATACGTGAGCCCACACTCGGTTGACCATGACTCGTGCCGTCAGGGGATTGCCGGGATCGATGATTGCATCGGCCAGCTCACGTCGGCCGCTGCCCACGGTGAACGGTGTCCCGGAGTCCGGTGACAGCCGAGAAATGAATTTTCGTGGCACCGGTGCGCCCAGACTGGTTGGGTTGCCTCGACGAAAGATTCGCGGCTCGGACGGAGCAGTGCGATCGACGAGTGTCAGGGCGTACGGGACGTCGTACTTCGTCTGAATAATCCAGCGGTCGACTTCGCCCTGTTGTTTCCACAACTCATTCACGTGTCCGGAGCTGAACAGTGTTTCTGTGTTCGCTATATGTTCTTCAGGGATCACGCACGGAGAACCCACACCGTACAGCACCTGCCGCAGCTGTTCTTCGTCCGGGTTCTCCAGTGATCGTGGCACCGACTGCTTGCGATCAACTGCAGATTGCAGCAACGCGATCCATTTGCTGTCAATGTTCGACAACAGGTCTGCATATCGGTCGACAACCTCGTGAAATGATTCGGGAACTGTGGAAAATGCAGCGGCGACCAATGGGTTGAGCTGTTGGTCGGGCAGTTTCGCCAGTTGCCCGGTGACCGATATTGCGGCCTCAGAAAAGGACTCTGGCGAAAGTCGTTCGAATTCGTGCCATGCGCGAAACACTGGATCGTTGCGCCGTCGTGCGTTGTACAGCCATGTCTGCCATTGCGACACGATTCTTGGATGCAGATCGTCCACAGCGATGATCTGATCGAAACCGGCCGGTGGATATTTGTGCAGTTCGGTCTGAGCGAGGAGATAATCGCCGACGCGATTGCGAATCCGTGCTGACGTTTCTTCGCATCGTTTCTGCCGTGTACTTACCAGAGTCTCCACCCGTTTGGCCAGTTCATCGGCGAACCCTTTGTCGTCAACCGGATCATGGTTCAGCGGCACTAATTCTTCGGCGCAGCTGTCGAAGACTCCGTACAGCGAATAGTAGTCAGCCGTCGGAATCGGGTCGTACTTGTGGTCATGGCAGCGCGCGCAGCTGACGGTCAGTCCCATCGTGCCTCGACAGACGACGTCAATGCGGTCGTCGATAATGTCGTGCTTCAATCCCAGAAATCGTCGTCCCAGAGTCAGAAATCCCATGGCTGCCAGATCGCCTTCTGCGCGGTCTTCGACCTGGTCAGCTGCCAGTTGCAGCAGCAGAAATCGATCATATGGCATGTCGGCGTTAAGAGCGTTGATGACCCAGTCACGGTATGTCCATGCGTGTACCCAGAAGCGTTCCTCGCGAGCGTAGACGTATCCCTTTGTGTCTGCGTATCGAGCGACATCCAGCCAGTGTCGTGCCTGGTGTTCGCCGTAGTGCTGAGAACTCAGCAGACTGTCGGCGGCTTGCTGCCACGCGTCCGGTCGTGGATCATCCGCAAAGTCCGCCACAGCTTCCGGTGACGGCGGCAGTCCGATGATGGCGTAGCTGGCACGCCGCAGCAACGTCCGCCGATCTGCTGTTGGCGCGGGGCTGAGACCGTTCGTCTTTAAGGCTTGAAGAATAAATGCGTCAACCGGCGTGTTGCCCCAGTCGCCTTCATGCCGGGGCACGTTTGGTTTGCGAACCGGCTGAAACGCCCAATGATCTTTCCCGGAACGATCCGTCATCGATTTCAGCTGACCGGCGTTCTTTGGCCATGGTGCTCCAGCGTCGATCCATTGTCGCAGTGCGTCGACCTGTTGCTTTGTCAGTGGTTTATCGGGCGGCATCGCCAGATCCTCGCTCCGCACAACGGCTTTCATGAGCAGGCTCTGACGCGATTGTCCCGGCACAATGGCCGGGCCGGAATCTCCGCCTTGCAGCAACGATTTCAGCGAATCGACGCGAAGTTCGCCGTTCTGTTTCTTATCGCCGTGACATGCGGAACACTGTTCGACCAGAATCGGACGAATCATGCGTTCAAACAGATCCCCCCGTTCGTCTGCGGCGCAGCTAAGCATCGTCGCGGCCAGAACCGTGAGCGGCAGAATTATTTGCTGGATCGTCCTTCGCGACATTCGGTCAATCCGATTGCTCTGTGGTGCACCAGTCAGTTGCAAATCAGCTGCCAATCAGTGTACTCGCAGGTCGTGCTGAATTGAAGAGGCGGTCGCTCCGGGCGCATACGCCACGACATACCGGCGGCGGACACCGACGGCCCCGTAGCTATAGCGCTGCGATTCGCGTCACCGCCTGAATACCAGCAAAAAGACTTGGTTCAGCTCTGCAGTTCTAACAACAGGGCCGTGTCAATTGGTGCTGGAGAAATGTCATGTAAGCACAAAGTTGCCGAACCGACTGGTCTTTCACCATTGAGCCGCGCCTTAGTCACCAGTGCAACGCTCGAATCGGGATTGCACTAGTTCCGTGGACGACCTATTTTCCTTTGTCAGCCTGTCGTCGCTTGAATACTGCGCCATGTTGGAGTGCCGATTTCGTCATCCATCAAGCGTATGAAGTGGACAATGTGTGTGTCCAGCCCCCCTGGAGTCTCGTCCATACGCAGGATGCCTCATCTTTGGCATGGCGGACCATCACCGGTCGCTGCGTGTGCCGATGGACCCTTGTTGGAGATCCCCACGTGAAGAAGCAGGCTCAGGCAAATCTCAATTTTGCCTTCTATATCATTTTGATAACAATCGGGATGCTGGGGCTCTACGCGTCTGCCGCAACAAGTACGGGCACAGTGTTATCCAGTGTTTATACGCTGAGTGTGGCCAGCTATTTCGGCGGGGCGCTAATCCTTGCCAGTGTCGTGCTGTTGCCGACGCGTCTGTTTTCCTTCAGTCGCTGGCTGACGCCGTTGCTTGCGGGGGTCTGGTTAGTCTACCTGGTAATCGATTTCGCCACTTTTAACCTGTATCGTTTTCACGTCAACTGGCTTCTGGTGGAAATGTTTTTTGAGGATTTCCGTGGTATGGGTGTCCCCCCTTTCCTGCTTGGCCTGGCCGGAGGGGCTGTCATCGGCATCGGTGCACTGGTCCTCTATCTGCACCGACTTTCGTATCGTACGTCGGAGAAATATTACCGGGTTTTTGCGGGACTGCTGTTGCTGCTGATCCCAGCCTTTGGGGCCAACGCGGTGATTCATATTTGGGCCAATTATTATGACCGCGAAGAGATTACGCAGATCAACCCTCTTTTCCCACTTTACTATCCGGTGACCAGTCACCGGAACGGCCCACGCATCAGCACATGGTTGCCTGCGTTGTTTCCCGCAGAGCGTGGCGAGGGCCTGAAGATGAGTGGGAATAAGGGCGGCACTGTCCAGTACCCGCTTAAGCCCCTGGTCTTCAAGAGGACGGAAACGCCGCCATCGATCCTGTTCGTGCTGCTTGAGAGCTGGCAGGCTGACAGCCTAAAGCCTGAAATCATGCCGAATCTGTGTGAGTTTGCCGCCACAGCTACACGTTTCGATCAGCACATGGCAGGTGGTTCCACCACTGTTTCAGGTGTGTTCAGTCTGATGTATGGATTACATGCCAGCTACCATCATAATTTCAGGGCCTCGCCCCAAAGTAATCCCAGCACGCTGACGGAAACGTTGCACGCCCAGGGCTACCGTTCCCGAGTATTCACAGAGAGCAATCTGGATCGTTTTTCGCTGCGGTCGCTGATTTTTTCGCGTGTGAAGTCGGACGACTATTTCCAGGGCGATGATGAGCAGGCGGTGGATCAGTATCTGGCCACCCTGAAATCGACAGACACCAGTCAGTCGCCGCGTTTTGACTTCCTGTTTCTGACGTCTCCACATTCACCGTATCGATATCCACCGGAATTTGCCCGCTTTAAGCCGCTGCCCGTTGTCGAGGGTGGCTATGCTTTGAACAAAATGGCGGACGCGACGCCCTACAAGAATGACTATCACAACAGCTTGTATTACGTGGACGCCTTACTGGATAAGGTGTTTGCTGAGCTTAGGCGACAGGGCCGGCTGGACAACACGATGGTGGTCGTCACCGGCGACCATGCCGAAGAGTTCAATGAGAACGGTTTGGGTTATTGGGGCCACGGCAGCAACTTCACCCGCTGGCAGACCCAGACTCCGCTGATCGTCAAAATGCCGGGGCAACGTAAGGGCGCCGTGGAGACCCGGCTGTCACTGCATCAGGATGTGGTCCCCACAGTGATGCACGATGTGCTGGGATGCGAATCTTCCACTGAACAGTACGCCAACGGCAACAACCTTTTCAGTTTGCCGGAAAGCAGGGGCACGGTGTTCTCGTCCTATTTTACGAGCGCTTATTGGGCGGATGGCGTGATTCTTGAGAGTCTTACCGGCAGGAAATACTCGTGGGAAGACATGAACAAGAAAAAGTCGCTGGGTGATCTGAAGGTCGTGAAGGCACTCATGGTCGAAGAACGACGGTTTCTCCGCTGATCACAGCAAACTTCGGCCGTTCCTGCATTCAGTCAACAGCCGGTCGATTTCGCATAATATCTCCATGCGGTCTCCAGGACCAATCGTGACTGACTGCAGAGCAGTCCACCAGTTCCGCGGGTGAGAACTCAAACGGCTCTGCGGATCAGCGCTTATGGAAGACGCTCCGCGCAGGAATGGCCCTGCTGAATTAAAGACAACCGTCCTGCAGAATTCGCAGAGTCAAACCCAGTGAAGCGGGACTGCCGGGCATACGTCGTCTGGCCGTTGTTTCCGGCCTCCCCGTGCGCTCATCGTATCACACAAGTATTCATTGGATTGGGAGAACCGGTTCCTCTCAGGGGCTGATCTCACCTGGGTAAATGCCGGCCGCTTCTGTGGCATTTATGGTGCTGGTCTGTTTGAACAGGAGGGCGCAGAGGAAGCCCAGAAAACATGAATCGTGAACTCTGCTTTCTCGGCTGTGTCCGCCTATTCGTGGTGACGATTGCTCACATCGTTTCCAGAGCAATGATACTGGTGTCTTTTGACGATGCCGGCATGACTTCATCGGGCACTGTGCTGCTACGCCACTTTCTTTATGACGTCCGTCTGTACAAGTCTGCCATACTCCGGGCTGCTGACCATGAGCTCCGTGTGAGTTCCTTCGGCAATAATCTGTCCGGCCTCCAGCACGACGACTCGGTCAATGAGGTCCACAAACTGTTGATTGATGACGTGCGAAATAATGAATACCGTACGCCCCTTGGAGAACTCTTTCAGCACATCATAGATGATGGCTTCACTTTCTGCGTCGATGGCAGAAGTTGCTTCGTCCAGGATCAGGATCGATGGATTCCGCACGATTGCCCGGGCCAGTGAAATACGTTGCTTCTGTCCACCCGAAAGCTTCTGACCTTTTGCGCCGACGCGTGTGCTGAGGCCCTGCGGCAGCAGTGAAACAAAGTCGGCGGCGTGCGCCTGTTTGATTGCTTTCTCAATTTCCGTTGCCGTTGCCTGTGGGTTACCGTACAGCACATTGTTGTAGATCGTATCGTCGAACAGCATGGTGTCCTGAGTGACGAGGCCAATCTGTTTGCGAAGATCTTTGAGCGCCAGATCTTTTGTGTCGATCCCATCGATGCTCACTGTACCTTTTGCCGGATCGATCAGTCGAGGCAGCAGGCTGATCAGTGTGGACTTGCCGGAACCGTTTCCGCCGACCACCGCAACGACTTCTCCAAAGTTCACTGAGAGGCTTACGTTCTGTAGCGTCGGAGGATTATCCAGAAATGTTTCACCGCTGTTTTCGTAGCGAAACGAGATGTTGTCAAAGCGTATGTGCTTCGAATGAGTCATGGCCGATATTGGTGTCTCTGTGTCCGGGACGCGAGAAACTTTGTCATCGACGGAGAAAATACGATCTGCGGCCGCAGATGCGCGTTTCATGGTCGGAAAGACGCCTGATAGCTTTCGGACCGGATCCAGAACTCCGGCCATCAAAACATACAGCGTCGTCAGTTCGGCAATTCCCAACGGGCCGGATGCCAGCTTGATTCCCGCGATCTTGTCGGTGTTGTTCAGCACCAGATAGGCTCCTGGAACAAGGATGCCAATGAAGCCGATGATCCCGAGAAGTTCCGTGGCCGGCTTTATCAGAGCACTCACACGGATCAGTTTCATGGATGTGTTGTAATAGTCCTGGTTGGCAGATACCAATTGTTCACGATGGCGCGACTGCCCATTGAATGCGATGACGACTCGTGTCGACTCGAAAGTTTCAGCTATGCGGTGATAGATATTCCCCATCGTTTCCATCGTTTTGGTGGCAGTCCGTCGTAGCGCCCGTCCGGCGTGGTAGAAGACAAGTCCGATCACGGGAAGAATCAGAATGGAAATACAGGTCAACCGCCAGTTGAACAACATGGCCGCCAGGATACAGCAGCTCGCCTTCATGGGTTCTCGAACCAGTACCGACCCACACAGGCGAAGACCGTCACTGAGAATAGTGACATCGTTTGTCAGGCGTGAGGTCAGTTGAGCGCTTCCGAGTGACTGAACGGACTGATAATCAAGGCCCATGACATGTTCGAAGGTTTTGCGCCGTATGTCGTTTGAAGACGCGAACACGAAGCTCCCAACAAGAAGCTCCTGAAAATACTGAAAGACACCTTTAAGGATGGTGGCCGCGATCACCAGGCTGAGTATTGCGAGGACAGTATTGAATTTGTTCGAAGGAACCCACGGAAGTACCCAGGTCTTGAGCCGTTGCTTGAAGAGCAATTCCTGAGAAGCGTTGTGCAGCTTCCGCCGTATGTCGGCGCCGTGCGAAACCATCGATTCATCGGTTGTCGACAGGACGTCGGATAATCTGTCGATCTCTGCCTCGATGCCCTCGATCTCGGTGTCGACATAGGCGTGCAGGCTGTCGTTTTCGAACAGCACGCGGACAATCGGGTAGGTGATGGACAGGTTCACGGCCCATAGCGCAGAAATCAGAAATGCACAGATGACTGACAGAAAGACCCGCTTGCGATGCGGCCAGAGAACGCCGCCGATACGTAGTAGAGTGCCCATGATGAATTTGTGTCGTTGGAACCACGGTGGAAACGAAGCGGCACGTCACCCCCGTCACCAAAAACCGTAGTTGCTCGGTAAAAGTTCAATGGGTTTTTGCCGCAGATGCAGTTGATCCAAGCTCAGAAATCTGACAGAAACTGCAAAACCGCACAATATCGATAATTCCACGATCATCGCTGTCTTGTGGCTGCCGCGCTATTATCGGCGTCAAACACGGTGCCGATGCCACCAAATACATTGAGAACGTACTGCTGGTTCAGGAATCTGCGATTGCCGTGTTCGGTAAATCGTCGCTTTTGGTGACAGTTGACCCTCTTCGCAGGCAGTTTCGAGTGACAACCATGCAGCTGCCGATTGTCAGCCATGGGTCCAGCAGATAGTCCCAGAGATTTGCGGATTCAACGATTCGGAATTGCCACGCGACAACGGCCACGACCAAATAGCCTGCGAAAACACGGTCGCGAACGAAGACCGCGGCTAATGAGCCCAACAGTACGACCCACGCGGCCGGGGGAAGATATCCGACGGCATACACATCTGACCTCCAGAAGCCCAATGCGGACGCCAGCAGGAGGGTGCCGGCACAGGCCCAGAACACTGTCGCGGCGAACTGTTCGGCTTTGGTGTACGGTACGATATCAGGCTGAATTCGGCGTAGAATCATCAAGCACAGCACACACACGCTGCCAACGCTCAGGCTGCCTGTGAACGGCAGCAATCGTCCGCAGATGTCAATTCCATCTATGCGGACCAGTCCAATGGCAAACGTACAGATCCCCAGCAGCAGGCATGCGCGTTTTGTTGTTTTTCCGCCGATGCTCGCCACGACCAGTGCAAATGACAGATGTGTCCAGATCCAGGGGCCTGCAGTCATTGCTGTGCCTCCAGCCATGCGTCGTTAAATGTGGCGATTCGCATTCGTTTGCGATTCCATGTGTAGATCACATGGTAGTTGCCATCGCTGCTTCTGATGGCATACGGATAGGAAAACTGTCCTTTGCCGGATTCATTTTCCAGGTCCTTGATAAAACGCCAGTTCACGCCGTCGTCTGATATCGCGAGGGCCAGTTGTTTCCGTCCCGCCTCTGTAGGATTGGCTGCCATCAGGTAGCCACCTCCGTTTCTGTGGATCACGGCCGTCGCAGAATTCGGATTCGGTACATCGATCGACTCAGGATCGGTCCAGGGCCCCGAAAGTCGGTCTGCTGTATTTGTCAGAACTCGATTCTCAGGATGTCCTGATTGTCGATAGTAGGCGCGAATCTGCTGTTGATCTGTCGGCACCAGCCAGGGTTGCAGTGTGCCAGTGGTCGGTGAGATCTTGTTCTTGTAGACCAAGTCTCCATCACGGTTCAACCACAGAAGCTCGCCGAATTTCTGAACGAATTCATGATAGACGGGCAATACCAGATGCCCGGATGTGGTCTGCAGTGGACTGCCCTTAAGCAGTGTACTGATGTTGAGGAACGGCGAAGTGACCAGACGTTTGGCTGGTGTCCACGTCCGTCCGTTGTCGTCGGAAGATTTTACGACAATGAAGCTGCCGGACCAGCCTCCGATTGAGACGGCGACGTAGAACAGCCAGACACGATCTTCGGAATCACGATAGATAACGGGGTTGCCAAGTTTTCTGATATAGCGTCCCAGACTTTCAACGGTGTCCTCGCGAGTGGCGATTGCCTCAGGGTGTGACCATTCGCTGCCTGGCGAGCGTCGAGACGCATAGATCGCGACATCCCGTGCGCCTTCTCTGGTGCCTCCAAACCAGCCAGCCAGCAGTGTACCGTCCGCGAGTTCCGTGATGGTTCCTGCATGCACCGAAGGAGTGCCGGGCGAAACGTGCAGAAAATCGCATTCGAAGTGTGGTGTGGCTTCGAATGTTTTTTCCGCCAACTCAGTGTCGGCCAGGGCGTCATCCAGAATTTCGGCAGGCGTATTCCATAACAATGACGCAGCGGCTGCTATGAACAGCAGGCTGTACGTTGCAGGGAATGCCTTTGAAGATACTGACATTTATTGAGCTCTCATGAGCGGAATCAGCCCCGTTATGCATGCAGCCAGCGAGTTGAGATCGGAATGACGCTGACTTCCCCGACCGGGAGCACGCACACCCGTTTCGGAGGATGCCTCTACAGCAGTTTTCAAAATCACGCGGTCGTTCTGTAGCGGAATTCGCCCAGAATTTCGGCAGGGACAGGTCGAAAGCCTGGGCGGCTTTCGCTACGACAAAAAGTAAAATGCTCTAGCGTTCGAGTAAAGCCGCGACTGCGTTGCAAACCCGCGCCTGATCATCGTCGGTCAGTGATGCGGACGACGGAAAACTTAGTGAGTTGTCAGCGATCGAATCTGCGACACCGGTCAATACGGATTGACACTCCATGTAGGGAGGGTTCGTATGCATCGGTCTCCACAGCCGTCGTGTCTGAACGTCCTGTTCGTGAAGTCCCAGACGCAGGGCTGTGGCCGTTGTTCCTGAGGACAACGGGTCGATCATCGCGGTGGACAGCCAGTACGTCGAAAACACGTCCGGAGACTCGCGGAACCAGTCAAATCCCGGCAGGTTCAACTGGGAATCGTAGGTTGCCGCGATTTCCCGTTTTCTGGCAATGACCGCATCAATCTGTTCCAACTGAGCCAGCCCCAGAGCGGCCAACACGTTGGACAGGCGATAGTTGTAGCCCACTTCGTGGTGCTCATATTCCACCGGATCGTCTTTGGCCTGCGTCGTCAGATACCGAGCACGTTCGGCAACGTGGGAGTTATTGGTGACCAGCATGCCGCCAGCCCCCGCAGTGATGGTCTTGTTGCCGTTGAAACTGAAGCAGGTCACGTCGCCATCACAGCCGACTCGGTTTCCGTGATAGGCCGCTCCGAGTGATTCGGCGGCGTCTTCGACGACAGCCAACTCGTATTTTCCGGCCAGTTGTCGTATCTCATCCATCTGGACCGGGTGTCCCAGAACATGCACGGGCATAATGGCGCGGACGCGGCGGCCGGTCGACCGATTGCGCAGGATCCCATTCTTAAAGACACACTCCTGTGACAGATAATGTTCCACCAGATTCGGATCCATCTGCCAAAAGCGTGGTTCTGCATCAATCAGAACCGGGTGTGCGCCGGCGTAACGAATGGCGTTGGCTGAGGCGATGAATGTCAGTGTTGAGACCAGCACTTCGTCGTCCGGTTCAACACCCACGCACAGCAGTCCGGTGTGCAGGGCGGCCGTTCCGTTGACTGTGGCGACGGCGTGGTCGACTCCCGTGTAGCGCGCGACTCCGGTCTCAAAACGGTCGACGAAACTGCCGACGGACGAAACCCATCCGGTATCGAGACACTCTTTGACATACTCCCATTCGTTGCCCCGTAAACAGGGCTCGCATAACGGGATGAACGAATTCTGTGAGGTCGCAGCTCCGGACGAGCTGTCAGACGTTGTAGACATCGGCACGGTATCCAGACAGGTTTTCCCGGAACCATTCGATGGTTCTTTCCAGGCCTTGCTCCAGCGTGAACAACGGCTCCCAGCCGATCAGTTTTCTGGCCAGCGTGTTGTCCGCCAGCAAGCGTTCCACTTCGCTCTTTGCCGGACGAATTCGCTGTTCGTCAGATTCGATGGTGATTTCCCGACCCGTGAGCCGGGCAATCGTTGCTGCCAGATCGCCGATGCTGATTTCCCGGCCCGACCCAATATTCAGGGTGTGTCCCAGAGAGTCCGGGTGGTCGCCTGCCATCATGAAGCCGTGAACGGTATTCGCCACGTAATTCAGGTCACGTGTTGGTGTCAGGCTGCCCAGTCGAATTTTTGTAACATCCGGTTTCAGGCATTGAGTAATGATGGTCGGCAGAACAGCCCTCGCTGACTGGCGTGGACCGAATGTGTTGAACGGTCTGACGGTGACCACTGGCGTGTCGAATGAGCGGTAGTACGATTCCACCAGTTTGTCGGCTCCGATCTTGCTGGCCGAGTAGGGAGACTGTGCCTGCAGAGGGTGCTCTTCGGAAATGGGAACGCTCAGAGCCGTGCCGTAGACTTCGCTGGTGGACGTGTGAATGATGCGTGACGTGCCCAGCCGTCGAGCGCCTTCCAGAACGTTCAGTGTGCCGACCACATTTGTCTGCACATACGACGCCGGGGCGGTGTAGGAATATGGGATCGCGATGAGAGCGGCGAGATGGAAAACCGCGTCGCAGCCATCCATCGCGTGCAGCACCGAGCCGGAATCGGTAATGTCGCCAGCGACGATTTCCATGTTCTGACGCATTGGCGATTCGTCCAGCCACCCGGCTCGCCCGCTGGAGTTATAGTGAACCATTGCGCGCACCGTTGCGCCGGCTTCCGTTAATGCTTCCGCGAGATGACTGCCAATGAAGCCGCCGGCTCCCGTGACCAGTACTGATTTTCCACTCCACGTCATGCTGCCCGCCTGTAGCGATGGATGTCTTTCTGGGCCTGCTGAAAGTCATCGTGCTTGCCGATGTCCAGCCAGTATTCGGTGATCGGGAATCCGACGACCGTTTCGTTGTTCTGCAGCAGCGCGTCGATGAGGTCCGTCATGTCGTAGCGTGTGCCGTCGGGAATGTGCTGTCGGACGGAAGGCTCCAGCAGATAGATGCCGGCATTCACCAGAAAGTTGAAACTCGGTTTCTCGCGAAGACCGCGTACGATTCCGCCGTCCGCTTCGATGACGCCGTACGGAACCTCAACGTCGTACTGCCGCACGGCGACCGTCATTGCTGCGTTGTTTTCCTGATGAAACTTCGCCAGGGCTCGGAAGTCGACGTCCGTCAGGATATCGCCATTGATGACCAGCAATGGTTCATCCACGTCACTGATCAATCGTAGCGCTCCGGCTGTTCCCAGCGGTTCGTCTTCTGAGACGTAGTTGAGTTCAACCCCAAATCGATTACCGTTGCCGAAATGCTGCGTGATCTTCTCAGACAGGTAGTGTGTGGTCACGTTAATTCGGTGGATCCCGGCACGCTGAAAGTTCTCGATGGTTCGTTCCATCAGTGGCTTCCCGCCGATCTGCAGCATCGGCTTGGGAGTATCATCTGTCAATGGTCGCAGACGCGTGCCGAATCCTCCGGCCATAATTACGGCCTGCAAAGGCATCGGCGCGGGGGTAAGCTCCTCCGCCAGCGCCAGGTCGGCCAGCGTGCCGTCCCTGTTGAGCAAAGGCAGATGTCGAATCGTTTCCCGCTGCATGATCGCCAGTTGTTCGCTGCGCGGCGTTGCTGACGGAGCCGTGACCGATGGCTTCTTGCGCTGCGGCAGTTCACTGAGCGTTGCGTTCAGGTTATGTCCATCAAGAATCGCTCGTCGCAGATCGCCGTCCGTGATCGTTCGCAAAAACCGTTCCTGTGCATCAACCTCAATCGCGATGCCCAGGCTGCCGCGGTCGATGAACTGCATCACCTCGCGAAGAGTTGTGGGTTCAGCGACGCACAGATTTCTGAAGTTGTCGCTCATGAATTCGGCTTTCGAATGGGACGAGCCGGCACGCCGACAACAACCGTGTCATCGGGGACGTCAGTGACGACGACCGCTCCGGCGCCCACAAGGGCGCGAGCACCAACTGACAGATTCTCGTTCACAACGGCTCCCAAGCCAATATGACTTTCATCTCCGACACGGACGCCACCGGCCAGGCAGGCCTGAGGGGCGATATGGGCATGACTGCCGATGATGCAATCATGTTCGACGACAGCAGCCGTATTGATGATGACGTTTTCGCCGATTTCGGCACCGGCGTTGACCACAGCACGCGCCAGGAACTGGCAGCCATCGGCAAGAACTGCCGATGGCGAACATTCGCACGACGAGTGTCGGACGGTGTATGGCCTAAGTCCGATAGCCTGAGCGTCGTTGTACAGCCGTCGCCTCAACGAGAAGCTGTTGATCCCTCCGATCGCAACGACAAAAGAATCGCATTCCGTCGTGTCGTAGAGCGACTTCAGGTGATCATCGCTACCAACGATCGGGATTCCGGACAACGACGTGCCCCACGTTGATGCATCGTCGTCCACGACTGCGGACACCGTTGCTGACGTATCGGCAGCGATGGCTTCAATCAATACGCGAGCGTGTCCACCCGCTCCAATGATGACAATTCTGTTCATGGCTCAGGCTGCAGCCATCTGAGAGGACAGGGGCGGCAGATCGTGAAATCGTTTCAGCAGCAGCTGTTCGTCCAGGGGCACGGACTTCAGGCAATCCGTGATGATCGATGCCGCATTGCCCTGGCCGTAGATGTTGTGCAGATCTTTGATACTGTTTCGAAACGACGGGGCAGACGCTTTTTCAGTCGCTTCCGTGATGGCACGGACCGTGCAGTCGACATCGATAATGTTGGCGGATCGTGGTCTGCCGGCCTGACGCAGGCCGATGTTGACAACCGGCAATCCAAAGGACGCGGCTTCAATGATGCCACTGGACGAGTTGCCGACCATTACTCGTGCTTCACGCATCAGACTGAAGTAAGCCTGAGTTCCCAGGCTGCTGACAAGGCACGCGTTATCCCGCTGACGGCAGAAATCTTCCAGCCGATCTGTGACCAGAGAATGCCGAGTGTCCGCATTGGGACGTGTGATGATGAACGGCCCGCTGATATTTGCCAGCGCCCTGATCACCTCTGTGATCTGAGCCTCCGTTTCAGTGGGCTGCAGGGTGACTGGGTGAAAAGTGACCATGACGGGCGCATCGCTCAGATCAAGCTGCACCCGTTCGGCCAGCTGGTCCCGGTTCAGGAACGACATTGTTCGCAGATTATCAAGCGCTGGTGCGCCGCTGACAGTGATCCGCCATGGTTCTTCGCCCAACTGAACGATTCTGTTTGCGTGTTGTTGCGTTGAAGGAAAATGCAGGTGACTGTACTTCGTGATGGCATGGCGAAAAGCATCATCGATAGCACCTTGAGTGACTTCTCCGCCGTGAATGTGTGCGATGGGAATTCCGAACGGGACGGCCGCCAATGCGGCGGAATGCATTTCAAAGCGATCGCCCAGCAGCAGCAGGATGTCCGGTCGATTTCGTTGGTAGACGTCAGCAAAGCCCATCGTGCCAAGTCCCATTGATTTGGCGATGGCAGCAGGACTGTCGGCCGATAACAGCATGTCGACCGTGTCATCGACGACAAATCCGTCGCCCGTGATTTCGTTGACCGTGTAACCCGCATCCGGAGTTGTGTGCGCACCGGAAACGATCAATCTGAGATTCAGAGCACAGTTATCCCGGATCTGCTGCAGCACCGGGCGGTAAATGCCCCAATCGGATCGTCCAACAGTGACGGCGGTGACGTTTCTCACGCAACGTCCTCCAATCTGAGAAGATGACCGGCGGGCAGCGTGGTGGTTGCCCGCCGATTCAGGATATGCGGCTGCATCGCTGGCGGAAGTCCTGTCCCAGGCCGTTTGATGGCGATCAGGTTCGGCGTTATTTCCGTCCCCGCCGGAATCTCTATGGCCGTCACCAGACTCTTTCTGGCGGCGCGGGCGGTTTCTTTTTCGGCAACTGTTGATTTCTTGATTCCGGTCCCCATCGCCGATTCGACCGTCCGAATGCTCTTCATCAAATTGTGCAATTCGTCCGGTTCCAGTGATGCCTTGTGGTCGGGGCCAGGCAGGGACCTGTCCAGTGTGAAGTGCTTCTCCAGTACACATGCACCCAGCGCGGCGGAGGCCACGCCGACTTCGATCCCCATGGTATGGTCGGAATAGCCGACCGGACGACCGAAGGCGGCTTTCATGGTCGCCATCGCTCGCAGGTTGACCGTGGCCGGATCCGCCGGGTAGTTGCTGACGCAGTGCAGCAGGACGAAGTTGTTGTTGCCGGCCTTCTCGATTGCCTCAACCGCAGCCTCGACTTCACCCAGACTGCACATGCCGGTTGACACGATCAGCGGTCGACCCTTTGCGGCGACGTATTTCAGAAATGGCGTGTTGGTCATTTCGCCGGACGGAAGTTTGAAGACCTTGACACCCAGTTCCGTCAGCAGGTCTGCGCTGAGGTCGTCGAATGGCGTCGACATGAACAGAATGCCGCGTTCCTGACAATGGTCCATCAACTTCTGATGATCCGCATCTGAAAGTTCCAGCTGTCGGAGCATGTCCAGTTGAGACTGTTCGGTGCCAAGATTCTTCTTCTGATAGGCTGCCTGTTTTGCGTCTTTGGTGACCAGTTGTGATGAGTTAAACGTCTGGAACTTGACCGCGTCTGCGCCGGCGTTGGCGGCGCAGTCGATCAGCTGCAGGGCACGATCGACGGAACCATTGTGATTGACGCCCGCCTCGGCAATGACGAAGCAGGGGTGGCCATCTCCGACAGTACGATCACCGATTTGAATGTTGGAATATTGTGAGGGCATTGAGAACTTCCTTGATAACAACACGACCACAGGTTCACGCAGTTTGAATTCTTATGCCGCTTTCATGTTGCGTTGTTCGGATTGCTGAGCGTAAAGGAACTCTGCCAGCTTCAGGTCGAAGTTCGTATCGATATCAACAGCCCTTTCCTCCGGGACTTCGATGGCGCGGGCGTCACTGTCAAAAATGGAATCGTAATCGAAAATTGAGTCTCGTCTGGCGGCGTACGCGACAGCCGTGAGTTCATAGACGATCGGTGCGTCCTGACGTCGGGTAATTCGATCATCCGGCTTCGAAGCAAGTTCCGCCGTACCTTCTGGGCCGATCGTGATCATGTTGAAATACGGATTGCACTTTGATTCCGTTGCCGACAGCACGATGTCTCCGTCACTGGCCAGCAGGGCTTCGACGGCACGGTCGATGTCGTCAGGCGACCGCAGCGGGCACGTCGGTGGCACGCTGACGAAGATATCAACCCGGTGGCCTTCGAGTTCTTCCATCTGCTCAATGGCGTGTCGCCAGGCAAGTCTTTCCATGACTGTATCCGTGGCCAGTTCCGCCGGTCGCATAAAGGGCACTTCGGCGCCATACATGCGAGACACGTTGGCGATCTCAGGACTGTCGGTGGATACGATAACCCGGTCAAGGCTCCGGCATTCCAGTGCCGCATCGATGGCGTGGGCGATCAGAGGTTTGCCTCCCAGCAAACGGAGATTCTTGTTCGGAATCCCCTTCGACCCGCCTCGAGCAAATACAAATCCAAGTGTGTTGACCATGTCAGTTTTTCGAAGGCGTCAGGCGGCGATTTCTAACTGTTGCTCCGCGGGAACGCAGAAAATCTCGGTCGTTGTTTCGACACTATCCCCCAGAATCGGTTCCAGCCGGTAGTCCATTGACGCCAGCATGCGACAGCAATCCGCATGAGCTCTGTCACCGTGGGTTGAAAGAAAGAGCACTGGACGATGCTTTTGCAGTGTGTCCTGTGCTCCGGTGAGGACGTCGACTTCCGCGCCCTCAACATCGATCTTGATGTGTGTCGGGCAGAGATTTCGACGGCGAACTTCGTCATCCAGTGTCACCAGTGGAACCTGCACGTCGCCGTTTTCCGCAATATGTCCCGTCCCGGTGCCCGTGCCCTTCGAGAATCCCACAGTTCCAGCTTCTGCGCCAACGGCCGATTCAACGATCTCGACCTGATCAAGACCATTTGCCCGAACATGTTTGCGCAGAAACGCGATGTTTTCCTGGTCTGGTTCAAACGCCACGATCCTGGCGCCACCGCCAGACACACGCGACGCGATCAGCGAGTAATACCCGTGGTGAGCACCCACGTCGAAGAAAACGCTGTTCTGGCGGAAGGAATTCGCCATGAGACGGGTTTGCTCATGTTCGTAGCTACCCAGAAATACGCGGGCGATCTTGCCACCGCTGGCGGGGGACCACCACGTGCCTGCAAGTGTCCCTTTTATGATCGGCAGGCACGGAATCAGGGTGGCCCGAATTCCAGGTTTGTGTGACGTGGTTGTGGACTTATCGACCATTGAAAATCCCATTTGCTCAGTTCACGACCGCTTGCCGCGTGCGAACGAGAGCACCTCCTGAATGGATTCCATAAGTGAAAAACGTAAGTAAAGCCTGCAAAACCAACCTATCCTCCGAGGTTCGGTCACTCATCGTCCGGACGCAGCAGTGGAACTTCATGTGCTTTGCTGAATGCACACCATTCGATCGATGAACGAATTGCCGGACAGGCCCTCGATGTGGGGCTCAGTGCCTGTGTTTTCCCTTTTTCCAGTCTGAAGTCCCCGTCCGTGATGATCTCCAGATAAGTCCTGCCACGCTGCGCTAAATGACTTTGTTCATGCGGCGCAAGCACCACGCGTACTAACAGAATACCGTTGATTGCGACAAGAGCATTGTGGTGCGATCGCAGGACGGCCTTGCCGCACACGCCCGAGCAAAAAACCATCACGCTGGTTCGTGATGCGGCAGAAGCCTCGGGGAGACGAACGAGACGTCATTGGGCGCCTTGGCCGGGCGACAGGCCCCCCGACACTGTCGGGCCATCAGTTGGGAATTCGTGCTTTGCAGTGTTTTTCGGCGTTTGCACGTATCTCCGGTCGACTGTCGATAGTGCTGTGGCCGATACAACCGCTAATTTCTGTACTTACGCAATGCGTCTTCGAAGTCTGATAATGGGCTTGATCTTGAACACGGATTGGTCAGAGTTCCGGATTCACTGTGTCGAAGACGCAGTATTCACGTGCCAAACTGCTGGAAGAATAGTCGCGGAACGGCCATGACTTGTGTTACCCGAGCAATCGCGACTGCACTTCGACAGGAAACCTCAATCAAGAGTTTACGATGAGCACTGTACGCGTCATTCCGCGGCTTGATATCAAAGGCCCGAATCTGGTGAAAGGAATTCATCTTGAGGGTCTGCGCGTGATGGGAAGTCCTGAGGACTTCGCGAAATATTACTACGAATCCGGTGCGGACGAGCTGATCTATCAGGATGTCGTTGCCAGCCTGTTCGAACGAAACAGTCTGAAGGAGTTTATTTCGCGGACTGCGAAGGATACTTTCATTCCGCTGACTGTTGGTGGTGGACTGAGGACACTTGATGACATTTCTGCGGTCCTTGCCGCCGGGGCGGATAAGGTTTCCATCAACACTGCGGCCATTCGCAACCCCGATCTGATCAGCCAGGCAGCTCTGCGATTTGGTTCTTCCACCATTGTTGTGGCCATTGAAAGCATTCGTCAGCCTGAGGGAACGTATCTGGCGTACACGGACAACGGCCGTGAGCATACGGGAGTCGATGCGATCGAATGGGCGCGAACCGCGGAAAAGCTTGGTGCGGGAGAGATTCTGGCGACGTCCGTGGATCGGGACGGCACCGGCGATGGTTATGATCACGAATTGACAAAGAATATTGCCGACGCTGTTTCCATTCCGGTGATTGCTCATGGGGGAGCAGGTTGCCCTGACGACGTTGCGGAGGTGATCAGGAAAACGGGTGTGGCCGCCGTGGCGGTGGCCAGTGTTCTGCACTACGACGCTATTCGATCCCTCGTGTTCTCCAATGAAGACTCATCTGAAGGGAATACGGAATTCCTGAGAAGCGGTAAAGGCGTTGCCAGAGTCGATGCCGCCGGGATTGCTGCACTAAAACAGCATTTGCTGGCGAACGGAGTGCCGTGCAGGATGGAGGTGACAGCGTGAGCGTCGCCCCAAGAATTCAGATCATCGATTACGGTCTCGGCAACATTTTCAGCATTCGGCAGGCATGCGAGCGCGCCAGCATGACTCCCATTGTGTCAGCGGCACCGGAGGAAATCGACAGGGCTGATGGTATTATTTTGCCGGGCGTGGGAGCGTTCGGAAATGCAATGGACAGTCTCCGGAACCTGAATCTGGTTGGTCCGCTCTGCGACGCCGTCACGGCTGGCAAGCCCCTGATGGGGATCTGTCTGGGAATGCAGTTGTTGTTTCAGGAAAGTGAAGAGTTCGGCACACACACCGGGCTGGGTCTGTTACCAGGCACGATTCGGCGAATTCCCGATCAGGTCGATGGCAATCGAAGGCTGCGTGTGCCCAACGTCGGGTGGAATCAGGCGTGGATTGCAGAAGGCGTGCCGAATCGCGAGATCATGCAGGGAATTCCAGACGGTGCCTACATGTATTTTGTGCACTCGTTCTATGCTGCTCCGGCAGATACGGCCGATTTACTGTTGACCACAACCTACGGGGATTTGTGCTATTGCTGTGCCACGCAGCGAGACCATATCCTTGGGGTGCAGTTTCACCCCGAAAAGAGCGGTCCCGTTGGACTGAAAATATACGAAAACTGGGCGCGGTCGATTTAGTATCAGAACCGTCGAACGGTGTTGAGAAAGGATTCTCGGATGTCAGTTAGTCTTGAGGCGTACTACGGCTTGCCAACAGAAGTCAGGTTTTGTAGCCAATGTGTGATGTCAAATCAGCGGCCCGCGTCAGCCGTCGAATTCAAGCATACTATTAGCTCGAAAAAGACGACGATTGCATTTGACGAAGAAGGTGTCTGCGATGCCTGTCGTTTTGCAGAACAGAAAGAAAAACTCAACTGGGAGGAGAGAGAGCAGGAACTGGTCAGTCTTCTTGACCAGTACCGCAGCAAAGATGGCAGCTACGACTGCATCGTTCCCGGCAGTGGTGGTAAGGACAGTGCCTATCAGTCGCACGTGTTGAAGTATAAGTACGGGATGAACCCGTTGACCATCACCTGGCCACCGATCCTCTACACTGAGTATGGTTACCAGAACTGGAAGAACTGGATTGACGTTGGCGGCTTCGACAACATTTCCTTCACACGCAACGGTCGTGTGATGAACCTGTTGACCAAACTCTCCATTGAAAACCTGTTTCATCCGTTCCAGACGTTCATGCTGGGCCAGAAGAACATCGGTCCGAAACTGGCGGCACGTCTGGGAATACCGTTGGTGTTCTACGGAGAAAATGAAGCGGAATACGGCAATCCGATTGCGGATACGACCACAAGTCTGCGGGACAATTCGTATCACACGTTTAACAACCTGGATGAAATCTATCTGGGTGGAGTTTCACTTGCCGAGCTCATCGACAGCTATGGTGTCTCGCTCAGCGATCTGATGTGTTTCCTGCCAGCGCAGGACGAACAATTGAGTCAGACTGATGTCAAGGTCCACTATCTCGGATACTATCTGAAGTGGACGCCGCAGGAAGTTTATTACTACGCCGTGGACAATTGTGGATTCAAGGCGCGACCATTTCGAACTCAGGGGACGTACAGCAAATACAACAGTATTGATGACAAGATCGATGACCTGCACTACTACACCACGTTCATCAAGTTTGGCATCGGTCGAGCGACCTACGACGCTTCCCAGGAAATTCGTAACGGGCATATCACTCGGGAAGAAGGTGTTGCCCTGGTTAATCGCTTCGACGGTGAATTCCCCGACCGGTATTTTGACGACGTGATGAAGTACATCGGGATGGAACCGGAACACTTCCATAAGTTGGCGGATAAGTTCAGATCTCCTCATCTCTGGGGCCGTGACGCCAGCGGAGAACCAAAGCTGCGTCACACCATCTCCGGTCAGGGACTGGATGACGCTGAGCAGGCTCAGCGCGATGCTGCTTGATATGGGTCCGGTCAGGTGAATTTCTTCTAAGTCTTCAATCATGTCCTCTGTGGTTGTCTATCTTCCGCCCCCGATGCGCAAGCGGTCATTTTACATGATGATTGCGCGCGCGAAAGAAGTGCAGGAGGACGGCGAAGATGTCATTCTGGCCTACTGCGCCCTGAAAGCCGGCACCTGTAGTAATAATCTAGCCGGCAGCCGATTGGTTTGTACCGGGTGCCGCATGAGTAGTCGCCTCACTGCGAAGGCCAGCGGGCTGCCGTTCGTTGAACTCGGGGCCGAACCGACAGGCGAGAATGACGAATCAGAGAGCGAGCGACTGACGTATGAAGATGCGTCCGAAATCGCGTTGGGCGTTCAGAGTTGTCTGGTCACGCACCTTCGCGTCATGACTGCAGACCTGAATCGTGTGCCCGAACTTCGTGATGTAAAACGACGCTACTTCGCGGCAGCGGCGTCGCTGTTGCGTGCGTTCATGCAGCTGATGAAGCGAAATGAAGTCAGTCGTGTTGAGGTGCTCAACGGCAGGTTCTCCTGTGCAAAAGTGGGCATCATGGCGGCGAATGCGTCCGGGGCAGGATTCAATACTCTGGATTTTAATGCCTACGGCAGGCCAATGTTGTTTCCGGGGTATACGCCCCATGATCGTATTGCTGTGCAGGAAAGAATTCGACGGAACATTGCTGACAGGGAAGTGGCTGCCGAGTATTTTGCGTCTCGTCGCGACCGGTCGTTCAATAAATATGCCGCAGCACACAAGCGGTTTGAGCCTTCCCGGAATGCGGAGCAATATCGCAGGAAGGTGACCTTCTTTCTGAGCAGTCAGGACGAGTGTGAGTCGCTCGGGCCATCCTGGCGATCTCCTTTCAGAAACAACGTCTCTGTCATTCGAGAGGCGTGCCAACGGTTCCCGGACCATTTCTTCACCGTCAGGTTTCATCCGAATCAGTCCAGCATTGTTGGTGATGTCATTGGACCGTATCAGTCGCTGCAACTCGACAACCTGCAACTTTTCTATCCTGAGGACGATGTTGACAGTTATCAGCTAATGGAATGGAGCGACGTGGTTGTAACATTCGCATCCACAATCGCGATCGAGGCCTGTTGGACAGGTAAGCCGGTTATTGAACTTGGGCCGTCATACTTTGATCACCTGGGCATTTCGTACACTCCACAGAATACGGCAGAATTCCTTAACCTCCTGCAGACGGACCTGCAGCCCCAATCCGCCGAAGCGGCAGCTCGTTTTGCGAACTACGAGTTGAACGATTACGACAGTCTTCGTTATCTCAGGCACGGCGCTCGTCGAAATCTGAAGCTTGTTGGGGTGCGACGGAGAGGCGTTCTGTTCGCAAAGTCTGCCAAGGAAATCAATAAGCTTGCGACGTTCGCGCTACAGAGAGTTTCTCAGCGTCTGTTGTCGACCACATCTAAATCTGCCTTAACGCGCGTGTCAGTGAACCAGGGATCGCGAAATGGCGCTTCATTGAGTCAACCCACTGAGAAAAAGAACCGTGCGAACATGTCGCCCATAATTATTACCGGCTGTCCTCGAAGCGGAAGCCTGATGATGGGGCGGGTGTTTGCAAATCTGCTTGATGATTTCTGTTTGATTACGGAGCATCAGGACAAGCATTCTGACATTCCAGAAGACCAATCCGGTGTGGAAGATCACCGGCTTTGGTGGGAGCACTTTGATTACCAGGCATGGAACTCCGTGCGCCAGCGGCCACGTGTTGACGTGCCGCTGAGCAACGCGGATTCGATTGACAGAATTCGTCAACGGTATCTGGAGGTGGCAGACGGTCGACGAATCGTAATCAAGAATCCATCTCACATTCTGTACCCGGACCTGATTCGTTGTGTTTTTCCGGATGCACAATTCGTCTACTGTGCACGAAGCCCGTGGGCGACATTACAATCGATGATCAGGAACGGTCGGGATAGCTTTGTGCTGCGGACTCCGCGATTGGAAGGGCAAAATGGCAGTTTGCTTCTGCAGGCCGCCGTTGGCTGGCACGATGCCATGGATGCTTATTTTCAGTTCCGGGACCAGGGATGGGTTGTCGCACAGTATGAACGGATCGTTGAGTCCCCAAGGGAGGAGATCTCGGAGATCTGCCGGGGACTCGGCATCAATCCAGGGCGTCGTTTTGAGGAGGCGGTGAAGATTCCGCAACCTTCTCCAAACAGCAACTACTATTTTGTGAAGCAGGCTTTTCGGCGGTCGCCGGAAAAAGACAAAATCCTGCAGGAGCTCAGGGCGGGGTGCGAGCATTTTGGCTATCCGCTGTCGCCGGACGATCTGGAAGGAACTCTGGTCGCCAATCTGGTTCAGAAGGCGGTCAAGGGCGTCAGGAAAATTGCTGGTTGATGGGCACTGTGTCCCGGCACAGTTGGCTGAATCAGGCCGATTGTGATGAGCAGCGTCCGCAGACATCGACGAAAGAAGTCCGCTGTTCGTGCCGTCACCGCCGCGACGTTCCGTGCGGCCGAAAGGCTGAACCGTGATACGCAGCCCCGATCGAACGACGAGACATACGGGGAGTACCGCTGAGCTGTCGCATCGCCGCGAAAGATCTATTTACCTGCCTGGACGCAAGAAGTTATGGTTGTGGTTCTGTGATCGGACATCGTGGAGTGAACGCAAGTTCCGGCCGATCTGATTGCCATCAATGCAGAAACTGCAAATCCTGCTGGTACAGACATGGAAGATCGCGGCAAGGAATCTGAGTCAGGGAATGACCAAACACGTGAGAAAGTCATCGTCCATCTGGCCTACCCACTCTGGCGCAAGCACACTCTGATTGCCGTTGCGCGTGCCAAGGAGCTGCAGGATGACGGTGCCGACGTTCTGGTGACCTACTGTGACAGCCGGGGTGGCACATGCGCTGTTAACTACTGCGGCAGCCGTGTGACCTGTCATATCTGTCGAAACAATGCACGACAGACGGCAGAAGACGCCGGGTTGAAAACCATTCCTCTGCGTCTGCCCCCCGCAGACAGCAGTACTGATCCACAGCCACCATGGCACGAACTGAAGGATCTTGCGGAAGGCGTTCAAAGTGGTGTGACAACTACGTTTCGTCAGTTGCAGGGCGACAGTTCCCGCAACATGCTTGTTAAAGGGATTAAGAAGCGTTATTTCCGAACGACGTTGAGGTTGCTGCAGTCGATGAAGTCTGTATTGAAGCGTGTGCGGCCCGCCAGAATTGAGGTCTTCAATGGGCGACACGCCTGTTCGCGATTCTGTCTGATTGCTGCTCGCGCTGAGGGAATTGCCTTCAACACGCTGGAAGTGACGACGCGCATAAAGCCGATCGTCTTTCAGGGGCATACTGCTCATGACCGCCTGAAGATTCAGCAGCGCATGTTGACCCATGCTGCGGACTTTGAAGTTGCGAAGGAGTACTTCGACGATAGACGCCGACCGAGCACCAACAAGTACGCGAAGAAGCATGCCGCGGCTTTTGAACCGCCCCGGAGTGACGAATTTCGGAAAAAAGTAAGTATCTTCCTGAGCAGCCAGGATGAATTCGAATCGCTGGGGCAGGAATGGAAGTCGCCCTTTCCGGACTATGCTTCGGTGATCGACCAGGCGTGCCGCGAGTATCCGGAGTACCTGTTCTGCATCCGGTTTCATCCCAATCAGGCGGATATGGCCAGCGATATTACGACTCCCTTCGCGGGCGTGAACAGTCTGCCTAACACCGTTGTCTATTACCCAACGGATACTGCCAATACGTATACATTGATCGAATGGAGCGATGTCGTTGTTACTTTTGGTTCAACGGTCACGGTGGAGGCCTGTTGGATGGGAAAGCCTGCCATCATGCTCGGACCGTCGTTCTTTGACCAACTGGACATTTCCTATAATCCGTCGACATCAGTCGAATTTCTTCGGTTACTTGGGCAGGATCTGGCTCCGAAAGATCCTCAGAATGCTGCTCGTGTGGCCAGTTTTGAAGTGTTTGATTTTGACCCGATGCGGTACGTGGGGCACAACGGAAAAACCCTTGTCCCCAATGGGATTCGACTTTACCGGCCCTGGCTGAGTCGTATCGCGCGAACCTCTGAAAATGTGTTTTGCCGCATGGTTAAGACCTGCGCATGGCTGTCGAACAAATACCGCCAACGTGCCGCGTAATTCGCTGAGCACATCACTTGTCGAAACTATGCACAGGTTATCCGCATCCGGAGACTCTGAGACGACTCCAGCCGATCACGGCCCGAAGTCCGACAGCTCACCGTAATCTTATCTGCACAGCTCATTTGCAGGGCGTCGTTCCAGCATGCTGAACCGCTGAAGGCATTCCTGATGTTGTTTAATTCAGTCGATTTTGCAGTCTTCCTGCCCATTGTCTTTCTGCTCTACTGGACTGTCGCGAGTCGACACGTTTGGTTGCAGAACCTGTTTGTTGCCGTCGTTAGCTATGTCTTCTATGGATGGTGGGACGTTCGGTTTCTTTCTTTGATCGCCATCAGCACTCTGGTCGACTACGGCGTCGGGTTGGGCCTGGGGGCCACAAACGCGCCGGGCAGAAGAAAGGTGCTGCTGTGGACAAGTCTTGTCACGAATCTGGGCATCCTTGGCTTCTTCAAGTACTGCAATTTCTTTGCAGACTCACTGGTCTCTTCGTTTTCCTTCCTGGGGGTCGAACTGAGCATTCACTCGTTGAACATTGTTCTACCCGTCGGCATCAGCTTCTACACACTGCAGACTCTGAGTTACACGATCGATGTCTATCGCGGGAAACTTGAACCGACACGTGATCTGCTGGCGTTTGCAGCGTTCGTGAGTTTTTTCCCTCAACTTGTGGCGGGGCCGATCGAACGTGCGGGACACCTACTGCCTCAGTTTTTGACCAGCCGCCAGTTTGACTGTGCCAAAGCGTTCGATGGCCTGCGACAGATTCTATGGGGTCTATTTAAGAAGGTGGTCATCGCAGATAACTGTGCGATTTGCGCGGGCGAGGCGTTTTCCGGCTATGAAGAATACAACAGTCTTTCATTGCTGCTGGGGGCGTTCTGCTTCTCACTGCAGATCTACTGCGATTTTTCAGGCTATTCAGATATTGCCATCGGCACGGCAAGACTCTTCGGCATGTCGCTGAAACGCAATTTTGCCTTTCCTTACTTCTCCCGGGATATCGCTGAATTCTGGAGACGCTGGCATATTTCGTTATCGACGTGGTTTCGCGATTACGTCTATTTCCCAATGGGAGGCAGCAAATGCTCAACGGCCCGAATGATCAGAAACACATTCATCGTTTTCATCGTCAGCGGCCTCTGGCATGGGGCTAACTGGACGTTTGTTGTGTGGGGCTTTCTGAACGCATTGTACTTTCTTCCTCTACAGATTCTCGGGATCAATCGGCGGTTTGTCGAAACGGAAGGCTCCTCGCCTGCACTGCTGCCTACATTTCGGGAAGTGTTTCAGATTGGCACCACTTTTGGACTGACGGTCCTTGCGTGGGTTTTCTTTCGCGCGGAATCGCTGACTCACGCCTTCGCGTTTCTAGGGCGCATATTCGCTTTTGACATGGTGTCAAAAAGCATTTACGTGCCAAGTGGGCTGTTTGCCATCATAGCCGGATTTCTGATCACCGAGTGGGTGCAGAGAGGGCGGCAGCACCCGCTGGAACTACCTGCGAAACCGCTACCGCTTCCCGCAAGGTGGGCAACCTACTATGCCGTTCTCCTGCTGATTCTGATCTTTGGCGGAGAACAGCAGGACTTCATTTATTTTCAATTTTGAAATGCAACTTCGATGACCTGCGACAATCACCTGGCGACAGTCCTGCAGAAGAATTCGCTCCGAGCCTTTGTGCGACGGAATTTGATTTTTCTGCTGCCGATTGTGATTTTGTGTACTCCTCCGGCCATCATACTGGCGTGGTCAGGTGAGAGTTTCTGCGACCTCGAAGAAGTGATTTCGCAGCTGAACAGCAGGCCAACGCTGATCGGTTTTTCTTACAACGAACAGAACTATGGTTATCTGAAGCATCGCCGTCTCACGACGCTTCCGCGACAGTCGGTTGTCGCGCTGGGATCATCTCGCGTTCTGGCCTTCCGCAAGGAGATGTTTGTCAGTTCGTTCTACAACGCTGGCTACACCGTTTCCCCGATTACGGAGTTTCGTGAGTTCCTGACAGTTGTTCCCACATCACATCATCCGGATATATTGCTGATCGGACTTGATCAGTGGATGTTCAACACGGAGTGGCTAAGCAGACCCACAAGCCGAACGTCAAGCGACTGGACTGAAAACACGTCTCAAAGCCTGCAGAAGGGATTCAAGTCGATCCGTAAACTGTACAAAGATGTGGTTCGTGGAAAAGTGCGGCCGGCTCAACTGAATGCTGAAGCTTCGATCACGTGTGTTGGACTGAATGCTGTCTGTAATCGGATTGGATTTCGAAATGACGGCTCGTTCAGCTATGGCAACCACGTTACGAAACTGCTGCAGGCGGGTTCGACGGGGGAGGATTTTCAGTTTCCACAGATTAGACGATTCGTTGGTGCCGATCGTGTCGATTCACAGGCCGTGGAAGAGGTTCGGGAACTGCTGAACTACTGTGCTGAAAACGGAATCTATGTGATCGCTTTCGTGCCGCCGTTGATGGACGCCCTCTATGACCAGATGGAACAGTCGGGAGAACACGGCTACCTTGCTCAGATTGGCGATGAAGTCAGGCCGTTGTTTCTGGAACACGGGTTCGAATACTACGAATTCCAGTCGATGGCATCATGTGGCTCTGACGATACGGAGGCGATCGACAGTTTTCACGGAAGCGATGTGACCTACTTGAAAATGCTGTTGCGGATGCTGGACCAGCGGTCACGTCTGAACGAATTCACTGACCGGCAGCAATTGGTTGATGACCTGGACGACCGCCGGAGCCGCTACTGTGTCTATGCCGACTAATCCGGCATCTGTTCTTTCTGCTGATGCTGTCTGTTGAACACGCGGTATTGACGCAGGAACGCGTGTCGCACACGTCCTGGTTCAGTTTCTGTGATGTCAGGCTGAAGGCGAATTGCCCGGGTGCGGCGCTATTCCCCAATGACGCCGTCATTATGTATATTCTAAAGCGTAATACGCTGTAATTGATAGGTGACGGGCAGTTCATGACAGCCAGAATTGACATTCGCGATATTCGCACAATTGCTCCAAACTTTAAGCGGCGATTGTCAGGCGTGACATCGACGATTGTGCAGCTAGTGCCCAGACAACGTCAGTTGGGATACCCGATTGCAGCACTTGGCCCCGGTCTCCCTGCAGAGTTTCCTCGGATTCGTTTTCGTGATCTGTGGCGTCTTTGGAAGTCGCCTCGCGGAGCTAAGTATCGGGTGTGGCACGCTCGGCGGAATGTCGAAATGCTCCCGGGTATTATCCTGCGCGATATTCTGCGAATGAAACTCAAGGTCATGTTTACCTCGGACGCCCAGCGCGAACACAAGGCCTATACTCGCTGGCTCATCGCGCGCATGGATTATGTGGTGGCTGGGAATTCCCGTTCCGGCAGCTATTTGAAAGTGCCACACGACGTGATCTGGCACGGTGTCGATGTCGACAATATTCGCCCTGCCGATTCTGCTGAGGACATCAGCGCCGGTCAGCAGTTCCAGGGCCAAAAGCTCATTGGCTGTTTCGGTCGCGTCAGAGAACAAAAGGGGACGGACCTGTTCGTTCGCGCAATGATCAACCTCATTCCTAAGTATGTGGGCTGGACCGCCGTGATTGCCGGCAGAACCACTACGGAACATGCGGCGTTTCATAGGAAGCTTCAGAAAGAAGTCGATGCGGCGGGACTTCACGATCGCGTCGTGTTTCTGGGTGAGGTCGATGACATTCAACCGTGGTATCAGCGCATCGACCTGTATGTCGCGCCGTCGCGGAACGAAGGATTCGGCCTGACGCCCCTGGAAGCTATGGCTTCAGCAACGGCCGTGGTCGCATCGGATGCAGGTGCTTACGAGGATATGATTACTCCCGGAAAAAACGGTCTGCTTGTGCCGGCGGGCGACGGCCCGGCATTGCAGGATGCGATCGCCACTTACCTGGATCACCCGGAACGAGTCGAATCACAAAAACAGGCAGGGCTGGACTTGGTGCGGGCCGAATTCTCTCTCGAACGCGAAGCCACATCTTTGATCAGGCTCTACGAGAAACTGCAGGACAGCGCATGAACACACTTTGACCGTTCCTGTTATACCAATTCCGGCATGGGAGTCGTCTTCTCCAGCAGATATTGAGGTCGCCCAGTGAGGTCGTTGAGCTTCAACGCGTCGGGATCAATTCCAAGGTGACGGTACAATGTGGCGATGACTTCGGAAAAATGAACAGGACGCTCGGCAATTTCTCCACCCAGGCGATCGGTCGCTCCGATCACCTGCCCCGTGCGGAAACCGCCTCCGGCCAGCAGTCCACCACCGACCTGGGGCCAGTGGTCTCGACCGGCGTCCTTGTTGATGCGAGGCGTGCGACCGAATTCGCCCCACGCCACAACGGCCACGTCGTCTGCCATGCCTCGATTGTGCAGATCTTCGATTAACGCGGACAGGCCCTGATCGAACTGCGGCAGGTGAGTGTCCTTCATGCCGTTAAAGTTGTTGCTGTGAAAATCCCAGCGGCCGAAGTTCAACGTGACGACTCGGCAACCGGCTTCTACCAGGCGGCGTGCCATCAGGAAGTGCTCCAGATTCCGCGGAGCTCCGTCGCCGTAGCGTTTGGGGTCGCCCTTGCCGTACCGTTCACGCACTGCGGCAGGTTCTTCTGAGATGTCCAGAGCGTTGGCCAGCGATGTCGATGTGAGAATGTCGAAGGCCTGCTGAGTCAGCGTGTCCATGCCTGCCAGCGTTCCACTGGCATCGATGTCCCGACGCAGACTGTCTACGCTGGTCAGCAGTGCTCTGCGATTGTCCAGCCGTGATGTGTCGATGCCCTGCAGCTTCATGTCGTTCTGCGCCGGGCCCGACGGTCGGAACGCGGAATGAGCGATGCCCAGAAATCCGGGATGGCCTGGAGAACCGTACGGCGGATGGCCGGCATCCGGTGACAGGCCCACAAACGGTGGCACGGCTTCGTTCCGCGCACCCAGGACTTTTGAGGCGACACTGCCGACTGACGGCCAGCCGCCCGCCGGTTGATTGGGCACCTTACGACCGGTGTAGCAAATGAACGAATCGTGAGCACCACTGGGCGAGCCATACATGCTTCGCAGTGGCACGCATTTATCCATGATACCGGCCAGACGAGGCATGTGTTCACAGATTTCGATGCCTGGCACATTGGTAGGAATCGGTTTGAATGATCCACGGATTTCCGTTGGAGCATCCATCTTCAGGTCATACATGTCCTGATGCCCGGGAGCACCGCACATGTAGATCATGATGACCGCCTTCTTCGAATCGCGAATCCCGGTTGCCCGTTCGGCCTGCAGAAGTTGAGGCAACGTTAGGCCACCAACGGCCAGTGTTCCAGCGCGAAGAATGTCACGGCGCGACAGGCCATCACAGAGTCTGCTCGCACGTCCCTTCAGTGGACGGCCAGTGATCGAAAGCATGGTGGGATCTCCGTCTGGCGTGGCGCGTGAGGAGGGGGGGGGGTGAGGTGGGGTGGGGAATCAGAATCTAAAAGTCTACCACAGGTATCGGCACGCTGGAATCATTCGTTCAGAAAACGTGATTTTGACAGTACATTCCGCATGCCTGGACGTACCCTGCAGGCCTGCGGAAAATCAGTTTCCGATTGCGTCGGCCAGTTGCGTGAACAGCAGTTTTGCCCGGTCGTGTCGGCGTTCGTGGCTGTCATTGCCGATTTCTGTCCGAGTGTAAATGAAACCGTATTCCCACTCCTCGTCTTCTTCGTGTTGAGCGGCCAGCACGACGTAATAACGCCTCTCCGCATTTTCATCTCCTTCGCTGCCGACAATGCTCTCTTCGATGCGGCATGTTGTTAAGGCACCGAAGGGCAGCGTCCAGCGATTCTTGTTGCCTTCAAATCTCAGCCGTCGTTGCTGTCGACCAATTTGCAGAAAACCGAAGTCGTTCTCCGTGATGGCCATGGATGTCCACTTGTCACGTGAAAACAGTTCCACGGTGACGAGGTCCTCTTCCAGGCCACTGAACATCGATGTGCCTCGCCGTTGTAGTGATGCTTTCGCCATTCGGATGCCATAGGCCGCAGAGATGAACTGGCCGATCTTGATCATGTACAGGAACGACACCGCCAGTCCTGCGAAGGCTCCGCCACCGATCACGCACCTGTTCAGCAACGGCACATCGGCCCAGTTTCGGAACAGGTAGACTCCGGCGATCACAGCCGCGATCAACGCCAGCAGCAGTGGACCAAGTGCGATGCTCAGTTGCATCGCGATCTGGACTGGTGAGAGAAGTGCCTTTTCGACGTCTGCCAGCGATTCATTGTCGATGTTGCCAACGGCTCGTTCGGCTTCCAGAGGAATCTCGTCTTTGACCTGATGTCGTGAATCGCCGTCAGGCGGTGACCAGTCAGAAAGACTGATGGCTAAATCCATGCGGTACAGGATGTTTGCCAGGGTTTCCAGCGACACCTTGTGCGGTATGGCCACGAGGAAAAAGTCGTCGTCACCATGATCAATCAGCATGCCGTTCACGGAGTAGTTCCATTCTTCGGCCCGCATCAGCTCAACGGATTCGATGTCCTGAAGTTTGAAGATCGAGTGCCACGTCCTGCCCATGGCACTGCTAATGCTGATGCTGTCTTTCTGGACGCTGACTTCCCGTTGCAGATTGCCCTTGTCCAGCAGCAGCAGGGTTGCCAGTCCGCAGGCAAGACTGAGTAAACCTGCTTCGACGAGTCCGAACCGTCCGTCGTCAAAAAAGTACGTGGACAGAAACATCACTGCCACCACGACAAAAGCTGTCGCCACGCGCGGCATCCACCCGACTGCCGTGCGAATGCGAATCAAGAAGAACCATGGTTCACTCCATGAAATCTGCGTTGACGAAAACAGTGCCATCATGTGCTCCGGCGAAAGAAAACAATATTGCCTGATTCGCCAGTGTGAGCACGACAGCAGTTCGATGCAACCATTTCGCAGTCGGTCAGACGGCCTTAGGATTCCTCCTCAGGCCTCTGGTGTGGGAATTATCAGGCGGCATCCGGGTCATGCCCGGCGCCCGCAAAGGCGTCATGGTCTGAGGTGACTCGCTGACGTCCGCCGGCGTCGCGGTCCCCTTCTTCACCGTCTCTGAAAGGCAACTCCGCTATCAAACACCGGCAATAATCCACACCGTCGTCGCGACGTCGCCGACACTGACAGACTTTGCGTACCCTGGGGATGTCGTACTGAAAGCAATTCCATCTGCCAGAGTTTCTCCGCAGATGTAGTCGCCCCATTCGGCGACCATGGCCTGGACAACGTTGTCTTCAGAGTGGTATTCAATGCGAATGCGGTCCTGAATGTTTAAGTCGGCGTCTTTGCGAAGTTGCTGGACGTGGCGCACGAAGTCTCGGGACATGCCTTTGCGGATCAGGGTCTCGGTCAGCACGGTGCTGATGGCGATCTGCACTCCGGATTCATCTCTGCACACCCAGTCGTCTGCCTGCTCGGTGCTGATGAGCACATCTGCAGGTGTCAGTTCGATACTGTTGCCGTCGATATCGATGGATATGTCTTCACCGCGACGCAACGGGCCGAGCACGGCGTCACCGAGTTCCGGGAGTCTGGTTCGTAACACACCGAGCAGCTTGCCGTATTTTGGACCGAGTGTCTTCAGGTTGGGCTTGTAGCTGTAACCGACCAGGTCGTCGAGGTTGTCCTGCTGTGTGACTTGTTCGATATTCAGCTCTTCGCTGATGACGTCTGTGAGTTGAGCAATTGCTGCAGCGGTCGCGGCATCGGCAGTTGCGAATTGAAGTTCGGCCAAAGGCTGACGAACTCGCAAGGTGTTTTCTTCTCGCAGTTTATGTCCCAGTTTCACCACCAGCTGAGCGGCCGCCATGCGTTTGTTCAGCGCTACGTCCAACAGAGATTTGTCAGGCGTTGGATAGTCGCACAGGTGTACGCTGACGGGTAGAGAAGTTGAGTCGGGGAAGGCAGCGGTGGAAATGTCGGTGCCAAGGACGAGGTTGTGGTACATGCGTTCGGTCAGGAACGGGATGCACGGAGCCAACAGTTGGCAGAGCGTGACCAGCACTTCGTAGAGTGTTTCGTAGGCGGCGGTTTTGTCGGTGTCGCTGGCGTCTTTGCTGCGCCAGAAGCGGCGGCGGTTGCGGCGGATGTACCAGTTGCTCAGATCGTCGATGAACTGAGCGGCGGCCTCACAGAATCCGGCGACATTGTAATCTGAGAATTCCCGGCGGGCGGTTTCGACCAGCGACTGCAATTTGGACAGCACCCAACGGTCGATTTCCGGACGGTCTGCAATAGACGTGTAGCCATCGCCATCCCATTGATGGCTGTTTTGGGTGACTCGCTGACGCAGTGCATCAGACGCTTCGAACCCATCCGCAATGGCATAGTCGATGAAGAATTTGTAGCAGTTCCACAATGGGATCAGAATCTGACGACGAGTTTCATCGGCCGGACCGCTGGTGACTGTTGCCGTGGGAACGCCTTCTTTGGTTTCGGAGATCGGGCCCTCCGGCGTATTCAGCGTGACTGGCTTATCCGCATGCCGCGTGCCGAATCGTAGGTCGGTGGCGGGATTCTGAGCAAGGTACATCCACCGCATGGTGTCAACGCCGAGTTGTTCAGCTGCTTCTTCGAACCAGATTGCTGAACCGTCCGACTTGTGCATCGGCTTCCCCTGTTCGTTCTGCACGAGACGATGTCCCAGCAGTGTGCGGAACGGTTTCTTTTCTTCCGGCGTGCGCTTGCCGTCCGGATCGAAACGCATCATCGTGGACAGCGACAGCATGGAATAGAACCAGTTGCGGAACTGGCCGGGAAAACACTCCGTGACCAGGTCAACTGGATACCAGTCGGCCCAGTTCAGTTCGTCAGTACTGTAGCGTTCGTTGAAGTTCATCGTGCTGAACGGAACGATCCCCGCGTCCAGCCACGGATTGCCGACGTCTTCGATGCGAGTCATCACGTTGCCGGTCTTTGGGTTGCGGATCCTGACTTTGTCAATCCACGGCCGGTGAGGTGTGTGGCCCTCGAATTCATCCCAGCCGTCTTCGACGGCCCTTGCATTTTTGTCATTCCCATCTGCTCGAAATGCAGCGGCGTCTTTTCGGACTCGTTCTTCCAGGCTGCCACCGTCATCGCCCGGTCGTTCGTGAAGCGCCCCCATTACTTCAAAGTCGCCGGTTTCTTCGTCGACCCAGACGGGCAGGGCGAGTCCCCAGAATCTTTTCTTGGAAATCATCCAGTCGCTCATGTTGGACAGCCATTCGACTTCGCGATTTTGGCCGTCGATGCTGTCCGGCAGCCAGCGAATCTGGCGAGTCACGTCTTTGATTTCGTCCCGCCAATCCATGTTGATGAACCATTCGTCGACCAGTCGGAAGACCAGTTCGTCGCCCGTTCGCCAGCAGTGCGGGTAAACGTGTGGATATGTTTCAACGGCAACCAGCAGGCCTTTCTCTTTCAGCTTCTCGATGACCAGTTCCGCGGTTTCCGGTGCGATGGCTTCTTTTCCGGAAAAATCGCCGAAGGCGTCACCGTAGGTGCCGTTTTCCTTCAGCGGTGCGATGATGGGCATGCCGATCGACGAACCGA
>JAPYTO010000030.1 GCA_029941865.1 Fuerstiella sp. | reverse complement strand
CCGCAACCAGATCTTCTTCAGCAATATCCATGGCAATCGCATCAACAACGACCTGCTGGAACCGGTCGAAGGTCGTTCAGGCTATGTCGGCCATCACGGTGACGATTTTCTGTTCGCCAACGACCGCTATTACCGAGGCATCAACCTGCGCTGCGGTCCCGACGGCAGCGTGTACCTGATTGACTGGTACGACAAGAACGCCTGCCACCGCCGAGACCCTGAAATCTGGGACCGCAGCAACGGACGAATTTACAGAATTTCTTATGGAACCCCGGACCAGAAAATCGCCCTGGACACGTCTCAATGGACGGCCGAACAGCTCCTCGCCGCCCACGAGCACAGGAATGACTGGCACGTCCGAATGGCTCGCAAGCGACTGATGGAAATCGGCCCTTCCCCGCAGGTTGTCGACAGTCTGTGGGCCGCTGCCGCAGATACGACCCGTACCGTCGATCGACGCCTGCGCTATCTCTGGACACTGCACGCATTGGACGGCCTGCACGAAACCCAGGCCATACAACTGTTGAAGGACAGTGAAGAGTACATCCGCGCATGGACCATTCAGTTGACGCTCGAAGATCGAAAAGCATCGTCGGAAGTGCAGACAGCGATGACGTCGCTGGCCACCAGCGATCCTTCCGCAGTCGTGCGCATGTACCTTGCCTCGGCTCTGCAGCGACTGCCGTTGCAGCAGCGATGGTCACTGGCCACGGCTTTGGCAGGTCGCGCAGAGGATGTCGATGATCATAATATTCCGTTGCTGTTGTGGTACGGGATTGAACCGCTGGTGCCAACGGACGCCAACCGAGCGACCGCGTTGGCTCTGCAGACGAAGTTTCCGCTGTTGCGGCGTTACATCTTCCGGCGAGCGTCCGCCCAGCAGGACACCATCGCTCCCGTGGTGGCGACGCTGGACCGCGCGGAAGACACGGAAATCCAACAGCTGATTCTGGATGAAATGCTGGCGGCCTTCGAGGGCCGAGTCGACATCCCGATGCCCGGGGCATGGCAGACGGCGTACACAAAACTGTCCAGGGCCGACGACCAGGTTCTCCGCGACAAGGCCGACCAACTGGCAATCATCTTTGGCGATCAGCGGGTGCTGGCTCCAATGCGAAAGCTACTGGGCAATCCGAAACAGGACATCAAACGTCGGCAGCAGGCACTGGATGTTCTTGTTCGGGCACAGGATTCTGAGGCGGGACTTGTGTTGCTGAAAGATTCCGTGCTCAACAACGCGCAACTGCAGGGCGCGGCCATCAGAGCCCTTGGCGCACTTGGCAACGATTCTGTTCCAGGAATTCTGCTGTCGCGCTACGACTCGTTCCCTCCGGCTGCGCGTGCCGATGCGATCAGCACATTTGTGTCGCGGCCGACCTGGACGACTCAGTTGCTGACGTCGATCGGCAAACATCAGATTCCGGCCGGTGATCTGCACGCGTATCACGTGCGGCAGATCCTTGCGTTCAAGAACTCGTCCCTCAGCGACCTGCTCAGGAAACACTGGGGCGACATTCGCGAATCATCAGCCGATCGAAAGGTGCAGATCGCTCAGTGGAAGAAAACACTCAACCCAAAGTTTCTGGCCGCGGCCCACCTTGGCAACGGTCGGCGTGTCTACATGAAGACCTGTCAGAACTGTCACCGGCTGCTGGGCACGGGAGGAGACATCGGTCCGGATATCACGGGGTCCAACCGAGCCAATCTCGATTATATTCTGGACAACATTCTCGACCCCAGTGCAGTTGTCGGAAGAACTTATCAGATGACCGTGGTGGCTTTGTTAAACGGTCAGGTCGTCAGCGGCCTGCTGAAACTTGAAACAGACAGCGCATTGACAATTCAGACCATCAATGACAAGGTCGTCGTGGCGAAGAGCCAGATCGAAGAACGGACGCTCAGCAAGGTATCCATGATGCCGGAGCGGCAGTTGGACTCTCTGGCGAAGGAAGACGCGCGGGATCTGATCGCGTATCTCGCCAGCCCGCGACAGGTTGCCCCGTCGGGCCCACCATCCCCGATTGACGCGGCGACCGGCAAAGTCCCGGAAGCACTGGAAGGCGAGAGTCTGAAAATTGTTGAAAAGACAGCCGGCAAAGTCCAAAGCCAGCCAATGGGCGGATTCAAGGCTGGCCGCTGGAGCGGCGCCGATCACCTGTGGTGGACCGGCGCAAAACCCGGTGATCGACTGGCTCTCGCGATTCCGGTTGCAGCAGACGGCACCTACGCGGTGGAGGTGGTTTTCACGAAAGCACGCGATTATGGAATCGTAAAGTTGTCGATTGACGACCGAGTCATTGATCCGGCACTGGACCTGTACAGCGTGCCGGACGTGACCACAACGGGAGTCCTGTCATATCCCGGTGTGACCCTGTCTGCGGGCGAGCATCGGCTCAGTCTTGAAATCACAGGTGCCCATCCCAGAGCCGCCAAAAGCTACATGGTTGGCGTCGACTACATCAGATTGGTGCCTGTGTCGGAACAGTAAGGTCGAAGCGCGGGGCGCTGCCCGCGCGGTTAGACGAACCTGGCGACGCTGGGGAGTTATCCACGAGAACAATCGGGACCTCAACGGGGCGAGTCCCTTCACATGATGCTACCATGTTGCGTTGGGATTCGCGGAAATATTGGGGACTGACATGCTGATAATACGAGCTGCAATTTCGACAGTACTGCTGGCAGTCGGCGGTACGGCGGCGGCGGATGACGCAGTCGTGTTTTCCGGCCCCCAGCCTGGTGAAAAGGTTCCGCCGTTGAAGGTTGTTATGGCCTATACGGAAACGGAAGACGAAGCGATCACCGATTTTTCGCCAGCGGCCTGTGACAAACCAACGTTGCTTGTATTCGTGAACGGCGCCAACCGGCCCGCTGCGCGACTGACGCGAGTACTGATGCACTACTCGCAGATGCGTGCCAATGACGGTTTGGTGGCCGGCGTGGTGTGGCTCAACGACGACCATCATGAAGCCACAGAATATCTGCGGCAGTCAATAAGTTGGTGGGGCACAGGACTACCGCTGGGCGTTTCGGTCGATGGTTCCGAGGGCCCCGGCCGCTATGGGTTGAACCGCAACGTCAACGTCACGGTCCTGGTGGCCGACAGGAACCGCGTGATCGCCAACTTTGCCCTCATTCAGCCCAGTGAGACGGACGCGTCAATGATCCTGGCGGAAGTGGTAAAGCTGGTCGGTGGCGACGTCCCGACTAAGTCAGAGACGATACTGCTGAGCATGCCGACCCGAAAGTTGTCAGACGCAAAATGGCACACGGCACCGCAGGACATCCACTTCCGCCGACTGCTGTGCCGATTGTTGTCCGCCGAGAACAGAAAGGCAGCCGAAGCGTCCGCGCAGGCGATCGAGGATTATGTGCATGGCGATGCGATTCGCACGAACAGCCTTACTCAGGTCGCCGAGTCGCTTGGCAAAGGCCGCACCAGAGTCGGTTCGATTCCTGCCGCCAGATATCTGAAGCTCTGGCGAACGAAGTCGACCGAGGATCAGTAGTCCTGAGCACGCAACCCGTTCAGAATCCGTGAGACAGACAATCCCTGAGCGGCCGCGGTTACTCAGCAACAGGAGGCTCATTTCTGCGGCGTTGATTGCGATCCGGCTGTTCCATCACCGCCTCTTGTGCCTGCGGCAAACCGTTCGCAAGCAAACGGTGCCACACAGCGTCAGGTCCGTAGTGCACGCAGCCTGCGTGCTGATGCACACTGACGAGCCCGCTGGCAGCGGGCACTACGTGTCCGCCACAGTCATGGTGCTCCTGTTGCTGCGCAACGCAGGGTGACCAATCACGAAGACACAATGACTCCCAGAGCCTGCAGCACCGTCCGAGTTTTCGAGGTGTCGGAATACACTTCGGCGTTGATGCCAAAGTTTCGGGCAGCGGTCACGTATTCTTCGATGTCGTCGGTGTAGAAACACTCGTGCGGTGCGCAGTCTGCCTTGCTGAGAGCATCCTCGTAGATTTTGGATTCCGGTTTCAGGACACCAGCCTGGTAGGACGTGGTGAGAGCATCAAAGGCATTCAGGACGTCAAAATTGTCCTGAATGAATTGCAGATGCGTAATACTGGTGTTCGACAGCAGCACCAGCCTTAGCCCCAGTTGCTTCAGTTCTGCCAGCAGGGGAACGATCGACTGATTTAACCGGAAGATGTCTCCGACCGCATACTTCAATGCGTCAAACTCGACAGTCGCTTCAAGTTGACGTTCGAAACCTTCGTGAAATTCACGTTCTGAGATCTCGCCACGTTCAAGCTGCCACTGCAGACCGGAATTCAGCAGAACATCACGAACCCGGTCCTCGGACGCGCCTGACACGGCGGCCGCATTTCGGCACATCGTGTCGTGCGAGAAATACAATAGAACATTGCCCATATCAAACAGGCAGGTCTTGATTGCCATAACAACGCGTCGCCCCGTGACAGCGGAATCTACTCGGATGTGCACGCGACGAACGAACTCCGATACGGGAAAACTCAGCTACGCGCGACCGAGAGAATGCACACCCGTTCAAAAGCACTGGCGAAGCCAGTGGCACACATCAAGTCCGGACAAACGTTGCTTTAGTTGGTGGCGGTACTCTTAGCTTCCGCCGCCTGTTCCTGCAGAAGCGTTTCCACAATGGCAGCCATGTAGGCGTAATCATGCAATCCGACGGACTTCAGACGCACCTTACCATGGTGATCAATAAACATAGTCGTGGGAAACCCTTCAAAGTTGGGCACCTGTGCCATCACTTCATCAGGGATCATGGCACAGGGATAATTCATGCTGTTGTTCGCCATGAAATCCGTCACGATTTTGATGTTAGCTTCCGGGCTGGGCCCCTGTTCCTGGTTCAGGCCAATCATCTGAAACCCGTACTCGCCGTATTTGTCCTGCATCTTAACGAAGGCCGGAATCTCCTGACGGCAGGGCGGACACCACGTGCCCCAGATGTCAACTATACAAACCTGTCCTTTCAGTGCAGCAAGCTTCAGCGGCTTGCCATTGACGTCCGTCAGATCAAAATCAAAGGGGAAGCCTTCGCCTGCAGCGAGTTCCTCTTTGGCGTGTTGAATGAGCTGCTCTTCCTGCTTCTTTTTCAACTCGGCAAACTGAACTTCCCATTCGGCGAGCTTCCCTGCAAATTCCGGCAGTGCCGTGGCCGACGCCAGCTTCTGATCAGCCGGGAGCTTCTCAAGATCGACTTGACGAGGACCTCGCAAACCGGCCTCGACCGCCTGAGTCAGCGAGTCTAAGGCCTCTTTCGCCTTGCCTTGCCGATCAAGGACGCAGGCCTGATTGTAAAACACGTCAGGAACCAGTCCGAGCAGTTGGGCAGAGAATTCCACATTGGTCGCCAATGCTTTCGCCAGAATTTCCGCGGCACGCACAAATGCCTCGTCAGCGGCATCCTGGTTGCCCAGTTGCTGCTGCATCATTCCGATCTGTTCCAGGGTACCGACGTAATTGCCTAAAGCATCGGAACTCGCAGGACTCGTGTCATAAGCTGTTTTGATCTCCGCGAACTCTTTGGGCAGGTCCGCGAAGTCTTCTGACATTCCAGCGATGACGGGGTCGTCCGCAACGGGTGCGTCACTATTGTCAGACGCAGTCGGTGCGTCGGTTGGTGTCCCCAGCGTATCACTGGCAGGAGCGTCCGACGCCGCAGTATCCGTATCGGATTCACTGCATCCGAAAAACAGGCTGCCGCAAAGCAGAAGCAGGAGAGAGAGCCACGAAAACTTCATCTCGGTCAATCCTTGATGAGCGATTGTTGTTGAAGGACAACGGCAAACGTTTGGGCGATCGACACCGAGCGACCTACGTTGCCAACAGGCTGGGGCAGAATCCGCTCAGACATGCACGCGACAAACGAAACCTGGTGCGGAAGACATTGAATCCCGCGAACCAGAGTGTGCATACCCATTCGGTATTGGCTCCAAGCCGGGGATTCTATCGTATTTGCATAATCTGCCAAGACGAATTGCGGGGACTGAGCGGTTTGGCGGAATTGGTGATCGAGCACACAGACATCGCTGCCGCCGCTGCGTCAATTCAACGGGCAGCTTCTGCAGCGGCGACCGCTAATTCGTCACAGCGTTCGTTTTCCGCGTGCCCGGAATGGCCTTTGACAACCGTGAAGCTCACGTCGTGTTTGGGCAGCAATTCGTCCAGCTGTTTCCAGTACTCGACGTTCAAGACGGGTTTCAGCTGTCTTCCCACCTTTCTTTGCCATCCATTGCGTTTCCAACCGGGCATCCACGACTGGCAGCCCTGAGCGACGTAGGTGCTGTCCGTGATGACCTCCACGTTTGTGCGTCGACTCAGTTGACGGAGTCCTTCGATAACCGCCTGCAATTCCATCCTGTTGTTGGTGGTTTCCGGATCGCCACCGCTGAACTCTTTTTCTTTTCCGCTGGCGGGATGGCGCAGGATACAGGCCCAACCGCCGGGACCGGGATTACCACGGCAGGCTCCGTCGGTGAAGATCCGAACGAATGGAAGTGAGTTTTCCACGGAGCTCAATGCCAACCCTATCGCGGCCTGTTCGCAACCAAGTTCAAACTCCGGGTCGGCAATTGTTTGTCCGGTCCCGTTGGTCGCTGAAGTTAACTCAAATACGACATGTTCTTCAGAACAAGTGCGTCTATCGTTCGCGGTACACAATACGACCGCGATTCAGGTCGTAGGGGGACACTTCCACAACAACACGATCGCCTGGCACGATGCGGATAAAGTGTTTGCGCATCTTGCCGGCCACGTGTGCCATCACCAGGTGGCCGTTTTCGAGTTCCACTCGAAACTGAGTGTTTGCGAGGGCCTCGACAACGTTGCCTTCAACCTGAATTGCTTCTTCTTTCGCCATTCTGAGATTGCTTTTCCCTGTCGCGAAACAGACCTGTGTATTGAGTTAAGAAATACGAATTGTGGAAACGTCCGACCGATTGTCGGATGCGAAACAATGTCCTGTTCCAGTCGGCGGAGCGAGGCTGGAGAGCACCGAATTCTGGTGAAAACCGCCCTGTAAACTCGCGTCGAATACCGGATTGCTCGACAGTTCATACGAAACGATCGCGCCAACTGTCAGCGGAAGGGTGAATCGTTACACTCCTGCAACAGAAACTCAAGTGGGAATTCGGTTTACATCGCGAGTGAGGCACTAATTTCCGGGCAATCGGAAGACCGACACCCCTGTTTTGACCGGGGAATTTCAACAACAACGTTCCAAACCACAGATTTTGGAGTCTTTTGGAAAGACACGTCACCATTTTCTCACGCATCCTTTTCTCTTCCGAGCGTTCCTTAGAATCGGATTGCGTGCCGTCCCGCTGAAATCGAAGATGATTCATCCCTACAGTGAAATTCCGGAACTGTCCGGCAATCGCTCCGCTGGCGGCGTCCTGCGGATCCCTGTCGAACAGGACGTCCCGTTCACCGACCGCGTTCGGGCCATTGTCGACACCTGCGAATTTCAGAGACTCAGACAGGTCACACAGTTGGCACTTGCGTCTCGAGTCTATCCGGGTGCGATTCATAGCCGTTTTGAGCACGCCCTGGGAGTCTATCACAACGCATTGCAGTACCTGTGGCAACTGGGCAACGACCCCAGATTCGCCGCCATCGTTTCTCCACATGATGCAGAAGTGCTGATCGTGGCCGCCCTTGTTCATGACATCGGACACTGGCCCTTCTGCCACCCCGTCGAAGATCTGGCCCTGCAGCAGATGCCTCCTCATGAAGCATTTGCATCGGAGTTCCTGGGGCCCGACAACGACTTGACGCGAGTACTGCGGGAACACTGGAATGTCGAGGCGGATGAAGTTCTGCAGGTGCTGATCGGTCAGTCCGATGATTCCAGTCTGCGGCTGCGGCAATCGATTCTGTCCGGGCCGATCGACATTGACAAGATGGATTACCTGAGCCGCGACAGCCAGCACTGCGGAGTTCCGTATGGTCGCAACTTCGATCGCCAGAGACTGATCAGCTCCCTGGTGCTGAACGAGGCGGGAGACGGATTGGCGATCACGTCCAAGGGAAAAACGGCCGCCGAAATGATGGTGTTTGCCCGCTACGTGATGTTCAGTGAAGTTTATTGGCATCACGCTGTCCGATCGGCCACCACGATGTTCGCCAGGGCGTTCTATGACGTCCACGAATCACTGAATCTTTCGGAGCTCTTTCGCCTGACGGAGCCGGAGATGATTCGCACGTTGCGCGACGCGGTCAGGGGCAGGCCGGCGGAACAGCTCACGGACGGTCTGTTCGGTGGCACGCGGCGGCTACACAAGCGTCTGGTGGAGTACAGTCTTTTTCAGAAACCCGACCTGTACCGAACACTTCGCCAGTTGCCCTATCCCGAACTCGTGAAATGTTCGAATCGTCTGGCCCAATCGATTAGTTCAGAGCACAAGGTTTCGCTGAGTCCGGTTGACGTGCTGATCGATGCGCCGCCTCTGCATCGCGAAGTCGAATTCAAGGTTGATATTTACTTTGCGGCAGAAGCAACTTACCGACCACTCAAAGAGGTATCCCCGATCGTTGCCGCCATGTCCAACACAGCCTTCGACGACTGCGTCAAACGCGTGCGCATCTGCGTGTCGGAAAACGTTCAGCCCCTGCAACTCAGCCCCGAGTCCATTGATGAACTGCTGCAGCAAGCTGTTTCCGGTTGCGTTCCTGACGTCCTGTGCCCCGTGAACGAACAGACGTAGGCCGGTACATCGCGTGACGTAGTGGCATACTGAGTACGGGACAGTTAGGCTGTACGACTGGTGGTGGCGATTCAGACCGCCTCGGACCGGTCGTGCGGCCGGCACAGCACGCCACCTTCAGAACGGCCGAACGCAGGGGACCATGGGATGCGAAGGATGGGGATTCAAATGCGGGCGACTCGCTACACCGTTGTTGTCTGCGTGGTCGCGATGTTCGGAGCGAATGGGCTGATGCCGTCATTCGCTCAGGCGGACTCTCGTCCGAATATTCTGTTCATTTTGCTGGATAACGTGGGCAAGGACTGGTTTCGTTGCTACGGAAGCCAGGAGAACCAGACGCCGAATATTGATCGACTGGCGCGGACCGGCTTAAAAGTCCGGAACTGCTACGTCACGCCGGTCTGCAGCACGACGCGGACAATGCTGCTCACAGGTCGCTACCCGTTCACAACCGGATGGCATACGCACCACGATCCGGCGATCTACGGTGGAGGTTACTTTGACTGGAAACGCGAAGTGTGCATGGCCCGCGTCATGCGGGACGCCGGATATGACACGTGTATCTCGGGTAAATGGCAGATCAACGACCTGTTTGATCCCGATCAGAAGGACGCACTGAACAGGCACGGCTTCGACGACTATTGCATATTCCCCGAGGGCCGAAAAGGACATCCGGCTCATAAAAAACGTTACTGGGATCCGTACGTCATTCGAAACGGCGAATTGCTGGACACGGCCGATCAATTCGGTCCTGACATCTTCGCCGATCACCTTGTGGAGTTCTTTCGTCGCCCGCGGAACAAACCGTTCTTCGCTTACTACTCAACAATTCTGACCCACATCCCCGTTGTTCACACACCTCGCAACCGCGGACAGGATCTGACATCTCGCGAATTGTTTGCCGGCATGCTCAGTTATGCCGATCATCTGGTCGCACGCCTGCAGCAGGGACTTGTCGATTCCGGCATGTGCGACAACACCCTCATTTTCATCGTGGTCGACAATGGTACGGATAACGGGTCGGACCAGAACGCCTTTCAGAGTCTGGGCGGTAGAATCGATGGACGAATTTCCGGGGAAGGAATCTATTCCCTGACGGAACGCGGCATCAACATGCCGCTGATCGTGAATTGTCCGCAGCTGGTGCCCGGCGGTCGCGAAAGCGACCTGTTGGTCGATGCGACGGACTTTCTGCCGACGTTGGCTGAGTTCGCAGGCGCTGCTTTGCCCGAGGGCGTTCAGATTGACGGACAGTCGTTCGCAGCAGAGATTCTGGGGCGCAAATCCACGGCGGCGCCGCGAGGCTGGTGCCTGACTCAATACTACAAAACCCGGGCCGTGCGGGACCAGCGGTTCAAACTATATTCTTCGGGTGAGTTCTATGATCTTTCCGAAGACCCACTTGAACAGCACAATATCAGCGAAACACGGCGCAGTGGCGAACAGAGTTTCAGCAGGCTTTCGGCCGTGCTGTCCGGTCTGCCGGCCAACGCATCGTTGCCCTGGGAGTTTCGCAGCATCTCGGCCAGAAAGATCAGAGCCGAAGAAGCTGCGGCTGCGGAGGCCACAAAACAATAAAGGCCAGCTAAAGAAGCTGGCCTTCATTGACTATTGTATCGGGTGAGGATCAGATCATTTTTCCGAAGGATCTGCTCCCTCCTTCTCCCGTTTGATGGCGTCGTAGATTTCCTGCCGATGGACGGTAATTTCCTTCGGCGCGTCGATCCCAATCCTGACCTTGTCACCACGTACCTCGACGATAGTGATGCGGATTGAATCTCCAATAACTATCGTTTCGTCTCGTTGACGTGAAAGTACCAACATCCGTTTAATCCTCCGTGTGTATTCCTTCGACTCCTGATCAGCTCTCCTGCATCTCTCCGGCACGTGACCGGAAAATGGGAGCGACCGCTTTCAGTTGCCGCGTCGTTAATGCTTATCAAAGTTTGGCTAACCGTGCCTGACGCAGTTCAGAATCGTCTTTGCAGACCGTTCCGGTCAGGCGAACAGGCGAATCCAGGGGTGTTGCGGCGACTTAGTGTGGACTTAATCGATCGCACCGGTTGTATCGTGAAACACGAGGGAACGTCGCTTTCCGAATTGACGATTGCCTGTGGCCCGCAGGCCAACTAATCTCCACGGTTTTACGACATCGATTTTAAACGGATGGAACCCCCTCCGGAGAGACGAAATGCTGACCATATGTATCGCCGTTGGTTCATTCGCCGCCTTCATCCTGGCGTATCACACCTACGGACGCTGGCTGTCGACGAAGATATTTCAGGTCGATGATGCAGCTCTGGTGCCATCGGAGGAGCTGCGTGACGACATCGATTTCGTACCCACAAAGCGGCAGGTGTTGTTCGGCCATCACTTCACCAGTATTGCCGGCACAGGGCCGATTGTCGGACCGGCGATTGCCGTCTTCTGGGGCTGGCTGCCAGCTTTACTGTGGGTTGTTCTGGGATCAATTTTTGTGGGAGCAGTACACGACTTCGGCGCATTAATGGTGTCACTTCGAAGTCGAGGACAGACGATCGGAGAAGTCGCCGGTCGCCTGATCAATCCCCGGGCACGACTGCTGTTCCTGCTGATCCTGTTCTTCGCGCTGACGATTGTACTGGCAATCTTTGGACTTGTGATCGCCATTATTTTCTCGCTGTATCCGGAGTCTGTGCTGTCTGTGTGGGTCGCGATGCCTTTGGCGGTCGCCATCGGAGTCTATGTACACCGCAACCACGATGCGTCACTTCTGATACCGTCGCTGGTGGCATTGGCCATTCTTTATGTTTCCGTCTATCTGGGCGTTTATTACTGTCCGATCACGTTGCCAACGTCAGTCCTCATCGCCGATTCACCCATCGTGACGTGGACGGTCGTGTTGATGGTTTATTGCTTTATCGCCTCGGTGTTGCCCGTCTGGCTGCTGCTGCAGCCTCGTGATTACATCAACAGCCACCAGCTTGTCGTTGCTTTAACCCTATTGGTGGCAGGACTTGCCGTGGCAGGATTTACGGGCAAGGCCGACCTGTCCGAAAGTACACCAGCGATTGTGGCCACGGCCGATATTCCCGCCGACGCTCCGCCAATTATGCCGTTTCTATTCATCACGATTGCGTGTGGTGCCTGCAGCGGATTTCACTGTGTGGTCAGCAGCGGCACCACCAGTAAACAGATCGCATGTGAAGCAGACGCGCAGTTCATTGGTTACGGATCCATGCTGCTGGAGGGCGCTTTGGCGGTACTTGTCATTCTGGCCTGTTGCGCCGGCGTGGGCATGGGGCGGTTCGAGAAAGACGCCGCCGGAATCCTGGTCCCCATGGTCGATGCCTCGGGCACGACTCTGGTTGGTGAGGCGGCATGGAGATCCCGCTATTCCGTGGAAGGCGGGTGGGGCAATTTCAAGCTTCCGCAGACGGTCGGGGCATTCGTGGAAGGTGGAGCCAACTTCGTGACCTCGCTGGGCATTCCCCTGGAATTGTCCATCGGAATCATCGCCGTCCTGGTGGCATGCTTTGCCGCCACGACGCTGGACACCGCAACTCGGCTGCAACGCTACGTCGTTCAGGAACTGGGTGCTTCGTTCGGCATCAAACCGCTGACCAACAAATACGGAGCGACATTATTGGCCGTAGTGTTGGGGACTCTGGTGGCCATGATTCCCAATGCGGCCGGAGAATACGGAAAAGGTGGCCTCATTTTATGGCCATTGTTTGGTGCCACCAATCAGTTGCTGGCCGGACTGGCCTTTATGGTGCTCATTTTCTTTCTCACTCGAAGGGGTCGCAACGTCAAATTTGCGGTCATTCCTGTGTTGATGATGACGATTATTCCCGCGTACGCTTTGGGGTGGAACATGTTTCATGAGGGCGGTTGGCTGAACAACGCAGAGCCAAATTACCTTCTGGCGGGATTCGGCCTCGTGATCCTGGGGCTGCAGGCGTGGATGGTGGCGGAATGCCTTGTACTGTTGCCAAAAGTGAAGGGAGTCCTTGAAGAGGCGCTTCCTCCGCTCGCAAAAACCACGGCCGGCGAAGCGAGTCAGGTCGCACCGGCGGTGGGAGGTCCAAACTGCTGACCGGCGAAAGCCTCGTGACCGGTACAGTATGCCCCGTACCGTGTGACCGTGGCCCATCCCCGGAATCCGTTGTACCTCGTGCCACGGAAATTCACTATCATTCGGCTCACGAACAGCTCATGAAGTGTAAGCATGCCGGCGCACAGTAAGTCGGGTCACTGACATGCTGCGGGCCAACGAAAGAATAGATTGATGCGATTACTGATTACGGGAGGTGCTGGTTTCATCGGCAGCCACATTGCCGACAAAGCCATCGCCAAAGGCTGGGACGTTGCCGTTCTGGACAGTCTTGTTTCCGGCCGCCGCGAAAACGTGCCCCGGGACGCCAATTTCTTCGAATGCGACATTCGTGACAAGACAGCGGTGGAAAAAGCATTCGCGACATTCAGGCCGACGGCGGTCAGCCATCAGGCAGCCCAGGCCAGCGTTGCGGTCAGCGTCCGCGAACCGCAAATGGACGCTGAAGTCAACATCATCGGGTCGCTCAACATCCTGACGGCCTGTGTCGCACACAGCGTTGACGCTCTGGTGTTTGCCAGCACCGGAGGCGCCATCTACGGCGAAGTGCCCGAAGGAATACGCGCTGGAATCGATTTCTCTCCGGTGCCCATCAGCCCCTATGCCTGCAGCAAATTCTCCGTCGAAAAGTACCTGGAATGCTTTCGCATTGAGCACGGACTGAAGTACACCGTTTTGCGTTACGCCAACGTCTACGGACCTCGTCAGGATCCGCACGGAGAAGCGGGCGTCGTTGCCATCTTCTGCAATCGAATTCTGGCTGGTGAAGGCATTCTGATTAATGCAAAACGCGATGTCGGTGACGCGGGCTGTATTCGTGATTATGTCTTCATCGAAGACGTTGCGGGCGCGAACATCGCTGCGTTGGAGGGATCCATTCCGGACCGTATTCTGAACGTCGGCACGGGACAGGAAACGACCACGCAGCAATTGGCCGAGATTCTGCAGCGGGAAACAGGGAACAACGTCGAGTTGAAACCGCACGAAAAACGAGCTGGCGACATCGAACGATCCCTGCTGGACGGGGATCGCCTGATCGAATTGCTGGGACCGCTGGTCGACATCGAAGAAGGCCTGACGCGGACAGCGGAGTGGTTCAAACAGCGTCTGAGTGTGCCATCGTAATTAAAGAAACGCAAGACGCGGAGACAGAGTGTGGGCGAATACAAATTCGAACTGAGAGAAGACGGTGGGTGTCTGGTGGCCGCGTTTACGGGGCAAATCACAACGCACTTCTATACGGAATTCCGAGACGACTACAACGAGATCTGTCGGCGATTGAGCGTGGTGGACTCGCCGCGGCTGATTATCGACTTGACGGAAACGGACTTCTTTGGCTCATTGTTCATCGGCATCATCCTGAAACTGAGCGTTAGTGTCGGACGTCAAAACGGTCAGTTCGCGCTTTGTGGCCTGTCCGATCAACTGGACGAGTTGATGAAGAAGTTGATGCTGCTCGAACGGAATGCTGATGCCGCGGGCGACCTGAAACACTATTCGACGCGTGCAGAAGCTGTCAGTGGTCTGACGTCTCTGGATGCGTAATGGACGTCCAGCAACCGCGGTGAGTGATCAATCCGAACTACCCGGTTTTAAGACTCCACTGCTTCCTTGTGGGCGACTGCAAAGTGACCAAAAAAGCCACCGTTGCCACCTGTGTTTCTCTTAAACAGGGCCACCCGATCCGTAGTGCAGGCTGCCAGCCTGTTGCCGTCGGCTGTCAGAAAGACACGCAGGCTGCGTGCACTACGGAGAGACTCTAGAACTTCATCTGAAGTTCGACTCTGACTCCAGGTGAGAGTCCTCGGGATTCTCGCTTTGCCAGAAAGCCGTCCACAACCATCAGCCAGTGCTGATCGAACGCCTGCTGATAGCGGACACCGCCTGCAATCGCGGCCTGATCGACGTTGTTCGTATCCTGCCGCCGGGCCACTTCAAAGATCACCTGTCGACGAGTGCCACTGAAGAACATCTGGTAGCCCAGACTCGCCCCCACCGCGTCCGTTGCCTGGTTACTCAATGGAGCGCCGTAGTTTCCGAGCCCGGCAGCCGCGAACAGGACGCCGGTCTGTCCGAGCGGTCCACCCGCCAACGGACCTCGTGCGGCAGACGTAAACTGATCGATCGCCCAGAATGTGTTCAGGTAGATCACGTCGTTCGTATGATGGGGCGTCCATGAGAATTGACTGAATAATAACTCACCCTGACCGGACGCAGCGGTTTCCATTCCCGTCGGAATCGAAGTCAGCACATGCAGCGAGCTATTGTACGTGTTGTGAGTTCCGTGAAATCGTTGGATACCGCTCAGCGCGACCGTCAGCAGACTTCCGTTAATACTCGGCGAATCCACATACGCGATGTCCGCGTTGATCGTACTGGATGCAATGTCCGTTTCCGTAAACAGACCAACCAGTTGTGCATCGGGGTCCGGCATATTGTTGTTGCGGTGGATGCTGTTCCACGCATAGACACCAGTGGCCCGCAGGTTGAGGACACCATTGCCGCTCAATGTATTTCGCGTCACGGTGACAGCGTCGATAATATCTTCGTTCAGAAGCAGTCCCTGCTGAAACGACATCGGCTGGCGACCGACTGAAAAGCCGTAGTCCAGAGCAAGTCCATCGAACGGATCGAGGCGGGGAAAAATCTCACCGAAGTCACCTTCGAAGAACAGAGTCTGCACATCAATATTCCACGCGTCGTTGACCCTGCCGTTGCGAAAATCGTACCCCGTGAATGATCTGACATTCCCTCTCTCCTTGTCTGTCGGACGAATTCCGACGACCAGTCGTTCCGTTCCCGACAGATTAAGCTGGCCAAACAGGTCCAGACGATTCGCCCATTCCGTGACATTTGTTGTCGAGCGATTGTCGAAGTAGTTGATGCCGGTGCGATACGTCCCGAACACCCACAGGGCCGGACGCCAGATGGCTCCGGTGGGAATCTGAATACCCTGTTGCAGCCAGCCCCGCCCCAGAAACGGCTCATCATCCGTTTCGATCAGAAGCTGGGGTCTCCGCGGAATCGGCTGCAGCGGAATCGGGTGGTGGTGCAGACCGGTTGTAGGTCCATCGTGTTGAATCCCTAACAGACTGGAGACACAGTGAGCCAGCGGTTCTGCAGGTCCCTGCAGTACGTCGAAAATGTGCTCAGCAGCATCTGCTGCAAAGGATTGGGTTTCGGGTTCTGCAATAGAAGGATTGTATGTAACTCGTTCAGCATACGGATTAATGACCGGAGGTACGCCCGGCAACTCGACGACATCCGGAGTTTCCTGCCCCGCAGCCTCTTCTGTGGAGTTCTGATCCACCGTCGCACCGGAAAAAAATTCGGATGTAGCTGTTACCGGCGGCAAAATGAATCCGTCATCGGTTAAGTCGGGCAGCGAAGCCGGATCAGTCGTCTGCAGGGGACCGATCGCGGAAATCCGGGTGTCGCTCAGATGGGACAGGCCGGAATCGGTCCGGACGTCATCGTCGGCCGTCAGCGTGTGTGGAGCCAGCAAGAGGAAGAAAACAGACAACAGCAACGGCAGGCTTCGCATCGCCACCGGATGTGCGGTCCGGTACCGCAGAAGACGCGTGGTGACGCCAATCCTGTTTTGTTCGACCGTGGTGGACATCCGCCAGACCGATCTGATGTGTGGAAGTCCGTTGTCGGACGTGAAACTGTCTTGCATATCAGTGGCCCGCTCTCACACGAATCGTCTTCGTGCGGTCGTACAGAACCATGTGTCCATCAACGACTCCGTCAGCGACCGCCTTGGCACTCATGCCGTAATCGAACCCGACATCTGAGATCACGTGGACCAGATTGACGGGCACCATGCCCGCAATCAGCTGCATCCGAATCGTATACGTACCTGGCCCGCGAAGCTGATTGGGCGTTACCTCATACGAGGCGTGCCGCACGCCATCAACTTCCAGGATCTTCTTGTGTTTGCGAGCACCGATCGGTCGCCCCAGAACGGTGAACGGACGGGTGGCCGGTCGAATGTATGGCAACGGATCAATTGAGTACGACACACTCAGAACCTGTTCACGTTCCCCACCGCGCAGGTTACGTGTGATGAACAGAGATTGCAGCGAAAACAATTGCCGGTCCAGGGGCACTTTCCCGTTGTGAACATACAATGAATGAGCATCGCGAACGTCGCCGTTCGGATCGAGGTCCCCAGACTGAAACACCTGTCGACCGTGGGCGTCCCACACGGATGTGCGCAGAAAGACAACACGCTCGGCGTCAAAGCCTGTCGGAACGCCGTGGCCGGCGGTAATGTTGGACACGGGTGCGGAAAAACGGATCCCACCGCAGGACGCCTCTGACACGCAGATATCGCCCAAATGAAAACCGGCCCGCAGAACGGCACGTCTCTGCGTGTGCAGTTCCGCCAGCAGGGCGTACTGTTCATCCAGAATCAGGCGAGCCTTTATCCTCATCACCGGGTCGTCCCACGGTGACGGAAACGCAGTATTCTCTTCCACGGAGTTCTCAAAATCTGCCCGTCCCCATCCGGCAGCATCATCAAAGTACAGCCACTGTCGCATGGTCGCCAGCCCCGTATCGTCAGGCTGGTGTTCCTCCAGAATCGCCTTTGGATTGTGAGGAAACAGACCGCGATGAATGATGGGGTAATCGGGACCCGCCATCATATGATTAGTGTGTTTGCGTGGAGGAGTTGAGCGATTCCCCACGACTGCGGCCGGAGCAAAGTCATACCCCAGCGCTTTGCCTGGAACTTTTCCCATGTGACAGTCCTGACAGCTCTCCCCACAGTCCAGAGCCAAGTGGGATTGTTTGTATTCACTGAACGCATCCTCCAGGCGAAAGCCATTGGGAGCAAAGACGTCGTGGCACGTCCCGCAAAACCCGGAAGTCGTCTGCTGGAAGAATCGATATGAACGTGCATGAATGGGTCGTGACCGTTCATCAGAGTTCAGAGCAGTCCTGAGCGCACCGTATTCGTCCGGGTGCGACATGACTTCGTTCAGGATGCGACTGCCGACTGGACCATACACAGCCTGGTTAACGTCCCCGGAAACCAACGCCATGCGGCCGGACCCTTTACCCCAGGCCTGATTTACGCGATGACAGACAACGCACGTGACGCCTTCTCGAGCAGCCGGAGCGCGGTCCATATTGCTCATATTGATGGCTTCGCCCGTCGCCATGCCAACAGGAGTGTGACATCGGATACAAAAGTCTCCCAGCGTTCCGTTTGTCAGCTTAATGATCGTATTGGACATCGCATTGAATACCGGCGACATCTGGGCATAGGCATGCGGACTTGTCGACCACTCACGGTAATGCTGAGGATGACATTTCCCGCAGGCTTCGGCTGACGGAAAAGGAGTACTTCGAAAGCAGTCTGAGTGGGCCTGATCCACGGCAGCAGTCAGAACATGTGTGGGATTGTGCGACACTGTTTCTGCAGCGGGCGGCGCGTCAGCCACAGCGTCCGACGGTGGCGACAGAACACGAGCCTCGTCGGCCACGGCGTGTCCCGCACCGACGCAGGACACGATCCACATGACTACTGCAGAAATAATGGCGAGCACAAACGATGCTCGAATGTGATGGCATCCCTGCCAGGTTTGCTTGCGATCGTCCATTGTGCGATTCGTTTACGGAGTGCCGAAGGGTGCGATTATGCTGGATTTATCGACAGGGCAAACATTGCGGCGCACACGAATGTGGCCATGATCACAAAAACATCGGGAGCCCGGCCAACGGGACGCGGAATTTGCTGCCAAAGCCCCAGTCACGTGAGCGCCACACACGGGTTCGGCGTAATACGCCGAATCGCCTGCCGTCCGGCGGTTAGCGACAGTCGGTGTCGGGCTACTTGGAATCCATGGTGATGATCCCGGACCAGCCGGCGGGCGGCTCATAGTTGTGTGATGCGATCTGCACCAACAGGAAGTCGCGGGCTTTGTCCTCAGCGGGCAGCTCGCCCAGCAGTTTACGACATCTGCTCCACTGTCCCTTCCGGAACGCCTGCACGGCATCTCTGAAGTTTTCGATGTTGGAGTCCGAAATGATGCTTTGTGATTCCGGCGGCAGTAGTTCGCTGACGGCGACGGGGTGGTCGAACCCGGCTGGCTGCAGAACTCCGATCGGGCGACATCGACCTTCATTCTTCGGTAAGCCTCGCCGCGCGGCAGATGCTGTCGATTCGTCCATCAGGATGGAGACTCCAACTTTCTTCGTGATGCCTTCCAGGCGGGACGCGATATTGACGACCGGTCCAAAGATGCCGATCTTCGCCTGATCTCTCGTACCGATGCGTCCGGCGATCGCCCGACCGGACGCGATCCCGATGCCGACCTGGAAGCCATCCAGTTCATCGTCGCCTTCATCCGCAGCCAGTTCAAACAGCTGACGAATCTGCAGGGCTGCTCGACACGCGGCGATTCGTCCATCGATCAGCGCGATGGGCCAGCCCCAGAACCCAAGGGCCGAATCGCCCTGAAAGTCCGCAATCACGCCCTGTTGCTCGATAATGCTTTGAGTCATGATTCCAAGGGCCGCACTGATGCGCCGCAGCAAGCCATGAAGATCGTCTGTCGCATGAGCCACCATTCGCGAAAAGCCTCGAAGATCGCAATAGATCGCAACAATGTCCGTTTCGCGCGGAGCAAGGTCGGCACCGTCGGGGCCATCTGTGGCAATCGCATCAAGCAGCCGAGGCGAAAAAAACTGTCGCATGCCTTCGAAGCGGTTCTCCAGCGCTCGGACCGAGCGAACCGCTCCCATCAGGTGAGCAACCAATTCTGTGACGCTGGCATCCGACTTGAGTTGCTGCGGTTTCAGAAAGGCCGGATATTCGGCGGTGTCTCCAAATTCTCCGCCCACGTAAATGCACCACGGGGTCGAGGCTTCACTGCGGACCGGTACACAGAACGACCACCAGCCATTCTTAACGGGTTCACCAAAGGCATCCGATTCCACCTGGATAGCGGTTTCATTGTTCTTGACGGCCTGAGCAATAAGATCACGGGCAACGGAGGCCTGCACGCCGCTTTCCGTCTTTTGCCAGTGAATGATCTTGGGACGGTTCGCCGACCTGACGTCTTCACAATTCAAAGCCACCAACAGATCTGCGCCGGTTAACACCTGCTGGAGCACCAGTAGAGCCTGTTGAGCCAACTGCTTCTCATCGGTCGTCATCCACAGCGCGGTCGCATTCTGCGAAACAACGGCCATTCTGATGTCAGACGGACTCATCAGCACACTGGTTTTGTTGCCAACGTGTGCCTCCGGGGCATCAACCAGTTGCAGTGCCACCCTGGGACGAGCGCGCGTTGACAAGGTGAATCGCGTGTGACCAATCTGAAACGACTCTCCTTCCATGATTGTCGTTTCCAGGTACGATCGGCCGCTGTGCCAGATCGGATTCTGCGTCCCCGGCAGGCACCGGAGCGTCAGCGACTGCCCCTTCAGCGTCAGTTCGGCATGCTTACGGGATACCAGATCGTCCCATGGAACGGCGTAATCGTTGTCCACACTACGACCGAGAACCATTGGTGTCTCCGCAACGATCTGCCAGGAGTCGTTGTGTTCGGGACTTTCGCCTTCCGCTGTCAAAATGAACATGTTGGATTCTGGTTGCCTGTTGTGCGCTTCAGGAATGTCTGTTTCGGTTGTCACCTGGACATTCCAAACGTAGCATAATCGATCTTACTCGTGAGCTGTAGGCGTATCGGACGGATCAGCCCATAACGAATCAGGAGACAGAGTGTTGGCAGCTGGAGTAGTGTTGGGACTAACGGCCAGCGCATACCTCGTGTTCGCTGGCTATGGCGTGCTCAGACGCGTTCTGAATCAACGTCAAATCGACCGATTGGCGGAGGATTTGCTGCGCGCCAGACTGCAGACGGCGTTGGTTGAGCAGGCCGACCGGGAACAGGTTCGCCTGCACTGGAACGGTCTGCGTAAGTTTCTGGTCGACCGCAAGGTCACCGAAACTCATGATACCTCTTCGTTCTACCTGAAGCCACACGACGGCAAATCGCTGCCGTTGTTTCACGCCGGGCAATTTCTGACATTTCGGCTGCATGTGCCAAGGGAACAACGACCGGTTGTCCGCTGCTATTCTCTGTCCAGCGGTCCGGATTCTGAGACCTATCGCATCACCGTCAAAAGAGTGAAAGACGGCATCGCGTCGCAGTTCCTGCACGATTGTGTCCAACAGGGTGATCTGCTGGACGTGATGGCTCCGCGGGGCGACTTTTGCATTGAACCGTCGCACAACAGGCCGACCGTGCTGCTGGCCGGTGGCGTGGGCATCACACCATTGTTGAGCATGGCGTGCTCGCTGACCAGGTCCGGTGCCGGTGCGGAAACATGGCTGATTTACGGCGTGCGGACCGCCGAGGACTGCCTGCTGAAGGACGAACTGCAGGACCTCACGGACACAAATCCAAATCTGCATGTTCGAGTGGGAATGTCCGGCAGTCCGGACGATGCAGCAGCCGACTTTCACGGCCGCATCTCGATTGACTACCTCAAACGCATACTGGCTTCCAATAATTACGACTTCTATACCTGCGGCCCGCCACCGATGATGAAATCACTGGTCGCCGATCTGCGGGAATGGGGCGTACCACCGACATCCATCCACACCGAAGCGTTCGGCGCAAGCTCAGTGCAGGTGGTCAGCGCCGCAATGAAGACGGACAGCGAAGTCGACGAGAATAGCGACAATGAACGCGACACGGGCGTGACCGTCAATTTCGCGAAGTCGTCAAAGACCGGAACATGGACAGGCGGGGCAGCCAATCTGCTGTCGTTTGCGGAGTCACTCGACATCTGCATCGATGCCGGTTGCCGCGCGGGAAGTTGTGGCAGTTGCGTGACGGCGATCCGTTCCGGAAGTGTGAAATACCTGGAGACTCCCGGCTATTCGTGTGATGACAACACGTGTCTTCCGTGCGTTGCGATCCCTGATGGCCAGCTGGAACTTGACGCATGAATCCGTTAACGTGTGATTGACAATACGTGTCGAATAGTCGTTGCCTGTTCGATGATCAAAAGGTTTCATCACTTACATTCGTTCCGTGTTGCTCATTGGCGATGCCAGTCAGAAACGAGAGTTCTGCAGTTTTGAGGTCTTCTACGGCACAGTCTCGAACTTCCGAGAGTCATGCAGAAAGAGTGTGCCGGCAGCTACAGGAAAATAAAAAATGGGATCATCGATCAAACATCACAGTCTCAGTTGGGTCCGAATGTCTGCGTTCGTTGGCTTGATCAGCACGATTGCATTAATCCTGTACAGTGTGGCTCCCATCACGTCAGCTGCTGAGCCGGCCGCCGGTGCCACAGCAACAACGGCGGTTGCCGCCCCCGTGGCAGCGACCACGACCATAAACGCAGGGATCACGGACCATGCACGAGTGATGGGTACTGCCATTGCGGACTGCAAGAAATGTCACGTTTCTGAAGTGGCCGCGGGGATGAAGACAGTTCATTTTCTCTCTGCGGATCAGCGATTGTATAAATTTGACGGCAACACAAAGAAGTACGCCGACGCACTCGGCATCAAACAGACGGAACTGCTGTCCACATCCGTGTGTTCCGATTGCCATGGCACCGTCGCCATCGAAGCCGGTCAGAAGAAAGTCATTTCCGGCGTTTCCTGCGAATCATGCCACGGTGCCGCTGATGGTGAAGATGGATGGCTGAATACCCATCAGTCCTACCACGAGTCCATGAAGATTCCTCGCGAACAGGAGACGGCAGAACACAAAGCGGCGCGTCGCGAAAAGTGCGACACGGCTGGCATGGTCCGCTCCACGAACATCTACGGACTCGCCAAAGCCTGCTATGGCTGTCACATGATCGGAAACGAAAAGCTGGTTGCCGCCGGCCATAAGGCCGCCAGCGTGTTTGACTTTGTGGCGTGGTCAAACGGCGAAGTACGTCACAACTTCTTTATGAACAAGGATGTGAATGCTGATGCCCCGTCGCTGTGGGTGGAATCTGAAAAGGGCACCGCCGCGAACCGACGTCGGATGAAATTTGTTGTTGGTATGTTTGCACAGGTGGAAACCACGCTGCGGTTGCTGGCTCCGGCAACGGATGGTGCGGTGATCAAACAGTTCCGCACGCCTCTTCGCGACGCCGCTGAAATGCTGCAGGAAGTCGACACGCCCGAAACCATCGCTGTCGGAGAACTGGTCGAAGATTTCGTACCTTCGCGGACAGGAAGAAAGCCGGAGGACGGTGAAGAATACACGGCGGCCGCTGACGAGGTTGCTGAACACGCGAAAGCTTTTGTGAAGGCCTACGACGGAAGCAAGTTGGCCGATCTGGACGAGATCATTGAGGAGACTCCCCGGTATTATTCGCAGCAGTACAACCAGAAATACGGAGAAGAAAACTGATCTGCGGCCAACGCACCGTTGCCGCTGCTGATTATTGTTCACCAGAGAGAATCGGGACAACGTGAGCCAGGCCAGCGTGAATCAACGTTCGATTGATCGTCCCCGCCGCTGGGACATGCCGTTCTCTCAGGAAGCAGGGCATGATTCTGTTCTGACGGACGCCGACATCGATTCGCTGCTGGCGAATGACGCGTTCAGCCGTATTGACCCGGACGGATTCAAGCGTTCAGTGCCGTTGCGCGAAATTCTCCGCAACGATGTGCGTCTTGTCGATTTTGAACAGGGCGACGTGATTGTGAGGCAGGGGGATTGGGGCAGTTCCGCATTCTTCATTCTGTCGGGGGCAGTAAGAGTCGAACTCGATCGCGGCGATGACGCATCCAGTGGTCTGATTCAGGGTCGTCAGGAAAAGACAAAGAAGACGCTCTTTCAGTCTCTGGCACAACTGTGGCAGAACAACCGACACGCAGAGTTTCGGAATCCGGACGCAAAACAGACGGACTCCGGGAATATCCGCTCTGTTGGGGGCGTAACTCGAGTCTACATTTCAGACGTTTCCGCAGTCATCGAAAAACACAAGACTGCCCGCATGGACGCCGGACACTGGTTCGGAGAACTTGCCGCCCTTGGGCGGACGCCGCGCGTAGCGACCGTCTTCGCTGATGAGACGTCGACGCTGCTGGAGATCCGCTGGCAGGGCCTGCGGGACATCCTTCGCTTCGATCGTGACCAGGGTTTAAAGACGTACATTGAGAGCGTTTTCCGGGAACGGGCCCTGGCTTCGCTGCTGAGGACCGAACGGTTGTTCGCCGATATCAGCGATCAGGAAATGGCCAACCTGATGCCGCACTGTCGTTTGGAAACATTCGGCGAGTATGACACGGCGAAGCCATTCCGTGAGATGTCCGGCGACAGCGTGGACGCTGTCAGGAACGAACCCGTAATCGCGGAAGAGGGGGACTATCCGAACGCCATTTTCCTGATTCGTTCCGGAGTGGCCAGGTTGAGTCAGAAACACCACGCCGGTCGACGTACGGTCGGCTACCTGAATCCGGGCCGCGTGTTTGGACTGACGGAAGTCCTGCGCGGATTTCGGTCCGGACAGTCGACGGCATATGACGCCAGACTGTCTGCCATCGGATATCTGAATGCGGTGGTCATACCGGCCAGGATCGTGGAAGACCTGCTGCGCAGCGGTGCCATTTCTGATCCGGAGGATTCGTGTCGTCCCGTACCGCAAGGCGCACGTGGTACCGTGAACGAGAACCTGCTGAATTTTCTGGTGGACGGAAAGTATGTGCAGGGCACAGAGACAATGGTCATCGACATGGACCGTTGTACTCGCTGCGACGACTGCGTTCGGGCCTGCGCGGCCACTCACGACAACAATCCTCGTTTTATTCGTCATGGGCCGGTGTCCGGGCGGCATATGGTGGCGAATGCCTGCATGCACTGTCTCGATCCGGTCTGCATGATTGAGTGTCCAACCGGAGCGATTCACCGTGACACTCTGGGCGGTCTGGTGCTGATTAATGACCAGACCTGCATCGGCTGCGCTCAATGCGCCAGCAATTGTCCGTTCGATGCCATTCGGATGGTGGAGACAAGAAATGCAGCCGGAGCGATTCTGGTTGATTCAAAGAATGCGCCCATTCTGGAAGCCACAAAATGTGATCTGTGCCACGACCAGCTGGGCGGTCCCGCCTGCCAGCGCGCGTGCCCGCACGATGCGCTTGAGCGGGTTGATCTGCAGAGCCAGTCTGCATTGGAAGGCGTCATTGCCAGATGACAAACTTCGTCCTCAGAAGAATTATCGGGGTTGTCATTGTCGCGGTGCTGACCCTGCTGCTGCTGGTCGCCACGCGGACCATGGAATCGGCGCTGCTAAGCCCACGCACATGGCTGGGCTGGCTGCTTGTCGTCATCGTGCTGTTTCTGGCGTCGTACCGGGTGCGCAAACAGTTTTCCATGCTGCCGCTCGGTTCGTCTGCCGGGTGGCTGCAGTGTCATATCTACGTCGGGCTTCTGTCGCTGCCGGTTTTTCTTCTGCACTCTGGTGCACAATGGCCCGGCGGGTTGATCGAAGTGATGACCGGACTGCTGTTTCTCATAGTTTTCTGCACCGGAGTCGTGGGACTGATTCTGACTCGCACAATTCCTCCACGACTGACGGACCGCGGCGAGGAGGTGATCCGCGAACGCATTCCGGTTTTTATCCGAATACTGCGTGAAGAAGCAGAGGCGGCTGTTGCGGGGGCAAAGGACGAAGCACCGTCGGAAGTCCTGAGTGAACTTTACCTGCGACGTCTCCATTCTTTCTTTCAGCGACCAACAAACTTTTTTTCCCACGTCATACATTCCGCAAAGCCCCGCACAGGACTGCTGAGTGCTCTTGCCGACACGCGACGGTTTCTAAACACGCAGGATGAACAGACGATGGAACGTCTGGCGGAATGTGTCAGACGAAAAGATGACCTGGACTATCAGTATACGATGCAGTCTTTATTGAAGTACTGGCTGTTTCTGCACGTGCCACTGACGTGGGCTATGATCGTATTCGCTTCATGCCATGTCGTTACGGCGATGGCGTACACCAGTCAATAATCCGAATCTCATGACGGAACCTCTGCAACAATTCGACTGGAAATCCAGTTCCTACGAACGTCCCGGAGACGTGTGGGTATGTGGCAAAGCATGCGACGGCATGCCATGTCGCCTGGGTCCCGGTGCAGACGGTGAGTGCAGCGTCCACAGTCAGTGTCAGCCGGAACAGGTGGGCGACCGTTACCGGTGCACTCGGTCAGTACTCCACGGCGGAAAATGTGCAGACGGGCCCAACCCTGACGGGACATGCTGTCAGGCGGACGAGTCGTGCCAGCCTCGGATGAGCCTGCTGAAACGGCGAAAGGTCGCCGGAGCTGTCTGCGTTTCGATATCACTGGCGATTTGTCTCATCACGTTTTCTGATTCGAGTCCTCAGACATTGCTGTCGCCGGGCGCGGTGACATCGGCTCATGCTGCTCTGGAAGCCAACTGTGCTGCATGTCACGTCGCCGGTGAGGCTCACAGCGGCTTGTTGTCGAATGCTTTCCTTGCACACGATTCGCTGGCCGACAGCGAAAAATGTCTGCACTGCCATCAGGACATCGGAGCTGCGCCATTGTCTCCTCACAGTGTCGACGGAAATGCGTTGACCGAGCTGACGGCAGATGCTGCAGCGAACTCGAATTCGTCCGTGGTTTCCAGGACATTGACCGCATTTATCCACTCGGGTCCACCGGATCAAACACGATCCTGTGCAACCTGCCATCAGGAACACCATGGCCGATCATTTGATCTGGCAAAACTTTCTGACCAGCAGTGCCAGACATGCCACAAGGCGCAGTTTGATGACTTTGCCCACGGTCATCCGGAATTTGAACACTTCCCGCATGCAACGCGACCCAATATTTACTTTGATCACGCCAGGCACATCAATGCGTATTTTGCGGCGAACGATCTGCCGTCGCACATCCCCGATAAAAAATCGCTGTCCGCCTGCTCGACGTGCCACAAACCGGACGCGGCGGGCGGCATGATGCTGACCGTTGACTTCCAACACACGTGCGCCAGTTGTCATGAGTCACAGATTGTCGATCTTCCGTTTCCCGGAGTCCCTTTCTTTGCGGTGACGCAGGTCGCAGAACAGCCCAGGACAGAACCAGGCGAGATCCCGATTTACGGACACTGGCCGGTGACCGAATCGTCTTTGCGCGAGATGCCGCCCTTGATGTCGCTGCTGCTACGCGGAGGCGCCTCCGGCACAAGTACCTTGGGCATCACTCCGGAACTGATCTGGCAGTGCAAACAGTTGCTTCTGAAGGTTCGAAATGTCGGTGAGACGGCCCTGACAGAACGACTGCCAGAGGCACATTCGCTGCTGCACGGTCCGCTGGCCGAACTTGGTCCGCTGCTGGTTGCTGTGTCGACATCGTGGTTCCCCGGACTCCGGGACGAAATGGCCGCTCACATGACCAACCAGCCTCTTCCGAAATCGCCGGATGTCGCGACCCCCGAGCATCAAGCCATGCCACCTGTGCGTGGATGGTATATCTCTGACGCGGACCGCACGATACGATATCGACCAGTAGCGCATGCGGACCCCGTCCTGCGTCGGCTGCTGGATTACCTGGTGCCGCTGGTTGGAAGTGAAACCGTACCGAAGGAACTTCAGGAACTGTTCACGGCCCTGGCAAATCCTTCCGGATCAGGAGAAATCAGCCGCAGCGGTCCGCTGGCCACTGGCCGATGCCTGTCCTGCCATACAACAAGCACAGACGATGACGGAATCCTGAGAGTCAACTGGAACACGAAAGTGCCTCGTGATCACGTCGCCTTCACAAGCTTTCGTCACGAACCTCATATGCAGATTGAAGGTGCAAATTTATGCCTGACGTGTCATCAGATTCTGAACGATCAACAGACGCCGGAGTTCTTTCGGCCGGAATACTTTACGCGCGACGATCTGGGTCGTTGGAAGCCGCAACCGGAAACATCCTGTCCTTTGTCCAGTGGGTTTGACGCAATTAAGCAAAGTCATTGTGCGTCCTGTCACAACGAATCGACTGCTTCGCAAACCTGCCTTGAATGCCACAATTATCATGTTCATAGTCCGTAGTGCGGGACCGTCCGCGGGCCGCTTCGAGCAAACGCTCGAAGCAGAATGGTCCGCTTCCGTTCTTCGCTGCAACGATCATTGTTTTCACGTCGTTCGTCAGTGTCGGCCGTTTCCGGACCAGTCAGTTCCTGCGTGAACACGGGCGAGTCAATGAAGATTCAGGTTATTGAGTCAACAGTTGGTCAGTCCGCTCGACATCAGTTCGCTGTGTCGTACGTGATCAACGATACGGTCGCGATTGATGCCGGGTGCATCGGATTCATGCATCCTATTGTGCGACAGCGGCAGCTTCGCCATGTGCTGTTGACGCACTCTCATTTCGACCATATCGCGTCGTTGCCGGTTTTTCTGGAAAACGTCTATTCAACGACTGGCGTGCCCGTTGTCCTGTGCGCCGGGGAAGAGACGCAACGGGCTATTCAGTCGCATGTGTTCAATGACGAAGTCTGGCCGGACCTGGATCGGATTGCTCAGACGGAAGCTCCCTTCTTCACGTGGCAGACTCTGCGCGATTTCGAGACGTTTTCGATCAGCGGACTTTCCGTCACACCGATCCCACTGGAACACCTGATTCCGGCATTCGGATTCCTCATCGACGACGGGCACACGTCGGTCGCGATCATTTCTGATACCGCACCTGTGATGCAGGCATGGGATTTTCTGAACCGCCAGCCAAATTTGAGCGCCGTGTTCCTGGAACTCAGTTTTCCCGAATCGAAGGCGGAACTGGCCCAACGTACAATGCACCTGACGCCCACAACGTTTTTGCAGGAACAACGCAAGCTGAAAAAAAACGTTGACTGGTTCGCCGTTCACCTTAAGGCCACGCTTCGAAAAGAGATTCTCAGCGATTTCTCGGCGATTTCCGACTCACCGATTGTTGTCGCGGAACCGGGTACGGAATATTCGTTCTGAGCCTCGCATAATCCGGCGCGACTCATCTCCGTGAAGCGACGGATTGCACCTCTCTCGAATTCAGGATTCACGCGTTTTCGCGCAGCACCGCCCCCGGAAACAAGCCAAATCCGTCCGTTTCCCCTGCTCATAAAGTCCAGTGTTTTTAACGCAGACTCCCTAGAAATCGCCACTTTTGCCGCAAACGCGAAAAACCCTGCACCGTCGCAACATTCCAGGCATCGCGTGACTAGAATTGCCGATCTGTCCTTCCGTTAGGGCGACGATTTGTGAAGCACACGTCGCCAGGGACCGCCAAAACGTCAACCAATCGACGAGATTCAGAACTCATGTCTCAAAGTTTTTCCGGCGACATTGTCATCACTGGCATCGGCCTTATGTCCTCCATTGGAATCGGGGAGGATGCGTTTTGGGCGAGTGTGGAGGCCGGGAAATGTGGCTTTCAGAAGACGGAACATCTCAGCCATGTGGGAACTCCGGGCTGCATCGGCGGCGAAGTCACTGACTTCACGGCCAAGTCCGCCAGAAAAGAACACCTCAACCAGAGGTCCGTGAAGAAGCAGATTAAGGTCATGTGCCGCGAGATTCAGCTGGGGGTGGCATCGGCGCTGCAGGCAGTGCAGCATGCCGGAATCGAACCGGGCAGCGTGCCAGCGGAACGCATCGGCGTGGATTTCGGAGCGAATTTGATGTCCAGCCCACCTGACGTGCTGCTGGACGCTGGTGTGGCCTGCAAGACTGACGGATCGAGTTTCCTGTACGACCGATGGGGAAATTGCGGCGAGGACCGTTTCAAGGGAATGGAGCCGTTGTGGTTGTTACGATACCTGCCGAATATGCCCGGTTGTCACATCGGTATCGCCGTCGATGCCCGCGGACCGAACAATTCCATTACCCATGACGAAGCATCCGGCGGACTTGTGCTGTCCGAAGCGGCCAACATTATTCGACGTGGCCGTGCCGACGTCATGATCACAGGCACAACGGGCACCCGGCTGCACGCGGTGAAATCCTGCCAGCACACGCTGTGGGACACGCTGGCAGATGGGCCGGTGGCGGAACGCTGTCGTCCGCTGGACAAGGATCGACGCGGTGAAGTGATGGCTGAGGGCGCTTGTACGTTTATCCTGGAATCGCGGACGCACGCAGAAGCTCGGGGAGCCACCATTCTGGCGACTGTGCTGAGTACAGCGGCCAGTTGTGTTCTTGATCGCGATGGCCAGGCAAATGAGCAGCTGGCCATTGAACGGGCAGCGACGGCAGCACTGCAAAGGGCCGGCGTCAGCGCTACTGACCTTGGGCACGTGAACGTGAGTGCCTCCGGTCACCTGAAACGCGATCACTACGAAAGCAGGGCCATCCACAGCATGCTGGCGGGCAGCGCCGACAGCGTTCCTGTGACGGCTCCGAAAAGCTATCTGGGAAGTGCGGGCAGCGGATCCGCTTTAAGCGAAATCGCAGTATCGATCCTGGGCTTAAAGCACGGCGTCGTCCCGAAGACGCTGAATTTCCGGGCGTCGGATGAAGAAACACCGCTGAACGTCGTTGCCGACGAACATCTTGTGACAGACAACAAGCTGTTCCTGAAAACCAGCGTGACCCGCATGGGGCAAAGCAGTGCCGTCGTCATCGGCGTGTGAAATGACCCGGTAACACCGCCTTCCCTCGCAGGCCACAGCTGACCGCGCATGCTTCAGTTTTTCCTCAATCCCATGATGCTGCTGGGCCTGGCGGGAGTGGCACTGCCGGTTATTGCCCACCTGCTCAGTCGTCGTCGATACGATGTCGTAAACTGGGGGGCCATGCAGTTTCTGGATCCCAGCCGCAAGACTCGCCGCAAAATGAAGCTGGAGGAGTTGCTGCTGTTGCTGGTCCGTATCGCCGCCATCTGCCTGATCGCCATGGCGGCGGCCCGGCCGTGGATCAGCAGCGGTTTTCTGATGGGCTACAATTCTGCCGGTTCGCGCGATGTGGTACTGGTGATCGATGGTTCCAATTCGATGGGACGCAGCGATGGGTTGGTGTCTTTGCATCAGAAGGCCATTCGACGTGCTCAGGATTTTCTGCAAACGCTGCAGCCCGGTGATACCGTCGCCGTGATTGACGCTCGTGATCGGCCGATCAGAGTCGTTGAGTCTCCTTTGCAGGATCTCAGCCTCGTCAGCGATGAGCTTGACAGGATTCCCCCACCAGCAGGTGCGGCCGACCTGCGGCAGGCCTGTGAGGAAGCCGTCGGGATCCTGGGACGTTGCAGCAATGGATCGCGCGAAATCGTGGTCCTGACGGACCGTCAGAGAGCCAGTTGGTCTGTTGCGAAGGATGCCGCCTGGAAACGATTTGACGACGTGCTGAATTTCCCGTCTGTCCGGCCATCATTGTGGGTCGTTGATCTGAGCGCGGGGCTGGCGGCGATACGTCAGAATATTTCGATCGGACGCGTTGATGTCTCACGTGATTTGACCGTTCCCGGGTTTCCCGTCAGTCTGCAGGTGCCGGTTCGCAATGCCGGAGGCACGACAGTCGACGTGCCGCTGCAGATTCTTTTGAACGGGCAGCGGGTGGCCAGTCTCGACTCGACCGTGTCTGTGCCGGCGGATTCAGAAACGACATTCAGCCGCTCGATTCGCTTTTCGATGGAAGGGACGAATCTGGTCACCGTCAAAGTCGATCTGCCGGACGATTCTGTCATGGCAGACAACTCGGGACATGCGGCCGTCCACGTGACAACAGCCATTCCCGTGCTGCTGGTCGAAGGATCCAGCAGCCTGGATAAGACAAAGTGGAATACATTCTTTGCCCGGATGGCCCTGACGGCGCCGGGAAACAAGGCTCCGTGGATTCTGACGAAGACCGTGCGGGCGCGTGATTTGACACCTGACGATCTGCGTGATGTGGCCGCTGCCATTTTGCCGGACCTCACCGAACTGCCGGAAGGGATGGCGAATGCTCTGCATGGTTTTGCCTCCGGCGGCAAGGGCGTTTTTATTGCTCTGGGACCGAATTCGTCCCCAAAATCGTTTCGTGAGCTCTACGGCAGGATGATTCCTCAGCTTGAGTTAAAACGTATTCGCAGCGCTGATCCGGATGCCGTGACGCCGACCACAATCGCCCCCTATAGCCTTGAAGCCGCATGGCTGAATCGGTTTCGCGAACGCAATGGGGCTACTTTTCTGACGGCCGCCTTTGAGAGATGGTGGCTGACAGAGGCGACAACGGAATCGTCGGCAACAGACGACCAGCCGGGCCAGAACGCAAGGCCGGCGTCCACCGAGCGTTTGAAGGATTTTCAGCATGCCGGTGTGTCGAAATCAATTGCCGCACAGCCCATGCCGGTCACAGTGGCACAGCTGACATCGGGCGATCCTTTGCTGCTGCAGGTCCAGTGCGGCCGAGGAAGCGTCCTGCTAATGACCAGCAACATTGATGCTGCGTGGAATGGGTTGCCGACGCGACCGGACTACGTACCGTTTCTGCACGAGGCACTGTTTCAGATGGCATCGTCGCGGACTCGACGAAACGTCGGATTTGGTGAGCAACTGACGACGGTCATGCCGCAGACCACAGACGAAACAGACATCAGCAAATTGCAATTCACGGGGCCTTTTGATTTCACCGCGGAGGCAGTCATTGCAGAAAACGATCGGGAATGGCTGGTGCAACTGCCAGGCACTCGTTTGCCCGGGACCTACGAACTGCGGCGTGATCAGGATGCAGCAGCAAAACCTGTCGATTCATTTGTGGTCAACTACGACCATGCAGAAGACGACCCGGCGGAACTGGTCCCCGATGATCACGCACGGTTGAGAGTTAACAACCGCATGACGTTTGTGGAATCGATGGAGAGTCTTCGAAAGCAGATGTACGGCGACGAGTCTCGCAGTGAACTTTGGGCGTTCCTGCTGTTCGTATTCCTGGGCATGCTGATGTTTGAGGTGTGGATAACGCGAAGGCTTGTCCTGCGTGGCCACGCTGACACACTGCATCATGACCAGGCAGCCGCACCGTAACTGGAACGGCCCGGTGCGACGCTATTTGTCGGTCGGCGGAACGTTTTTTGACGCCTCTCTGAGCATCCTGATGACGCTCCGCAGTGTATCACATCCGTCTGTCATTTTTTTTAGCACTTCCTGCATAGATCCGTCAGTCTCCGCTACCATGGACGTGGAAAGGATGTCAGCGGATGTGCTGATTACGGTCACAGCGCTGACGAGCTGGTCGTGCCATTCCGTGGCCTGACGTTGCAATACATCAGGATTGCCATTGTGCCTCACCGGAATGGCGTCGAGCTGGTTCGCCGTCATTTCGGTGACTTCGAGTCCTGCCAGCAGATGGCCCACGTATGTCCCATCGCCATCAAAACGCGGCTCGCCGTGGATAATGAACTGACGCACGGCGTTGTCAAATCGCCGCAGCCGAAAACATCCTGCCCAGGACACATGGTCGCGAATCGAAGTCCTCACAGCCTCGTCCCACCACGCAAGGTCGGCTGCGAAAACGATTCGGTCCCACGACACCACAAACCGCCGAGTGGTCTGATTTCCCGCAACCGGAAGCCCGTCTGAATTCATCCAGATCTGTAACGCCGGGGTGTCATCTGATTCGATCTGATCAGCGACCCGATCTGAGTGCTGCATTTTGGAGAAGGAGAAGGGAAGGAAAGAAAAAGAAGGGAAGAGGCACAACAGGCAAGCCAAGTCCACCCTCGTGGGTGACGCCATATCGGCAACCTGCTGCGTAGCTGCACGGCTGCTAAACTTACAGGATTTGCGAATTCCGTTCCGCGGATTTGATCGCAGGATCCGGTTCCTATAGCGTATCGTCGGGAAAGCCCCCATACCTACGGGGTGGTTACGGTCGCAGATCCGTCACTCGTCAGCGACAAATCTGCGGAATGCGGTGACCATACGCGTCGTTATAGAGTCGCTGTCAAAACGCATTCATGTTCAAATTACGGTTCTGGCTCCACCAATTTAGGAAAGCTCAATGCGTCTGAAGTCATTGTCTGTCGCCATCTTGATTCTAGCTGTTGCCATCGACCGATCGCACGGGTCTGAAGACGTTGCACGTGGCACTGTGTTTGTTGATGCCAATCAGAACGGCGTGCTCGACGATGGCGAACACCCCCTGGTCGGTGTCGCGGTCTCCAATGGACGGGAAGTTGTGGTCACCGATGGTGTCGGAAAATACGCCATTGGCGTTGACGACGACACGATCGTTTTTGTGGTGAAACCATCGGGCTACCGAACACCACTGGACCAGGACCACCTGTCACGTTTCTACTACATTCACAAGCCGAAAGGCTCGCCGAAGGATCTTAAGTTTCCGGGAGTTCGCCCGACCGGGCCGCTACCGCGCACCATCAACTTTCCGCTTTACAAACAGGACGAGCCTACTGCCTTCGATGTCGTTTTCTTCGGTGATCCACAACCACGCAACCAGAAGGAAATCGACTATATCGCTCACGACGTCGTGGAGGGGTTGATTGGAACGGAAGCCGCTTTCGGCGTGACGTTGGGTGATATTCTGTTCGACGACCTGACTCTGTTTGACAGCTTCAATCGAACCGTCGGACGCATCGGTATTCCGTGGTACAGCGTCATCGGCAATCACGACATCAACTATGCCACGGACAAGGACGAATACAGCGACGAAACGTTCGAACGCGTTTATGGCCCTGCCTATTTTTCGTTCGACTATGGCGGAGTACATTTTCTGGTGATCGACGACGTTCACTGGATGACGGACGGAGAACGTCGGTTGTACCGTTCCGGCTTAAGCGACAAACAACTGGATTTCATCGAAAACGATCTTAACAACGTGCCTCAGGACAGACTTGTTGTCGCCATGATGCACATTCCGCTGGTCAAGTCGACGCCCTGGCTGGAACCGAAACGCGAACGCCTGTTACGGATTCTGGAATCTCGAGATCACTGCGTATCACTGGCCGGGCACACGCATCATCATGAACACGTCATGATCGATGAGAGCATGGGCTGGAAGAAACCTGAACCGCACCATCACATCATCAACGTGACCGTCTCCGGGTCATGGTGGTCGGGGCGTCCCGATGAAAATGACATCCCACATACGTTGTGCGCGGACGGCACACCGAACGGTCACACCGTCATGCATTTCGATGGAAAAAAATATCTACTGGAATACCGAGCCGCCCGAAAAAGCGCCGACTATCAGATCCGGGTGATGGCTGCCGAGGAAATCGGGGACGGCAAGAACTCCTTTTACGCAAACGTGTTCAACGCCATGCCAGCCGCGACGGTTGAATGGAAATTGGGGCGTGACGAGGAGTGGCACACGATGACCAAAACGTCCGAAGCGGATCCACTGTTTCTGAAACGATGGGAAGAAGAACAGAAGCTGTTGCCCGACCTGCCATGGACCAAGCTGCCGAAGCCAATGAATTCGCCACATCTGTGGAAAGCTGACCTGCCGACCGAGCTGCCCGCCGGAGCTCATGCCATCCACGTTCGCTGTACGAATCCAAACGGACAGGCCCTGACCGGACACCGCATCTTCCGTGTTCGCTGACGCTTGAACCGGCTGCAGCCAGCTGACGACCGGAAACTGGCTGGCAGCTTGTCCAGATACGTCTGTTCTTGTGAGCGCCTTGCGGCTCACGGTTTCAGGTTTTCGGACAGCTTCCAAGTGGTCTGTCCATGTTGAGTTTACTAGTAGCGGAACTCGCCAGGAGTTTCGGCAAATGAGGGGAAACGCCGAAAGTCCTGGCGACTTCCGCTACCGTCAGCATCAGTAAACTTAATGTGGATGCAGCACTATTTCGGTTGCGGCTCGCTCTTCCAGCCTGCCTTTTCAAACAGAGGCGCGTAACTTGACGGAATCCAAAGGCGATCTTCCGGCAGTGGCACTCGGTAGTAATTGTGTGGGTGAATCAGCGTGTTGGAGTCGGATGTCAGGTCAATCACATAACGCCCTGGCAGCTCACGGCGACTGAGGAAACGCAGTTCGAATGGTTCCAGCAGCAGTGGATTCATGGCATCAAAGATACCACGGTGCTGTGCCCGTGCGGCCTGCACTGCTGTGCGAGCGGTCAGCAGTTCACGATCGTTTTCGGCAAGCAGCTTTGCCTTGCCGGGAGGTATCACGGCCTTCGTCACAGAATCCGGCCGATCCCACGGATTCATGTTTGGCCAGATAAAGTACGGAAACGCACGTCCACGTTCCAAAAGTCGAAGGTTATAGGTCGGTGGACGAGGAGTCGGTTTTGAGCGATCCGGTTGATTGCGATTGATGGTGCACAGAAACCGACCGTAGGCATCCATCACCTCAAAACCAAAACCCAGATAATATCCGAATGTGCTGACATCCTGCCCCATGATCTCCATGTCTCTGGAAATCAACGAACGCAACTCCGTCGTCGCAGCTGCTGCATGGTCGTGATGGACCGTGCCCGGCTCGCCAACGACCTTCGACTGGATCCACGATTTCAGCGCCGCCGGCACGGCTGTCGTGAACTGGCCCCATTTCGCATGAAACGGATCCTGCAGGAATTCATTCCATCGATCATCCTGCAGGTCAACGAATTTCGATCCAGGCCCCGGAAACACGAAACTGACTTCCGGCGTATCGATCCCCAGCAAACGCACCGCTATGTTCCCGTTCGGGACAACGTCCAGGGTATCGCCATCATGTACCTGTTGAGCCACCGTGCCGGGCTTCCCACGGAACAGCCCTGGCATCGCGAAACCGGTCGTGCGGTTATTGTCAAAATCACTTCGGATGGCCTTTGGCATAATTTGTAACCCATGTTCTTTGGTGCGTTTCGCGAATGTACATTTCCCGAGCGACCAACGAAGGCGGACCACCGTATTCCGAGCGGTAGCTCGCATCGGCCCGCCGGCCGTCCGGCGTCAGGCGACTGCCTGAGTCCATTCTTTCAGGTCGTTGAGTTTGCTGGCGGCAAGACCATCGGTCAATGTCATGCGGACGGTCGTCACGGCATCCGCCAGGGTTGACTCCTTTTCTGCAGCCAGCAACGCGGCCGCTGTGTTCGCGATGACAATGTTGGCTGCCGGGGAATCTGCTCCGTGCAGTACCGACTGAATCATTGCGGCACTTTGTGCGGACGACTTAACGCGCAGCGGTTCGACATCGCAGGCTGGCAACCCGAAGTCCTCGCATGTCCAGCTAAGCTGAGCCGTCTGGCCGTTGCTGACCTCATAAACTGTTGTGGACCCCCACAGGCAGACCTCATCCAGTTCGTTATTACCGCAGACAACCAGCGCTTTGCGACACCCGAGAACACTCAGTGCTGATGCCAGCAGTCGCGCCCGTTCGTCACTACTGGCACCAAGCAGCTGGTATTCGGCCCCGGCCGGATTCGTCAATGGGCCAAGCAGGTTAAAGATCGTCGGAATCCCAAGCGCCTTGCGAACCGGGGCGGCATGTTTCATCGCTCCGTGAACCAACGGAGCAAAGCAGAAGGTGATCCCGATCTCGTCCAGACACTGTGCGGCCTGAGCCGGGGTCAGCTGAATATTGACGTTCAGCGCTTCCAACACGTCGGCGGAACCGCTGCTGCTGGACACACTTCGATTTCCGTGTTTCGCCACATTGACACCACAGGCCGCAGCCACGATGGCCGTGGCCGTACTGATGTTGAACGTGTGCAGCTGGTCACCACCTGTTCCGCACGTATCCAGCAACGGCCGACGCCGTGTGGCGATCCGAGCGGCTCGGTCGCGCATGGCCTGTGCTGCCCCAACCAGTTCGATGGCGGCAGGACCTTTGCAGGCCATTGCCGTCAGCCATGCGGCCATATCGGTAGCCTCACAGGCACCGTCCATCATAGCTCCAATGCATTGCTGCACTGAGTCGGACGACAGATCCTGTCGCGCAACCAATTGCTGCAGAGCAGGACGAAGCGTTGCATTCATGAATTTCACCAGCAAAGGATATGGGCGTGAATCTGAGTGCAGAGCATAGACGTTGTGGGCTGTGTTTGCATGTCAATCTGATGGAGTCCACGACGATTCCGCAGCGATTTTCTGCTGACAGCGCCAGGGCGAGAGTCGAATGCGGAAGATTTGCGATACCGGTTCGCCGTGGGCAGTCCGACAGTTTCGGAGTGCATAAAAATTCGGCAAAAAGCGAACGGAATCGATCCGACCCGTGTACTTCGGTTGCGAAGAACGTTGACATCCGAGACAACATGCCCGTTGTGACCCGTAAAGAATCCGGGCCAGCCTTGAATCCTGACCACAAACTTGCTGCCGAAGGCATAATATATGACTCGCCACGATGGCCGAGCCGTTGATGAGCTACGTCCGATCTCCGTTCAACGCGGTTTCACGAAAACCGCCACCGCCAGTGTCTTGATGCAGGCGGGCGACACGATGATCCTTTGTACCGCCAGCGTCGAGAACAAAGTTCCGCCGTGGCGCATGCCGCGTAAGGAAGGCGACACTGCGCAGGGATGGGTCACCGCAGAATACAACATGCTGCCCGGCAGCACGTCGCCTCGCAAGCAGCGAGATCGCAAAAAAGTGGACGGTCGCACGACCGAAATCCAGCGGCTGATCGGACGCAGCCTGCGTGCGGCCGTGAACTTTGCCGCACTGGGAGAACACACCCTCATGATTGACTGCGACGTGCTGCAGGCTGACGGGGGTACCCGAACATTAAGCGTCACCGGTGGCTTTATCGTGTTGTGTGATGCTATAGCGTCCATTTCAGATGAACGACTGCCATCGAAACAGGGCATCATCAAGGACAGCGTGGCAGCGATCAGCGTCGGCGTGGTTAAGGGCGTGCCGGTCCTTGATCTTGATTATCCGGAAGACAGCACAGCTGACGTGGACATGAACGTCGTCATGACGGGCAGCGGAAAATTCATCGAAGTGCAGGGCACGGCCGAAGGCGAACCCTTTGACATGGCGACCCTGCAGCAGGAATTGTCGCTGGCTCAGCACGGAGTCACGCAGTTAACGGCAATCCAAAAAGAGGCACTCGGCGACGCGTGGCCACTCTCGTAGCAGGCTGGCATCAGTCAGTTTTCAGGCAGCTGCAACACACCGAAAAGTGAAATTCAAATGGCGAAACAGAAATTCCGCAGTGTACCCGATGAAACGTCCAGTCTTCCGAAGGGTATTAAATACATCATCGGCAACGAGACTGCCGAGCGGTTCAGCTTTTACGGCATGCGCACGATCCTGGTCGTGTTTATGACGAAGTATCTGCATTACATGACCGAGGGCGAAGTCGGCACGGAAATGAGTGATGCCAAGGCCAATGAGTACTACCATAATTTTGTGGCGGCGACCTATTTCTTTCCGGTCCTGGGATCGTTCCTGTCTGACATTCTGATCGGCAAATACCGGACGATTCTGTGGCTCTCGATTGTGTACTGCCTCGGTCACCTGTCCCTGGCACTGATGGGCGCCTCGGGTCTGGCGCCGGGCAGCTGGCTGATGGTCGGCCTGTTCCTGATTGCGTTCGGCAGCGGCGGCATCAAACCGTGTGTGTCGGCTCACGTTGGTGACCAATTCGGAACGAAGAACAGCCATCTGATGACGAAAGTCTTTCAGTGGTTCTACTTCGCGATCAACTTCGGGTCCACCGCCTCAACCTGGATGACACCGCTCCTTCTGAAGTGGTACGGCCCGCACATCGCGTTCGGCGTTCCCGGCGTTCTGATGGCGTTGGCCACACTTATGTTCTGGATGGGGCGAAACGTGTTTATACACGTGCCACCCGGTGGTAGCCGCTTCTTCAGAGAGACATTCAGTCGTGACGGGATCGTGGCGGTGTTGAAACTGTCCACCATCTATGCGTTCGTCGCCGTATTCTGGGGCCTGTTCGATCAGACCGGCTCATCGTGGGTGATTCAGGCGGAGAATATGGATCGTCGGTTCCTGGGCGTCACCTGGCTGCAATCGCAGATTCAGGTGCTGAACCCGATTCTTGTCATGATGCTGATTCCTTTGTTTCAGTTTGTCATCTATCCCAACGCACACAAAGTCTTTCGGCTGACACCCATCAGAAAAATCTCGATAGGATTCTTTCTGACAGCGGCCAGTTTCGCGGTTGTTGCCAGAGCGCAGGATCTTATCGACGGCGGCGCCACACCTTCCATCGCGTGGCAGCTGTGGGCCTACGTCCTGCTAACCAGCGGCGAGGTCATGATTTCAATTACGGGGCTTGAATTTTCCTACACGCAGGCCCCCAAAACCATGAAATCGGTCATCATGGCGGTCTGGTTGTTCTCCGTTTCGCTCGGCAATATCTTCACAAGTGTTGTGAATCATTCCATCCAGGTGCCTGGAATCAACCAGGTTGCGGCGGACGCAAAATCTCATCGGCCGGACTCTGAAAACACCATTGGAACGTGGACGATCCGAACATCCAGCAGGGCGATCGAAGGCACCGACGAATCCGGAAAAACGATTGCGGTCAGTGGCCTCGACGGGCAGTTCGATACCGCCGACGATATTCTGATGCACTTCAATCAGTTCAACATACTGGAAGCTGTTGAGACGTCGGATAATGAAACCATGGAGGCAGCATCTGAGCTCATCGACAATGCCTTCTTCGCCGATGCTCAGGATGACTCGGCAAAAGCACTTCCCACAGAAAGTGAAGGACAGGCGCTGCTGGCGGGGCTCAGCGATTCCAACGGAAATGCTCTTGTTTACAGCCAGCTCTCCAAAAACGACTACAGAATTACTTGTCCTGGTGCTGACGGTACAAATCAGACGCAATGGGACGTCATCCTGAGAGCGTCTGTCAGTCGCGCTGGCAAAAACGCGGATCCGTCTGCTGAACAGGTCTCTTATGACTGGCTGGAGGAACGGATTATCGCTGCCCGCGGAGAAGAGGGAAAAGCATTGGTGGATGCGGCTCGCGGAAACATCGCGGAAACTGCAATCAACCATTCCATTACCGTCGGCGGACAGGACACGATGGAAGGTGGAGACTATTTTTGGTTCTGGACGTACACCATTCTGGTCACCTCAATTCTGTTTGTGCCAGTTGGTTACTTTTATAAAGAAAAATCGTACATTCAGTCCGAAAACGGCGACGAAGCGCAGGCGTCGACGGCGGACGCCGACGGCGAGTCCGGGCCGACTGATAGCTAAGTGGCTGACCGGAAACGTCTGTCGTTGTGAGCGGCACGGCGTTAGCCGCCGGTAATTGGCAGTGTTTTCACCCGCGGCTAGCGCCTTGCGGCTCACTCTCTCAGGTGTCCCGACAGCCTCCTTGGTGGCATGTGTTTTCGAAATGGGTGGCAACTGCCACGACAGCTGGCCGGTCAATTGCAGGGTTTCGTAAAATGATGATACAGATATCAGTCAGGGTAATTTGTTGTGCGCTTTTGACCGGCATGGCAGCCGGGGGTACCGACGAGGACGACAGCAGACCGACAGCGAAGCCGTCTGGGAGTCCGGAGAAAGCCATCCAGCGGTTTGTCGATGAGTGCGTAGCGATCACTCCCGGTAAAGGCCCCTATCCCGTCAAATCCGTGATTGGGGCGATATCTCCGACCGAACACGAATCGGCTCGCCGCGAAGTCACTGTCGCGCACAAGTTCAGGATCTCAAAGTTCGAGGTGACTCAGGAGCTTTATCAGGCTGTCACAAACCAGAATCCCAGCCGCTGGAAGGGACCTCGCAATTCTGTGGAAAACGTCAGCTGGCAGGATGCCGTTGGCTTCTGCACGC
>JAPYTO010000029.1 GCA_029941865.1 Fuerstiella sp. | reverse complement strand
AGCAGATGCAGTTTGTACCGGCGGATGTTTGCGACGATGAAACATTTCTGCGCCGCGTCTATCTGGATGTCATTGGCATTCTGCCGACCATCGAAGAACGCATTCGTTTTCTGAACTCCGCATCGGAAACAAAGCGAAGTGAATTGATTGACGAGCTGCTGGAACGGCCTGAGTACGCCAGGTTCTGGGGCCAGAAGTGGGGAGATCTGCTGCGCGTATCGCGAAAGCAAATCGGACTGGACAGTGTGTTGAGTTACGCTGCGTGGCTGCAGGCGAGCGTTCATAAAAATATTCCGTATGACGTTTTCGCCCGGCAGATCCTGACCGCGACCGGTGATACGACACAGAATCCCGCAGCAAACTATTACCGTACATCGGCGGATACGAACGACGCGATGGAAACAAGTGCACAACTGTTTCTGGGGACGCGCATTCAGTGCGCCAAGTGTCACAATCATCCCTTCGAACGATGGACGCAGGACAATTACTACGGTCTTGCTGCTGTGTTTCACCGCGTTGAACGCAAGCCCATCGTGATTGAAGAGCCGGAGACGGACGGAAAAAAAGTCAAGAAGAAGAAAGACCAGGAGCCTCAGGGGGCCATCATTTCCGATATTGCTGCCGGAGACGTGATTCATCCGGCCACCGGCAGGACGGTCTTACCGTGGGTTCCTGTCGATGGTGAGCTCGTCGTGGCGGAACAGACAGGTCGCCGCAGTGCATTCGCGGACTGGTTAACGTCGGACGACAATCCGTTTTTCGCTCGAGTCGAAGTGAATCGCATGTGGACTCATGTCATGGGACGCGGCATCGTCGAACCGTTTGATGACTTCCGGGATTCCAATCCCCCATCAAATGCGCCATTGCTTGATTTCCTGGCGGCGGAGTTTCAGGGTCACGGATACGATCGGAAACACGTCTTACGGCTGATCCTGAACAGCCGTACTTATCAGGCGTCGTCGTCGGCAAAACGGCTTAATGCATCGGACACCCGATACTTTAGTCACTTCAGACCACGGCGGCTGTCGGCGGAACAGCTCGTTGACGCAATCAGCGAAGTGGTCGGCGTTCAGAACGAGTTCGTCGGCGTTCCCGCCGGGACGAAGGCAACATGGCTGCCCGCGCCGGACTTGAAGCCCCATAATCCGTCCGAGCTGGGAAGCATCGACTTCCTGAAAGTCTTCGGACAGCCCGAACGTCAGTCAGTCTGTGAATGTGAGCGAGGTGATGAAACCAGCCTGGGTCAGGCACTCGAGTTATTGAACGGCGAATACCTGAACAAACGGCTGACAGCGCCGAACAACCGTTTCCGAAAGCTGTTGCAGGCAGGCACACCGCTGAATCAGATCATACGCGAGCTGTATTGTGCAGCGATTTGTCGTGAACCGTCGCAGGAAGAACTTGAGGCAGCTGTCGAATACGCACACAAGGCGTCAGACAATGTTGTCGCTCTGGAAGACATCTGCTGGGCGATCATGAACAAGAACGAATTCCTGTTCCAGCACTAGAATTCACTTATTCGAAGTGCGGCTGAAGTCGCTGCACTTCATCTCACTGCACAACGCTGTTTCCTGAGGTCAAACGGAATTGGCCAATGCAGACGAATTTCCAGCGCGACCTGTGGGGCTCAACGCCGCCTGAATGGCCAGCCACTCCTGAATGTTGTCGAGATTTACCACGCCGACAATTTCTCCATTTCGAATGACTGGCGTTGATAGACAGTCCTGTTCTGCCATCGCAGTCATTACTGCTTCCAGCATGTCGGTATCACTAACTGCCTGGCAGTTACTGTGCATTACCTGACCGACGGGCACATTCAACTGTCCGGCGGCGATTGCTGTCAAAAGATCCTGTCGAGTCAGCATTCCAACGAATTCGCCGGAACAAGTCACAGGAAAGTCCTGTTGATCGCCGGCAAGTAACTCGCCAGCGGCGGTTCCAAGACTGTCATTGTCCTGCAGTGTATGAAAATGTCGGATCATTGCCTCTCTGACCCGAACGCCGCTCATTGTCGCTTTCATGCTGACCTGTAGCGCCTCCTGGTGGGCGCCGAAGTAGACAAACAGAGCGATAACCAGATCCCCGTCGTCGGTTGCCACACGCGCGATCAAAGCGCTGCTGCCGCTGTCGCCGGGAATCACCGCGGTATCGCCACTGTCCAGCTGCAACGTTGCTCCGTCCGAAATATCAAGTCGAAGACCGGCTTCACGAGTCTTCTCATCCGTTCCGTGACAGGCGAAGCAGCGTGCGGAGAGAATCGGTCGAATATCGCGATTGAAGTCGAAAGGCTGATCAGCGCACAGCAGCCCCGGGGCAAGAACGATCATGATCAGTGTTGGCAAAATCAACCGAATCATAATGCAGCACCTGTACTCTCTGGTGACCGATACATTTTCAATCGTCGCCCTGGATTCATTGTTCCGCAGGCCTCACCTTCCATGAATCAGAGATCTGGATATGGACATCCAGTTATAGTAACGTAGCATTCTGTGCGTGGCTATTCCATTCTCAAATCTCTCAGATTCCTTCTCTCAGATTCCTTCTCTCGAATTCCCGAAACATCGATCAGCAGAATCTTCTTTGTAAGTCAGTTGCGTTGTCCGCTGTGGAAATTATCCTCCGCCCGGTTCCCGAAGGTGATAAAGCTCTGTTCACACGTATGCCGGTGGAAGAACTCGTGAAACGCATTATTCTGACACTTGCCGTGGTTACGATCCTGTGCTTCGTTGTAACCGCCACTCTGGGACTCAACATTGGGGACGTCAGCAGTCCGAACCCGCAAACGCAGACAGGAATCAGCACCCACATGCTGGTCGGCATGGGAACGCTCAGCTTTGCCATGCTGGTCCATGCCATCACACTGACGTATTTCATGGGTACAGGTCGCTGGCTTGAAGAAACAAGTAACGCCTATGCACTGGATGAGTCGTTCTACAACACGAACCAGCGAATCAAGTACCGAGTTGTGTGGGGCATGATGGTGTGCTTTGTTCTGCTTATCACGACAGGCGCGCTTGGAGCGCTGGCCGACCCGGCCACGCCGATGTCCCTGGACGGCACCATGGGATTGAAGGGATCGCAATTCCATTTCTTCACCGCGATCACCACCATCATTGTCAATCTGCTTACGTATTTCTCTGAGTTCATTGCGATCTCAAGAAACACGACGATCGTTGAATCGGTCCTCGCCGAGGTTGCCCGTATCCGGGCAGAACGCGGACTGCCAACCTGACAACCGCTGACATGCCATTGTCAGCACGTCAGGATTCCTGCGGTGGCCTGCATCGCAGGCCATTTTGCCAGCCGTTCAAATAGCGTGTTCCTGGCATTCCCGACAGGAATATCGGGGTGCCGACCGGTTTCGCGAGAGGCTCCCTGTCCGTTCGCCCGCTGCGGATGCTTGCCACAAAGACGTGTGCACATCAGAATCATGGGAGAATGCTGTGACAGAACGCAAAGTAAACCGACAAGGAACCAACCCCGATGACGTCAGACTCACCGCAAGACGCGGCGGCTCAGCCTGGTACACTGACTCAGATGCGAACATCAGAAGACTGGTGGGCAATCTGGTGCGGCACGCTGCTGATCGTGGTGGCGTTTCTGGCTGTTTGGTGTAATCGGCCAGACGATTTCACACAGAAAATCGCGGAAGGTGAGGTCGTCGAAGTCTCCAGCCCTCTCAAACCGTGGCTCGCCAAACCGAATAAATGGGATAACAGCCCGCTTGACTCGTTCTACAAACCGGCCACGGCAGTTCAGGGAATACTGGGCGTTTTCATTGTGATCGCCGTGCTGTTTACGATCGCAATTCAGATTCGTGGCCTGTCCGGCGCGAAATTCCTGAAGGCGTTTCCTGTTGTTTTTCTGCTCGCGACGCTGGCCTATGTCATGGCGGCACAGAGCGTCGTCAAAGCATATAACCTGGAATATGCGCTGTGGGCTCTGATGGTCGGGCTGATTATCAGTAACACGGTGAGAACACCGGAATTCCTCAAACCGGCGGTGGTGACGGAATTCTATATCAAGACGGGACTGGTCCTGCTGGGGGCGGAGGTTCTGATGACACGGCTGCTGGCGTTGGGAGCTCCGGGTGTCATGGTCGCCTGGGTCGTCACGCCGGTCGTCCTGATCAGCACCTACATTTTCGGACAGAAGGTCCTGAAGATGGAGTCCCGTTCGCTCAACATGGTGATCTCCGCGGATATGTCCGTGTGCGGTGTGTCGGCGGCGATCGCCACGGCGTCCGCCTGCAAAGCGAAAAAGGAAGAACTCTCGCTGGCCATCGGAATGTCGCTGTCCTTCACGGTCATCATGATGATCGTACTGCCTGCGATCATCAAAGCGGTGGGCATGGATGAAATCCTCGGAGGAGCATGGCTGGGAGGAACAATCGATTCCACGGGAGCCGTCGCTGCAGCGGGCGCTGTTCTGGGCGACCGTGCCATGGAAGTTGCTGCCACCGTGAAAATGATTCAGAACATTCTCATCGGAGTCACTGCGTTCTGCGTCGCAACATACTGGACCACCGTCGTCGAACGCGATCCGTCTGCTGATCGTCCGCGCCTGATGGAGATCTGGAATCGTTTTCCAAAGTTTGTCATTGGTTTCGTTCTGGCGTCCATCATTTTTTCCATCCTCCACGGAACGCTCGCCGGAGGGCCGGAACTGGTTGACGCCACGATCAAGGGGTCGACCAAGACGCTTCGCGGATGGTTCTTCTGTCTGGCATTCGTCAGCATCGGTCTGGACACAAACTTTCGCGAACTGTTACCACAGATGCGTGGCGGTAAACCTCTCATCCTGTACGTATGCGGGCAGTCGCTCAACCTCTGCCTGACCCTTCTGATGGCGTGGCTGGCGTTTCATGTCGTCTTCAGAGACCTTGTCGAACAGGCAGCACCGTAATGCGAAGTTTTTCGTCAGGTACAATCGGTCACGTACCTATCAACGGTCCAGCCGATCAGCAGAACTCAGGCGGCGTCCGGCTCGGAGTGTCGATGGGCGTAATTGCCATCGTCTGGTGCGTCATGCTGCCGTGGGTTGCGCGACGTCCCGCCATGGAGGAACATTTGAACTGGCTGGACGACCGCGGAATTGATCCCAGCGCGATGTACTACACGGAACTGGAAATGATGGATCCCATCCTACAGCGGCTGGAACGTCAACGACGATTCGGTGACAGAGTCGCTGTTACTGGTCCTGCCACACCGAAGACGACTGCGCCACCATTCGCACCTTCAAACTAAAGTCAAAGTAACCGGACCCTACAACTCAGGCGATCGGACGTGACTCCGCAACGGACTTTCCTGTCGCTCAATCCTTTGACGGTGCCGACGGATTGACCGCTGAAGAGGCGGCAGCACGTTGAATGTTGACGCGAATCTGCTGAAACATGGGATTGTCCGGCTGGATCGCAATCAGTCGGTCGACCGCACGCTGGGCTTCGGGCCATCGTTTGTGTTTCTCGTACAGCAATGTCAGAGCCATCTGAAAGTCGGCGGACTGAGGCTCAAGCTGAGCGGCCGCTGCCAGAGCCTTTTCCGCTTCCTGCTCCCGGCCCAGAAGATACTGCAGCAACCCCAGACGGTACTGCAGAACAGCGTGCTCAGGCAGCAGTGCAGCATCACGTTTAAGAAGCTCTACTTCTTCCAGCTGAAGCTGACGGGCTTCGTCGTCCTGGCCCAGTTGGGTCAGCAGCTGAGCCAGATTCGACCGCGGCCCGACCACAGCGGGATCCAGACGCATCGCGTTGCGATAGGATTTGACAGCGGAATCCACGTCGCCAAGATTCATCTCAAGTATTCCGAGACTTAAGTGAGCACCAGCCTGGTCGGAATTCATCATCAACCCTGCGCGGTATTCTTTAATGGCTTTCGTGAGATCCTTTCGCTCATCCCGATCGAACAGTTCCGATGGATACGCTGATGCGACGCGCGCCGCTTCGGTCCGCACGAAACGGGCACGGTCTGTCAACTTTGGCACCAGCAGTTCACGCAGCCTGCCAGCATCCTGACGCGAGTTGAGTGGCCGCCCTGCCAGTGTGGCAACGGCCGCAGCCCGAACCGCAGTGTCACGGTGTCTGAGAGCACGCTCGATCGTCTTGTCGCTGGCTTCCAGCGAATAACGTGTCCCGAGCAGCGAGACTGCCGTTGCACGAACAATGGGCCCGACATCGCGTGATTTGGCAAGATCGGCAAGCAGGTCGCCAGCGGCAGGATCGCCACGATGACCGGCATGAAGTATTTCGCCATAGTGAGGATCATCTCGTCGTTTCGGGCCATACCATGCCTCGATTCTGGCAGCGGCCCATGCGGGAGTTTCTTTCGGCTTTGTGTGGCAGCCATTGCATGCATTCGGCGTTCCGATCTTTACAGTCAGGTCGGGCCGAGGGATCCGCAGACTGTGGTCGCGGCGGGGATCGACGACCATGTAAGTTTTTTCCGGCATGTGGCATTCCACGCACTGCGCTCCGGTTGTTTCCGCACGATGATGATGGTGCAGCGGGCTGTCATACTTCGGTGCCAGGTGGCACTGCGTGCACAGCTTGTTGCCCTGAAACCGGATACGGGTGGTATGCGGATCGTGGCAGTCCGAGCAGCGGACGCCTTTGCGATACATCAGGCTCTGCGTAAACGAACCGAACACATACACTTCTTCATCAATCTGTCCGTCGTCGTGATACAGATGATCTTCCAGAACCGAAAGTCCGTAGTGGTCATAGAAACGGTCTCCCGCCTTGAAGCCGGGATGAATGCGTTGCCGATGGGCATGGCACGGAGCGCAGGCCTCCAGTTGGGTCGTTGAGTTCTGGCTGTCCAAATCTGCGAGCCCATGTCCGTATCGACGATCCCAGAAAAACGACTTGGAATCGGCCAGCTCAACATGGATGCTGCCGGGGCCGTGACAGGCCTCACAACTCACGTCCATTTCAGACCAGGAGGAATGGTAGGTATCTGAAGGAACGTCAAAGTCCTTTGCAAAGTTCGTCGTGTGACAGTCGGCACACATGTGATTCCAGTTCTGAGCAGAACCAGTCCAGTGCAAAGGATCGTCGGGACCAAACGGGGGATCGGGGTTGGCGTAGAACCATTCCCGCTTCTCTGTATCCCACGTTACCGGCAGCACCTGAATGTGTCCGCGATCCAGTTCCGTGAGATATTGCTGCAATGGCTGGTAACCAAATACATAGTCCACCTGGAATTCAGCCGTCTTCCCATCCGGCCCTTCCGTTTCGACGAAGAACTTATCATCGCGGTGCGACATTCTGGACGTGACACCGTGATGCTCAAGCTGAGTGTTCTCAAAGTCTCCCAGGACGAATTCAGGAGTTGCGAGATCCATCGCGCGGTCGTGGTCGGATCCCGTCCATTGCTCGACCTGTCGCTGGTGGCATGAGGCACATGTCGTGCGGCCAACATAATTAGCGGTACGACCTTCGGGCAATACGCTCCACCAGTCAAACATCGGCCACGCCGACAGCAGAATCGCCGCCCCCAGCATCCAGAACAGCGTTTTCCACCGAGACGTGACTGAAGTCTTACGTTTACTACGGTCAGTCATGTCTGTTCGCCGGACCTCAAATCATTACAGCAGTTTTCGAAAACACGTGGCTCCTTTGGACTCGTGGGAAGCACACATAGCAGGCCGGAAAACGTTTTTCGCGGCCACAAGTCAGCGTGATACGCTGTAATGCCGTATTCCAGCGTCAACAGCTGGCTGCTGGTCATCACCACAAATGGTAACAGGAAGAATGCAACCACGGTATCTGACGAATCCGGACGCACCGAAGCGACACATACGGATATATGGATGTTGACATCCACATTACCGCTGATTACGATTAATGTCAATGATCATGGCCGTCCGAGTGCTCAGCCTGGACTGCCTTTTTCCTGTTGCGATTTCAGGGCCGCACGCCTGACAGTCGGAGATTGTTGACGATGAATGTACATGAACTCGCTGACCCACTTCTCGAAACACGGCCCGAACAGGACAAGGTGCAGGGAACAGCGTCTGCTGCGATCGAGCCCCCTCTATTCAGTGAGCTTGAGGTTCAGCACTTCCGTGATGAGGACCAGGCGGCCGGACGGGCCGTGGCAAAGATTCTCGTCAGCCTGTTTCTGTACACATTATTCATCATGCTGTTTGTAATCTGGTGGACGTTTCGAACGGTTGGTTAATGAACAAAGACCGGTACCGGTGATAGTTACATTCCTGAGCGACGGAGTCATGAACCACTGAAACAGTGCCATCGGGGTGTGCCGGTAAGAAACGTACCCGGCATACGTATCCTTTGGCCCTGTCCTTCTTAGAATCCGAACTTCAACGCGAGAACCAGGTCATGCTGACAGTCTTTGGTGATTCAGGCCGCGTGCCACGACGAGGGTTCCTGCAGATTGGAGCCCTGGGCTTTGCTGGCAGTGCGCTGACACTTGCGGACGTGCATCGTGCCGAGGCTCAATCTTCGTCCGGATCGCACAAGTCGGTGATCAACATTTTTCTGGGAGGCGGGCCACCTCACCAGGACATGTGGGACGTCAAGACTGACGCTCCGTCCGGAATTCGTGGTGAGTTCAGCCCGATCAGCACCAGCGTGCCAGGGATTGAAATCTGCGAAGTGTTTCCAAAGATCGCACAAGTGATGGAGCATTGCTCCGTGATCAGGTCAGTCGTTGGCTCAGCCGGACGCCATGACGCGTGGCAGTGCCAGACGGGCTGGCCGGAACGCGACATGGCATTCCTGGGAGGTCGGCCCAGTGTCGGAGCTGTCGCGGCAAATGTGCTGGGGCCGGTCGATAAATCCGTGCCGGTGTTTGTCGGACTCGCCAAAAAGACGCAGCACGTACCGTGGTCGGATCCTGGCTCCTGCGGTTTTCTGGGACCTGCCTACGGAGCATTTACTCCGGACGGTCCCGGCATGGCCAACATGACGCTGAACGGTGTCACCACTGATCGGCTCGATGATCGCAGGAAGCTGTTAGCCGGATTTGATCTGTTGCGGCGAGACATCGACGCAAGCCGTCTGATGGAAGGTATGGATGTGTTTACGCAGCAGGCCTTCAACGTGCTGACCAGCAGTCGTCTGCTGAATGCGCTGGACCTTTCCGACGAAGACCCGGCGGTGCTGGCTCGATACGGCGACGGCAAGCCATTTCAGTACCAGTACGATGGTGCGCCCACAGACAATCGTCAGTTACTGGTCGCCCGCCGTCTTGTTGAAGCGGGAGTTCGCTGCGTGACGCTGACATTCGGTCGCTGGGACAGTCATGGAGCGAATTTTGACCTTGTCCGTGACCATGGGGCGAAACTTGATCAGTGTCTCAGCGCGCTGATTGAAGATCTGGAACAGCGCGGTCTGCTGGATGACGTGACCGTGATCGCATGGGGTGAATTCGGTCGCAGCCCGAAGATCAATGACAAGGCGGGCCGCGACCACTGGCCGAAAGTCAGCTGCGCACTGCTGGCTGGCGGCGGCATGCGCAACGGTCAGGTCATTGGGGCGACAAACCGTTTGGGCGAGATTGCCGAAAGTCGCCCTGTCAGCTTCCAGGAGATCATGGCAACGCTCTATTCCAACCTGGGCGTGAACCCGGATTCGCAGAGGGTCAATGATCCGGCAGGGCGTCCGCAGCGTTTGGTTGAGGCAGGCGTCATCAGCGAGCTGGTGTGAATGATGCACCGCAGACATGGATTCGATGAGCGAAGGCAAACTGAATGTCGAAGCCGGTCAGATGATGCGTAAACGTCCAACCGGACAGAATCTGACACATCCACTTCTCCAACTGTTCGAGCCTGCGACCGGGTAACCGTCCGCAGGCCCGAATGTACGGATGCCCCATCAGATCGTCACGATACGGAATTTCCGTCTGATTCAGGACTTGCTGGCGTGGTCCCGCCGCCCTCTGCAATTTGTGCTGCATGCTCTCACGTTTGATTCCGTAGGGTCCGCTGGGCGGACCACTGTCTGTTACCCGTCCGCACAGCGGACCCTACAACGGCTGGTGCGAACACTGTCGGGCAACTTCAGTTCAGGACGACACCCTGCGGTCCGTCGGTATTCGATCATCGACGTTTGTGGCCAGACGCAGCAATCTCAGGAACTTTATCGACTGCCAGGTAATGTCGAATTCCCACCAGCGGTGGCCGTAGCAGGCCATACGAGGCCAGGCGTGGTGATTGTTGTGCCACCCTTCGCCATAAGCCAGCAGACCGGCCCACCATAAGTTCCTTGAGTCGTCGGCAGTGTCGTAATTGCGGTAACCCCAGATATGGGAGGCCGAGTTGATCAGCCAGGTTGTGTGGTATCCCACCACAATCCGAACGCACACCGTCCACAACAACAATGGCCAGCCACCGAGCATGTACATCGCGACCGCAAAACCGACCAGCCACAGCATGTAGGTCCGTTCGAAGAACCGCAGCAGGCGATCGTGCACAAGATCAGGGATATACTTTTGATAGAGCGTATTGCGTTGCTCCGCTCCATGTCGGACGAAGATCCACAGCACGTGCGACCACCAAACTCCATCCGTCGGTGAATGCGGATCTCCCTCCTGGTCGGAACGACCGTGGTGGACTCGATGGGTCGCCGACCACATGAGTGGTGTTCCCTGCCCGGCCAGTATTCCGCAAAGCGTCACGAAAAACCGCACGGGTGCCGCAAGCCGTAATGAGCCATGTGACAGATGCCGATGATACCCCAGACAGATTCCGATACTGCATGTCATCCAGTGCAGAAAAACCGCGACCGCTACTGCCTGCCACGTCACAAAGAACAAAGCGGCAATGCACCCGACGTGCATCGTTACCATCCATGCCAGCACGATCCCGTCGATGTTTCGCCAGTGCAGGTGGCCACGCCGAAACATATCGTACACGTGGGTATTCTCCTGACGCTCCGGGCCTTCGCCGGTCGCGGATCGGGCTGTCGCACTGGGTGCAGCAGCGACAGTAGTGTTTCTCAGTTGTGCAGTCATTGCTTTTTTTTCGTATTGGCCAGGCCCTGGAGCCTGCGACAAAGGGATTGGGTAGAGCAGTCATGGCAACATCCATTTATAGTGCGGACCGCCAGACAACTCAGTCACCCTAACGCAAAACTTTTGTCACACCTTTGTCACCTCGACGCACGTCTTTCTTATGTTCCCAAATCGCAAAACATGAAGGTGCCTCAGACAGGTGGAACGATCGCGGTGCCGACGTTGGCTTCACCACAGAACATTCGCAACGTCGGCGAAAAAGACCACGCAACTGATGACAGTAATTGCCTCAGGTCACCACGGCGTATCGCTGCCGTAAGACTGTGGCACGCAATAAGACAGCATCCAAAAGGGACTCATCGACAAGGATCGCGATCCTGCCCGGATCAAAGCGCACAACCTGACTGGCCTGCCTGTTCTGATTGAACACACAGTCGGGCATCGCTACAGCGTTTCACGCTGACATGTGGCCACGAACAACGCTTTGCAACAGCCGTTTCGTGACTCCCGCGAGCCAGTGTTGTCCACGACCTAAAGTAAACGGCTAATCAGTGAAGTTGCCGGGGCGCTGAGGCACCGGTTACGTATGTACGGCTTCCGGATTTTCTGAAAAGAGGGGCGCCGGCGGGGGACTCATCCTGGCCAAACAATCAAGGAAGGAAGTCATATCCCGACCGACGACATCGCCGACCAGACAATCGATCAGAGCACTCCTCTGTTCGGGGAACTGTTCGTCGAATTTATGAAAACTGAAGGCCGGATCGTAGAAGGCATGAATCAGCCGGCGAATGACTTCAATGCCGTCCCACAGTGTGTCGGAGAATTTCCCAAGTCGTTCGACGGAGGTATCGTTGGCGAGCAGGGCGTCGTGAATGCAGTCCGCAGCCAGCTCCCCGGATGCCAAAGCCAGAAACAGGCCGGACGAGTAGATGGGGTCCAGGAATCCGGCGGCATCACCGACCATCACCCAACCATCACCAGCGACCTGTCGGTTGTAGTACGCCAGTCGCCGCAGGCCGTGCGCCGGTCCAACCTGAACCGCGTCCTCCAGACATTCGGACACACCGACACAGCGCTCGATTTCGCGTTGCAGTACCGGGTCGAACTTTTTCGTTTCATCGAACAGGTATTCCGGGTCGGCAACGACGCCGACACTGACAACATCGTCCGGTAGTGGAATGTACCAGAACCAGCCGCGCTGCGGGATCATAAATACGGTCGTCTCACCCGCGTCGATCCCTTCACGCCGGCGGCCTCCTCGAAAATAAGCCCAGATGGACGCTTTGTTCAGACCAGGAACGTCAATCTTAAGGCCGCGTTGTGAACCAATCAGTGAGACTCGTCCTGACGCATCCACCACAACCCGCGCCGGAATGAAGTCTGATTTCCCTTCGGCGTTCTCTGTCAGAACTCCAACGGCCCGATCACCTTCGAAACAAACTTCCCGGGCCCGTACCGGCGACCGAACGTCAACACCGGATTCGATGGCGTTGTCCAGGCACATACGGTCGAATTCCGATCGTTCAACCTGCCAGGTCTGAGCGCGTTCGCCACTGATCGTCTCCGAAAAATAGAATGGCGCTGTGTCCGTTCCGGACGGCGACACGAACCGCACGCTGTGTTTGACAGGAAACGCCGACGCCTTCAGTTTCTCCAGCAACCCCAGCCGGTCGAGTGTCGCGTACGTATGCGGAATCAGCGACTCTCCGATGTGATATCGCGGAAACGTGGCGCTTTCAAGAAGCACGCAGGAGTGCTGCTGCTTCGCCAGCAGCGTGGCCAGCGCCGCCCCTGCCGGACCGCCACCAATGACGACAACATCAACCGGTGTTTCGGTGGCTGGTGAGCTCATCTCCTGTCTCCGAAAGGTGTCAGTGAAACAGTCTGCTGGCCGAAGTCCACGGAAACCGTATTCCGGCAGGCAAGGCGACAGCGTTTCACGCTGACTTGTGGCCGCGAAGAACGCATTTCGACAGCAGTTTCGTTACTCCCACGAGCCAGTATCGTCTTCGACAATAAGTAAACTGCTCTAATCATGTGTGATCTCCAGCATGACGGTCCGGGCGTCATTGCGGGAGTCATAAACGCAGTCAGGTTCCTCCTGCAGAGGATCGCCGGTGACTGCGAACGCTCGGCTGCGACTACCACCACAGATGTCGTTGTAGTCACACGTTCCGCATTTCCCCTTCAACTGTTCTGCGTCACGCAGCGCTACGAAGGTGGGATGTTCCTGGTACGTGGCGACAATGGAATCCTGAGGGAACTGTCCGCACTTCAGAGGCAGGAACCCGGCCGGATAAATCTCACCTGTGTGGCTGACGAACATGACTCCACGTCCGTCACGAACTCCCAGCGGAGCCCGGTGCGTCTTTCCCCGTGCAGCATGAGTGGCAACGGCGGGTTCCGCCAGAGGATCGCCGTTTCGCCGCAGCACGAAGCGGCGATAGTGAGGAGCTTCGGTTGTCTTGATTCCAAATGGCTGCCGCTGAGACTGCTGCCAGAGTTTCTCGAAAACGATCTCATACTCGTCCGGTGAAATTCGCTGTTCTTCCACTCCGCGTCCGACCGGAACAAGAAAAAACACCGACCACATCGCGATCCCGCGATTGGAAAGCAGGTCTGCGATGTCGTCGATCTGATGGAAGTTGCGGCGAGTGATACTTGTATTAATCTGCACAGGCAACTCAAGCTGCCCAGCGTGTTCCAGCATTTCAAGCGTGCGGGCGAAACTGCCCTGCCAACCGCGAAACGCATCGTGAGTTACCGCGTCTGCACCGTCCAGGCTGATTCCCAACCGAGTGACGCCCGCCTCTTTGGCACGGTAAAATGCGTCCAGAGTCGCCAGCGGTGTCGCCGACGGAGTCAACGCTACCTGCAGGCCCGCATCGCGTGCATGTCGGATCAGCTCGAACAGATCCGGTCGTTTCAACGGATCTCCGCCGGTCATCACAAGGATGGGCGGTCGAACAAACTCGGACGCCTGATCAATCAGTTTTTTCGACTGTTCAGTCGTCAGTTCACCCGGCGATGACTGCTCCTGAGCTGAGGCCCTGCAATGTCGACAGACAAGATCGCAGGCCTGAGTGACCTCATAGTACAGCATCAGTGGTTGTACGTTGAAGTCGGCGGCCGTGTAGCTGAGACCTGCAGAATGCATCATCTTTTCCGGTATGGGAAACAGCAGTGATAAGAATCGTCCCGTCGGGCACAGCGATGCACAATGCACTGTGCACTGTGATTTTCGCCTGACGGGTTGACTACCATCCTATCGGACCGTATTATGGATGTCAATGTCCACATGTCCTGATATGGTGCGATTGGCTGTTCTTCATCAAGTTCCACCACACGTCTGTTCCTGTTCCTGCACCTGAACCTCCTGACACGGGGAGTGAGATATGTTTTCTCAAACTGCCGAGTACGCGTTGCGTGCTGTTGTATTTCTGGGCAATCAGATTGGGCACCCGTGCACCACTGCGGAACTTGCCGGTGAGATCGCTGCTCCGCCGGATTACCTCGCAAAAGTGATGCAGGGGCTCAGCCGCGTTGGAATTGTCCAATCTCAACGCGGGCTGCACGGTGGCTTCAAGCTTGCGCTAGACCCCGGCGAGCTGACGATACTGGACGTCGTAAATGCAGTGGACGCGTTTCACCGGGTCGACAGTTGCCCGCTGGGGCGACCTGGCCATAACAGCGGCCTCTGTCCGCTGCATCGACGGATCGACAACGTCATGGCGGTCGCAGAAAAAACACTACATGACACAACCATTCAGGAAGTGCTTCAGGAACCCGGCTTGCTATGCACGCTCCCTTGCGTTGTTGAATCAACATCACTCGGCAAAGAGAAACCAAAGAGTCGCCGAAAATAGAGGGCACTATTGCTTTTCCGGCCCTCATTGAAATGTAACTGAGATCTCGTTGTTTCACCTGAGACAACGCAGCCGACAGTGCATCGCTGACGAAGCCTGATCTACCCACCTGAAAACATCAACTGATTGATGAGGACTTCCTCATGCTGCATCTGCCGTCCTGGTCGAACGCCCCGCTCACCACTGCGCTTCTGGTCGCTTTCCTGGTTTCGTTTCCCTGTCAGGCTGCGGATGAGACTGGCCCGGCCGACGCTGCGACGGGGGCCGTGAGTTATCACAACGACGTTCGCCCGATTCTGCAGACCAATTGCCATGGTTGTCATCAGCCGGCCAAAGCTGACGGCGATTACGTCATGACGGCGTTTGCACGACTACTGGCCGGTGGCGAGAGTGAGGCCGCGGCAATCACTGCCGGCAAAGTGGACGACAGCTATCTGCTGGAACTCATTACCCCGGTGGACGGCGCAGCGGAAATGCCGAAGGAAAAGGGCCCGCTGACCAAAAGGGAGATTACTCTCATCCGAAAGTGGATCGAACAGGGGGCCAAAGATGACACGCCAGCGAACGCCAGGCGACAGTATGACATGCAGCATCCGCCCGACTACTCAATGCCCCCCGTGATCACGTCCCTCGACTTTTCACCGGATGGAAAGCTGCTGGCTGTCGCAGCTTACCACGAAGTGCTGCTGCACAAACCCGATGGAACGGGCCTGCTGGCGCGCCTGGTCGGCGTGTCGGAACGGATCGAATCGGTGGCATTTTCTCCCGATGGGAAGCGTTTGGCCGTGACCGGCGGCCTACCGGCCAGAATGGGCGAAGTGCAGATCTGGGATGTTGAAAACATCGAACAGCCCGCACTGACTCTGTCGCATACTGTGACTCATGACACGATTTATGGAGCGAGCTGGTCGCCGGATGGGAAGCTGATTGCGTTCGGCTGCGGGGACGATACAGTCCGCGCGATCGATGCAGACACTGGTGAACAGGTGCTGTATCAGGGAGCTCACAGTGACTGGCCTCTGGACACGATTTTTTCGGCCGAAGGCACTCACGTGATTTCGGTCGGTCGCGACCGTTCTGTCAAGCTGACGGAGGTTGCGACGCAGCGATTTGTCGACAACGTCACTTCGATCACTCCGGGCGCATTGAAAGGCGGGATTGCGGCGATTGATCGGCATCCGACCAGAGACGAGATCGTTGTTGGAGGAGCAGACGGCGAACCCAGACTGTACCGCGTGTTCCGCACGTCGAAGCGAGTCATCGGAGACGACGCCAATCTGATTCGAAGATTCCCCCGTCTGAAAGGGCGAGTTTTTGATGTCGCGATCAGTCCTGACGGCAAACGAATCGCGGCGGGAAGTTGCGTGGACGGAACCGGTGAAGTCAAGGTCTACGCCAACGACTTTGACGCCGAATTGCCAAAGGAGCTTCTGGAAATCATGCAGAAACGCGTTGCTCAGCGAAGTGCGGAGGAAAAGAAAAAGGTTGCTGACTACCAGACGAAGGGCGTTCAGGTTCTGGCTCAAAAAGAGTTCACAGATGCCGGCATCTTTGCCGTGGCGTTCAGCAGTGACGGCAGGGTCGTTGCGGCGGCTGGCACGGACGGAACAGTACGGCTGATCGGCGCCGATGATGGTTCGCTGATCGCTGAGTTCGTGCCCGTGCCGATCGACTCGATGGCGAATTCAGGAGAGAGGAAGGATCCTGTAACAACAGCAGAGTCAGTCCTCGTTCGGCCGGCAGAAACGACAGCCGCCGAACTTCTGTCCGCCGGTGAAAAACTTGCATCGATCGACGTACAGCCAACCGGTATCAGGCTGGCCAAACGCTTCGACACCGGTCAATTCATTGTGACCGGACACATGGAATCAGGAAATGTCGTCGATGTGACGCGTCTGGTCAGAATCGAAATATCGTCGAACGTCGCCGATGTGTCTCGCGGTGGTTTGATTCGCGGGCGAGCGAACGGCAGCGCCGAAGTGCGGTTTTCGCTAAGTGACAGGCAGGCAACGGCCACTGTCGAAGTTGCCGGGGTCGAACCTGACTTTCAGGTCGATCTGATCCGCGACGTAAATCCGGTCTTTGGCAAAGCAGGCTGTAATTCCGGCTCCTGCCATGGGTCGAAGAACGGCAAGGGCGGGTTGAAGGTATCTATGCGTGGTAACGATCCGATATTTGAAGCCCGTGCCTATATCGACGAACTGGCTTCTCGGCGGATCAATCTGGCGTCGCCGGAAGACAGCCTTTTGTTGCTCAAGGCAACCGCCGCCGTGCCCCATCGAGGCGGGCAGGCCGTTGCTCCCGGTACTCCGCACTACGCCGTCATCAAGCGATGGATTTCCGACGGGGCAAAAATTGATCGTGACGCGCCGCGTGTAACAAACATCGAAATCTTTCCTCAGGATCGCATTCTGCAGCAGACCGATGCTACGCAGCAGTATCGGGTTGTCGCGACCTATGCCGATGGTGAGATTCGTGATGTCACGTCGGAAGCCCATATTTCCAGCGGCAACATTGAGGTCGCGACCGCTGACCACACCGGGTTAGTGACGGTACAGCGCCGCGGTGAATCGCCGATCCTGGCCAGGTATGAAGGAAAGTACGCTGCATCAACGCTGACAGTCATGGGAGACCGGACAGAATTCGTCTGGAAGGACACACCGCCGAACAACTTCATTGATGAGCTCGTTGCGATAAAACTGCGACGGACAAAGACGCTGCCCAGCGAGTTGTGTACGGACGCCGAGTTTCTGCGGCGCGTGAGTCTTGATCTGACCGGCCTGCCGCCGACAGCGGACCAGGTGCGAAGTTTCGTCGCTGATGATTGCGATTCCCGAACCAAACGCGACGAAACCATTGACCGGCTTATTGGCAGCGACGACTACGTAGAACACTGGACCAATAAATGGGCGGACCTGTTGCAGGTCAACCGGAAATACCTGGCGATCGAGGGAGCGACAGCGTTCCGCAAGTGGATTCGAGATCAGGTCAGCGCCAACACCCCGCACGACCAGTTTGCGTACACGATTCTCACCGCCAGCGGCTCGAACAGGGAAAACCCGGCAGCGTCCTATTACAAGATCCACCGCACGCCGGAAGACACGATGGAAAACACGACGCACCTGTTTCTGGGAATCCGATTCAGCTGCAACAAATGCCACGATCATCCGTTTGAAGGATGGGTGCAGAATCAATACTGGCAGACCGCAGCGTACTTCGCGCAATTCGGATTAAAGAAAGATCCAGCGGGCGGAAAACGGGAGATCGGCCGAACGGCGGTCGAAGCCGGCAAACCGCTGTACGAGATTGTCTTTGAAAAAGACGAAGGCGAAGTGCTGCACGATGAAACCGGCGCAGTCACACCGCCAAAGTTACCTTACCAGAGCCACTATGTGGCTGCTCCGACGGCATCACGTCGCGAGCACATCGCGCGCTGGATGATATCCGCAGACAATGCGTATTTTGCCAGAAGCTACGTGAACCGCATGTGGGGCTACCTACTGGGCCTGGGACTCATTGAGCCGATCGATGACATCCGCGCCGGCAATCCTCCCACCAACCCGGTACTCCTGGATGCACTGACGGAAGAATTCATTGAAAGCGGGTTTAACGTTCAGCACCTGGTACGCACGATCTGCCGTTCCAGGACCTATCAGATGTCCATCAGCACAAATAAATGGAACGAAGATGACACGATCAACTACTCGCACGCCCTGGCCCGGCGTTTACCCGCTGAAGTGCTGTACGACGCTCTGCATCTGGTGACCGGTTCGCAGTCAAAGTTCCCGGGTGTTCCACCCGGAACACGTGCGGCGGCATTGCTCGATCCGGGAGTGAAGGAATCCAGCGGTTTCCTTGCGAAACTGGGACGCCCGCCACGAGAAAGTGCTTGTGAATGTGAGCGGTCCGGCGGTATGCAGTTCGGACCGGTGATGGCACTGGTCAGCGGTTCGACCGTCGACAACGCAATCATTGATCCGAAGGGCGACATCGCTCGATTGGTGGCCGCGGAATCAGACGATGCGAAACTTGTCGACGAACTGTTCGTGAGAATCCTCAACCGCCAGGCAGAACAAAAGGAAATCGACGCCGCGCTGGCAATGATCGATGGACTGCCGACCGAGCACACGCAACTGCTGGCTACCCTGCAGGAATACGAACTGAACCTGGCACCGGGAATCGCCGAACAGGAAAAGAAACGTCAACAGTCGATCGTCGCCGCGAAAAAGGAACTTGACGCCTACGAAAAACAGATCGCCACACGAGAAGCAGAACTCAACAGACTGCACGATGAAGGGATCGCCACGGCAGAAGCGGAGTTAAAAAAACACGAAGCCACACTGGCTGATCGACTGGCGAGCTGGGAGGCAAGGGCGGACAAGACGACCACATGGACACCGCTTGATCCCGGTGAGCTGTCTTCCACAAGTGCAACCACACTGACCAGGCAGGAAGACCTGTCTGTGATTGCCACCAGCTCGAATGGCCTGGGCACCTACAAGGTCGTGACCAACACAGACTTAAAGAGCATCACAGCTGTGCGACTGGAAGCACTGGCTGACGACCGTCAACCAAAGAAGGGCCCGGGCCGCGCTCCGGACGGAAACTTTGTCCTGACGGAATTTGAACTGTCGGCCGCTCCTTCAGCGGATCCCACCAGGGCCGAACAGGTAGGATTGGAAAACGCTCGGGCCGACTTCAGCCAGGCCGATTACGCCGTCGCAACAGCGATTGATGGCAATATGGCGGCGTCAGGTAATGGCTGGGCAGTGGCTCCGAAGTTCGGCACAGATCACGTAGCCTCGTTCGAGACAAAACAGGATGTTGGCTACGACGGAGGAACGGTCCTGACGTTCCTGCTGCACCAGCAGTTCAATAGCGGCCAGCATTCGATTGGACGGTTCCGGCTGTCAGTCACCACATCCACGGGCCCAATCCAGCTGGCAGGCCTGCCCACGAACGTGACAGATATTCTGGATACTGCTGCCGCCGATAGAAACGACGAACAGCAGGCCGCATTGCTCGCATACTACCGCAGCATCGATGGCGAACTGAAGAAAGTCGAAACCGCACTGGCCAACGCAAAGCGACCTCGGCCGGTTGACCCGCAGCTGAAGCAACGCCGCGACAAACTGACAGAAGTCAGCAAGCCGCTGCCGATCGACCTGAAACTCGCACAATTGCGAGCTGATGCGGTTCTGAGTGAAGAACAGTTGAAGAACATCCGACTGACCGCGGCTCAGGACCTGGCCTGGGCATTGATCAACAGCCCTGCGTTTCTGTTTAACAGGTAGAAGTCGCTCGCGTCGTTCTTCACTAAGAACACAACTGCAAAATAACAGGAGAAAAACCATGCTTGTCATTCCCGGCAACTCCGGAAAAGATCTGTGCGACAGACATCTCGGCTCAACGCGTCGCGATCTTCTGCGAGTGGGAGGTTCCGGAATGCTGGGACTCAGTCTCGGATCGCTGCTGCAGATGCAGAATGCGACGGCCAGCGCAGCCGGCGCAGAAACAGCGGAAAACATTATTATGCTGTTCCTGCAGGGCGGTCCAAGTCACCTGGACCTCTGGGACCCGAAACCAAATCTGCCTGACAACATGGTCGGGCCATTCAAGGAAATCTCCACGAAACTGCCCGGCGTTCAATTCACTGAGCTGCTGCCAAAGCTGTCTCAGGTGAATGACAAAGTGACGCTGATTCGGTCGATGAGCTACACGCCAGCCGGATTGTTCAATCACACGGCAGCCATTTATCAGATGCTGACCGGGTACACGACCGACAAGGTCAGTCCGTCCGGTCAGCTGGAACCGCCCAGCCCCAAGGACTTTCCCAACTTCGGGTCGAACCTTGTTCGCCTGAAGCCATCAAAAGTTCCCATGCTGCCACTGGTGATGCTGCCGCGACCGCTGCAGGAAAGCAACGTCGTCGGAAAGGCCGGGACGGCCGGATTCCTGGGCCGGGCCTACGACCCGTATTACCTGTATCCGAGCGGGGATGACATGGACATGGACAAGATGGAAGGCATAAGTGTCGACGACCTGAAGCTGCGTCCTCAGGTGCATGCGGGACGTCTGCAACGTCGAGCACGTCTGCGTGACGTGATCAACAAGGGTATGCCGGCAGTGGAAAAGGCAGTGAGCGAATACAAGCTGGACGAGTACTACGCACGAGCTCTGGAACTTGTGACGTCCGGCCGCGCCCGTGATGCTTTCGGCCTGGACCGCGAATCGAATCAGATCCGTGACCGTTACGGTCGTAACACGTTCGGACAAAGCTGTCTGCTGGCCCGTCGTTTGGTGGAAGCCGGCACGCGCGTTGTCGAAGTCATCTGGCCCAAGGTTGCCAACTCGGACAACCATTCGTGGGACGTCCACAAGGGTCTCACAAAACGCATGAAGGACCAGGCGGCACCAATGCTGGACACGGCCCTTTCCGCCCTGATCGACGATATGGATCAACGGGGAATGCTTGAAAAAACGATGATCGTCGCCGTGGGTGAATTCGGCCGCAGCCCTGAGCGAGGCATCAGCACATCCGGCAACGACAACAGTTCCGACGGTCGCGACCACTGGCCGTATTGTTATTCCGCACTGGTGGCCGGAGGCGGTGTGAAACGTGGCTACGTGCACGGCAAGTCGGACAGCACCGGCTCCGCCCCTCTGAATGACCCCGTGCATCCCCGTGAATTGCTGGCCAGCATCTACCATTCCTTCGGCATCGACCCGGCCATGATGATGTACAACCATCTGAATCAGCCTCGCGAACTCGTGAAAGGCCGCCCCATTACAGCGTTGTTTGGTTGACGTGACACAACCGGATTTGTGGCAGCATCGGCGCACTCAGTTTGTGAGCGTTCCACTGTCACCCGTAACAACATCTTAAAGAGAACTACTGAGACGTTCGAGGAATTCATAACCATGACAGTCACCCGCAACTACGTGCCTGAAATGTGCGTCTTCATTCTCGCTTCAATGGCGGTCTCTCCGATTGCAGCGCAGGAAGAACAGGTGAACTTCGGTCGGCAGATTCGCCCCTTGCTGGCAGAGAAATGTTTTGCGTGCCATGGACTGGACTCGGAAACACGTGAAACCGAATTTCGGATGGACACCAGAGACGGCCTGTTTGCGCCCCTCGATTCCGGCGGCGTCGCCATTGTGCCCGGCGACCTTGAAACAAGTGTTATCTATCAACGTCTCATCACTGACGACGAAGATGCACACATGCCACCAGTCGATACGGAAAAACAGTTTTCAAAGAATGAAATCGATCTGGTCCGACGATGGATCAAACAGGGTGCCGAGTGGCAACAGCACTGGGCGTGGGTCGCTCCCGAACGGCCGCAACTTGCGGATGCGGCGTCACACAACGCGATCGACTTTTTTGTGCAGGGGCGACTGAAAAAAGAAGGATTGAAAACATCTTCCGAAGCGAACCGAGTGACCCTGATTCGACGTGTCACATTCGACCTGACGGGCCTGCCGCCGACCGCCGGTGAAATCGACAACTTTCTGGCAGACAAATCGTCGAACGCCTACGAAACAGTAGTCAATCGGCTGCTCAAGTCGCCTCACTACGGCGAACAGATGGGGCGTTACTGGCTGGATGCCGCTCGCTACGGCGACACACACGGCCTGCATCTGGACAACTTTCGCGAAATGTGGCCATACCGGGATTGGGTGATCAACGCGTTTAACAAAAACATGTCGTTCGACCAGTTCACCATCGAACAGCTGGCCGGCGATCTGCTGCCGGATGCCACCGTCGATCAGCAGGTGGCCACAGGCTTTAATCGCTGCAACGTCACAACCAGTGAAGGCGGCGCGATCAATGAAGAATATCACGCGCACTACACCGTGGATCGAGTGGCGACCATATCCACCGTCTGGATGGGTGTGTCCATGGGCTGCGTCGTGTGTCATGACCACAAATTCGACCCGTACCAGATGAAGGATTTCTATCAGCTGTATGCCTTCTTCAACAGCCTCGACGGCCCCGTGATGGACGGCAACAAAAAGGATACCGCACCCGTCCTGAAAATCGCCAGCGACGCGCAACAGGCGGAGATGGCGGATCTCAACCACCTGATCGCCGAACTTTCGAAAACAACGACGGCACCCAATGTCACTGTCGACCAGGCTCAGGCGGAATGGGAAAAACAGCTGCAAACAAATGTGATCAGCGAACCGGAATGGGTTGTGCTTTCACCGGAAACATCCACGTCCAGCGGCGGCGCAACGCTGACCAGACAGGAAGATGAGTCGATCCTTGTCTCTGGTGAAAATCCGGCAAAGGAAGTTTATGAATTCATTGCCCAGGTCGAATCGAAGGGCCTGACCGCAGTACGTGTGGAAGGATTGCTGCATCCGTCGCTCACGGCGGGTGGTGCCGGCCGCAGCAGCAACAGCAACGTCGTGTTGAGCGAATTTGAAGCCGAAGTGGCTTCCACGGTGGAACCGGACAAGTGGGAGAAAATCAAGTTCACTAAAGCGTGGGCCGATCATGAACCGCCTGACGGAAATTTCAAAATCGGCAACACGATTGACGGCAAAGCGGAGACGGGATGGGCCGTCGGCGGTCACCAGCGTAAAGAAGATCGCACTGCGATCTTCGTGGCGGATGCTCCCTTCGGCCACGAAGAAGGAACACGGCTAAAATTGCGGCTACGGCATGAATCGATCTATTCTCAGCACCAGTTCGGGCGGATCCGCCTGGCCGTTACGGATGCCGCCGAAATCCCTCAGATTGGCAGCGAAACCGTGCCTGCGAAGATCGCCGATTTGCTTAAGATTGAACCGAAGAAACGCAGCGATGAACAGCAGAACACGATCCGCGACCACTATCGCAACACGGTTTCGACTGACGAGACGTTGATTCAGAATCGCACCGATCTGGCAGCAAAACGCAAGCGACAGACCGAACTGGACAAGTCCTTGCCCACCACTCTGGTCTGGAAAGAACTTGCTGAACCGAAACCCGCCCATATCCTGATCCGCGGCGCTTATGACAAGAAGGGCGATCTGGTCTATCGCAATACGCCTGCGGCCCTGCCGCCACTCGCACCGTTAGGTGAAGGTGAAACACCAACTCGCCTGCACCTGGCACAGTGGCTTGTTGCCCCCGATCATCCGCTGACCAGCCGCGTCACGGTGAATCGCTTCTGGCAGCAATACTTCGGTGTGGGAATCGTGCAGACGACCGAGGACTTTGGATCACAGGGCTCGCCACCTTCGCATCCGGAGTTGCTGGACTGGCTGGCCGTGGATTTCCAGGAAAACGGCTGGGATGTCAAACGGCTGCAGAAACAGATTGTCATGTCGTCGACATACCGACAGTCATCGCAGGTCCCGCAGGACCCGCAGGACCTTAGATCGTTGGATCCGGACAACCGACTGCTGTCTCGCGGACCTCGATTTCGGTTCGATGCAGAAATGATTCGCGACAACGCACTTTCCCTCAGCGGACTGCTGATCGACCGCATTGGTGGACCCAGCGTCAAGCCATACCAGCCCCCCGGGATCTGGTTTGCGGTGGCCTATACCGACAGCGACACGGCGAAATTCAAACGCGATTCCGGCGAGGCCCTGTATCGCCGCAGCATGTATACGTTCTGGAAACGTACGGCACCGCCGCCCACCATGGTCACGTTTGATGCACCGTCCCGCGAAACGTGCAGCGTCAGACGCTCACGCACCAACACTCCGCTGGCCGCCCTGGCCCTGATGAACGACGAACAATTCGTCGAAGCATCCCGGGGCATCGGCCAGCGCATCATGACAGAGAGCGGCAGCACTGATGAAGACAGGGCTGAGTTCGCTTTTCGTCTGGTTACAGCCCGACGTCCGTCAAACGCCGAACTGGCCGTTGTGCTGAAGGTCTACAGGACCAGTCTGGCAGCTTATGTCACGAACGAAAAGGCGGCCCAGAAACTGCTGGCGGTCGGTGACTCCACGGCGGACAGTTCGCTCAAGGCCTCCCAACTGGCAGCATGGACGATGGTTGCGAACATGCTTCTGAATCTCGACGAAACAATCACAAAGGGATAGTGCACGTCCCATTTAGATCAGAGAAGGGCAGGGTACCATGGATATTCGCACGGAAACGATGCTGAATCTGACGCGAAGACGGCTGCTGGGACAGGGCCTGAATGCCGCTGGCGTTGCGGCTCTGGCCGGTCTGCAGGGTGGCCGGACACTGGTCGCACAGGAATCACCGCCACAATCAAAGGGCGCACTTCCGGGAATTCCGCATCATGCCCCGACAGCCAAACGGATCATTTATCTTTTCATGAGCGGCGGTCCGGCTCAGCACGATCTCTTCGACTACAAGCCCGCACTGGACAAACTGTTCGACAAGGACCTGCCCGATTCGGTCCGTCAGGGGCAGCGAATCACCACGATGACGTCGGGACAAAAGCGTTTTCCGATGGCACCCTCCATGTTCAAATTTCAGCAATACGGAGAATCGAGGGCGTGGGTCAGTGAACTTCTCCCGCACACCACCAAAGTCATCGACGACCTTGCATTTGTTCGTTCGGTGTATACGAACGCGATCAACCATGATCCGGCGATGACTTTCATTCAGACCGGACGCGAATTACCGGGCTGGCCGAGCCTGGGTTCGTGGCTGTCGTACGGTCTGGGTAGTGGCAGCGAAAATCTGCCCAACTACGTTGTCATGACACCAACGTGGACGGGGCGCAAGAGTGCGCAGGCATTGTTTTCACGACTATGGGGAACAGGATTCCTGCCGTCAAAACTGCAGGGAGTTGCGTTGCGAGCTCAGGGAGACCCCGTGCTGTTTCTGTCTGATCCGCCCGGTGTGGACAAGGCGATGCGTCGTACGATGCTGGATGGCCTGAGCGAATTGAATCAGCTGCAGTACGAACAGAACGGTGACCCGGAAACCAACGCTCGCATCGCGCAGTACGAAATGGCTTTTCGCATGCAGACGTCCGTGCCCGAACTAACGGACTTTTCACAGGAATCGAAAGAGGTGCTGGACATGTACGGCCCGGACGTTCAGAAGCCCGGCACGTTCGCTGCCAGCTGCCTGCTGGCCAGACGAATGGCCGAACGTGACGTGCAATGCATTCAGATTTTTCACCGTGGCTGGGATCAGCACAACAACCTGCCGCGAGACATCCGCAACCAGTGCCGCGACATCGATCAGCCAACTCGCGGGCTGATCGAGGACCTGAAACAACGTGACATGCTGAAAGACACGCTGATTGTATGGGGCGGAGAATTCGGTCGCACGGTTTACTGCCAGGGTAAGCTGGCCCGGGATAACTACGGTCGCGACCACCATCCGCGTTGTTTCACAATGTGGATGGCGGGCGGTGGCATCAAGGGTGGACAATCGCTCGGGCTGACCGACGACTTCAGCTACAACATCGTCGAGAATCCTGTCAAGATCTCTGACATCAACCACACCATTCTTCAATGTCTTGGAATTGACAACCGGCGGCTTTCCGTCAAGTTTCAGGGACTCGATGCCCGCATTACCGGAGTTGAACAGTCCCGCGTACTTCAGGAACTACTGACCTGATGGTGCGTCGTTCTGCGGAGACTTCCTCTGTGTTCCGTAACGTCTGTCACGGCATGGTGACGCTGCCTCAGTAACCACATCTCAGGTTGAAATGCGTTGAGCCGTCGAATCCTGCCCACTGTGCCAGTTTGTGCGGTCATCACCTGTACCGCCCGTCAGGACTGCGTCCCTGACGGCACAGTCGTCAACTCTTTGCAGCGGCGTGTACTGCGGATGCGGGCCTTCGCAGTAGGGGCTGTTGGACCTTGCGTTGTAGCAGCAGACCATCGACCAGCGCGGCTTTGACGAGTGGTTCTGATCACTGCGATGCAACAGGTTGCCGTGAAAGAAGACGGCATCACCGGGTTGCATCTCGGCGTAGATCAGTTCGTGGCACTGCAGGATGGCGTCAACTCGGTCCTGGTCCGCACCGACCTGGTCGTCGACTTTGATGTGGTCGATGCGCCCCAGGCGGTGTGAGCCGCGCACAACCTGCAGGCACCCGTTTTCACGTGTCGCCGGATCGACGGCGATGAAGACACTCACAACGTTTGGCGACAGCATACCGTTGTGATACCAGTAACCATAATCCTGATGCCACGCCCATGCGCCGCCAGTCACCGCGTCTTTCATGATCATCTTGGTGTGATAGTGATACGGCTCGTCGCGCAGAATCTGTTCAGCGGCATCTGTCATTCTTCGGCATCGCGCGAACAGGCCGTAGACGCTGTCATCAGCGTGATTCCACAAGGCCAGCTTCACACTTCCGCCCTCGCCGTCGCCACGAGCAAACGCATGAGCGCTTAACGCCTGGTCCGTTTTGGCCGCGTATCGCAGACGACGTATCTCTTCGGCATCGAACAACCCACGCCGCATCAGAAAACCATCTTTGTCGTATTGGCTCAGTTGTTCCGAAGTCAGTGGTCCGCTCATCGCCGGTCTCCTGTCGATCGTACTTTCAGGCGAGCATTTTTCCGGGTGGGAGTGTGTCAGTCGCTGAGGTCAAGGCTCACGTTCGCCGTTTCGCCGACGAACGCCTGCAGGTCTGGTTTCGTATCCGTCAGGATTTCAAGAATTGCCTGTCGATCAGATCGGGTCAGGTGAGCGAACGTGTCGCTTTCGTCTGTGCCGTCCAGAACAGCCGTCAAACGCTGATACACTCGGTTCTTCGCTGGCGGGGGCAGTTGATCGAACGCTGCGCTGTAGATCAGGTAGCTGCAGGGATACTTCATCAACCGAGTCTTCAGGTCCAGGTCACGCAACGATCGTCCGTGTCTGTCGTGTGGACCACGATTCGGAAATTCCTGCGCAAAGTCGGAAGTGCCTTTGACGGGTGATGTCAGTTGATACTCGTCGCAATACAGCAGGTATTCCACCAGATGGTCGACCACGCGATCAATACGTCGCGCTGTCAATTCACTGCGGTAATCGGGATCTCGGTCCAGCATCTTATTCATCACGCGGTCATTTTCCTCGGCAACCCGCGTTTCGAAATTGGCTCGGGCAATCAGATTGTGCATCTGTGCCTGATGTTCCAGAACCATCAAGGCGACAAGGTCGCTGTGCGGCGACAAGTAAGGTTTCACATTAACAATATCGCTGAGATCGGTGACATTCGCCCCACGTTCGGTGTCCAGCTTCTCCGCGTCAATTCGGCTGGCCACAATTTCGTTGCCCATGTGACGCTGCGAACCATGCGTTCCCGTGACGTACCAGCCGCCCCAGCGTCTGGTGAACGGACTGGTATGATCAGTTGTGAACGTGCCCGATCCGATAATCGGATGGCCTTTGCGATCCGGGAAGACCGACCGAACCAAATGTCCCGGCACTCCTGCTGTTCGCGATGACGCATGGCACGTCAGGCACTGGCCCCTATCTCGTACAAAACGAGGCTTGTCGGTTTGGCTTTGATTCATCGTGTAAAAGATCCCTCCCTGCTGCGGGTCGACCGTCGAGATTTCAAACACTTCCCCGAATCGAGTATTGCCGATGTAGACATTGTCGTTGAAATAGATCGCACGCGGCTGTTGCGGATTGATGTGACGAATCTGCAGACTGGTCTTTGAAAACACCAGCACCTGAGACGATATCGGCACGTCCAGCGTCTTCAGCAATGACGGCAGATACCCGTGTGTCTCGTCGAATTCCAGTGTGACAGCCCCGGTGTCCAGCTGCTGCTGCAGTTGAATGACCGGGTCGTGAGTCGGGGCATTGTGGTAGTCGATCGGTGGGCGTTCAAACCCCAGCTGGCCCATCGCAGCGGCAGGTAACGCCGCCAGAGTCACCATGAGAAGTGCGACCGAATTCGGGTACTGAAAATTCATGGTTCTACCTCGTCGAAAACGGGGCGCGGGCCAGCTCTGCAGATGAGCGATCAGAACTGCAGGACTGGGCGAAACGTCTCAATTACCGCAGCAAACGTCATGCAATTCACTTGACTCGACCGATACTAAGGATAACCTGATCCTAATATATGATATAGTGCAATGTCGGAATGTATAGCGTTCTCAGTTTTTTTTGAACTGCACGAACATCAGCCGTAACAGCCTGCCCCAAACTCTGGCGGTGCACGCTTCGCGGTTATCGTCACCCACCATGCCATCCCTGGCGACGTCACACGTTCACGTTTCTAAAGTCTGTCCGGAACTTAAGTGCCCGATAGCTTTGAGCATTTCCGGTCTGCGCAAAATCTCAACGGATAGTCGACCAGTGTTTTGTCATGGCTAAGAACTGGGGTCATGAAGAATTGTGGTGCGGCCGTCTCGGCTGCTGTTGCAGGCGGGACGCCCGCACCACAACAAATGCCGAACCAAAATCAAAAACTGACAAGTCGATTAAAAGGCCGTCCAGGATGTTCACATGAGATTCTATACCGTAATGATCGTGACCATGCTGACAACGTGTCCTCGATTGGCTCTTGCCGAATCGAATTATGCAGACACCTCGGTTGAAGTTTCGTTCGAAAAACACGTGCGACCGATCCTCAAGGCACACTGCCTCGAATGTCACGGCGAAGGTGAAAAGATCGAAGGTGGGCTGGACCTGCGACTACGGCGATTCATTCTTGTGGGTGGCGAAAGCGGCCCTGGGTTCATTGAAGGGAAGCCGGAAGAAAGCCCGCTGTTCGAACGCACTGCGGCGGCAGATATGCCACCGGGCGATACAAAGCTGACGGCCAAGGAACTGACGACGCTGCGGAATTGGGTCGAATCCGGAGCACGGGCCCTTCGCGCCGAACCGGAATCCATTCCTGATGGCGTCTACGTGCCCGAAGAGGAACGCAACTTCTGGTCGTTTTCTGCCATCGTTGCACCGCAAGTTCCGGAGGTGCAACAGAAAGACCGCGTACGTACGTCGATCGATGCGTTTCTACTCCGCCGCCTCGAAGAAGACAGCATGGGGTTCTCGCCGGACGCTGACCGCAGGACGCTTATTCGGCGAGCTTCGTTCAACCTGACGGGACTGCCTCCATCGCCCGAAGATGTAAGAAACTTTGTCGACAACAAGGACCCGCTGGCGTTTGAAAAGCTGATCGAAACACTGCTGGAATCGCCCGAATACGGCGAACGCTGGGGGCGGCACTGGCTGGATGTTGCGGGCTACGCCGATTCCGAAGGCTACACAATTGACGACTCGGTCCGCGAAAACGCTTACCATTACCGCGATTACGTGATTCACGCGTTCAATGAAGACTTGCCGTTTGATCAGTTTGTTCGCGAGCAGATTGCCGGCGATGAACTGATTGGGTTTCCAAAGAAGAACCTGACTCCGGATGAAACCGCCAAACTGATCGCCACCGGATTCCTGAGAATGGTTCCCGACGGAACCGCGTCCACCGGCGTGGAACAGCCGGTGGCCCGCAATCAGGTGGTCGCCGATGCGATTCAGGTCGTTGGCAGTTCGCTGCTGGGCCTGACTCTGCATTGCGCTCAGTGTCACAACCATCGCTATGACCCGATTCCGCAGACTGAGTACTACCAGGTTCGAGCCATCTTCGAACCGGCATACGACTGGAAGAACTGGCGGACCCCGAAATCCCGGCTGGTGTCGCTCTATACGGACGACGACCGAACAGCTGCGGCCGTCGTCGAAGCAGAAGCAAAGACGATGGACGTCGAGTATCAGAAACGATCTGACGAGCTCATTGCAGCGACGCTCGAAGATCAGCTTGTTCAACACGTACCGGCGGAGCTGCGTGACGCACTGCGTGATGCCTACCAGACGCCAGGCGACAAACGTACACCTGAACAGAACGCTCACCTGAAGAAGTACCCGAAGATCCTGAAAATCTCACGAGGGTCACTGTATCTGTATGACCGGGAAATCCGGACGAAACTGGCGGGCCTGAAGAAGGCACTCACGGAACGAAGAAAAGAACGGGTCGCCACCGCGCAGTCGAAAACGCTGGAAGCTCTGCAGGGCAATACGGCAAAACTGCTCGTTGCCGCCATTCAGACTGCTGCCGCCAAACGCACGGACGCTCAGAAATCATTGCTGGCCGAACATCCCAATATCGAGGTAACCCCGGACAATCTGCAACAGTTCGATCAGCAGGCCGCCGCTGAACTCGCTCAGCTGCAGACAGAGATAGACCAGACCAAAGAACGCGCACCACAGCTGGAATCGATCAGCAACCGTGCGAAGGAGATTCGGAAGAAAAAGCCGATCGAGCATTTCGTCCGTGCCCTCACGGAAGTGCCCGGGCAGATCCCGGAAACGCACTTCTTCTCACGTGGTGATTACCGTAACCCGGTGCAAAAAGTTGAACCGGCGGTACTGACCGTCCCGTCATCACTCCATCCGAGCAGCATTCCAGCCAACAGCGACGCCCTTCCGACAACAGGCCGACGCCTGGCGTATGCGAATTATCTGACCAGCGGCAAACATCCGCTCGTTGCTCGAGTTCTTGTGAATCGATTCTGGATGCATCATTTTGGAACGGGAATTGTTGCAACGCCAGGCGATTTTGGCCTGCTTGGCGAACGGCCGTCTCACCCGGAACTGCTCGACTGGCTGGCGGCAGACTTCATGCAAAATGGCTGGAGCCTGAAACGCCTGCACCGTCAGATCATGACATCAACCGCGTGGCGACAGGCACTACGAACGATTCCACCACATGACATTGACCCGGACAATCGTCTATTAAGCGGCATGTCGCTGCGGCGTCTGGATGCCGAAACACTGCGCGACAGCGTGTTAGCGATCAGTGGGAACCTGAATTCGGCACGGTTTGGCCCACCAGTGCCTGTGATGCCGGATCGAGTCGGACAGATTGTGATCGGTATCGAAAACGAAAACGCCGGACGCCCGGGCGCAAAGATCGACATGAAGGGCGAAGAATTTCGTCGGTCTGTCTATGTCCAGGTCCGTCGCAGCCGACCGCTGGCCGTGCTGGACACATTCGATGCTCCACGAATGTCGCCGAACTGCGAAACCCGATCGTCATCGACCGTCGCTCCGCAATCGCTGATGATGATGAACAGCGACTTCGTGCTGGCCCAGTCAGATATCTTCGCCCGAAGGATTGTCGCAGACGTCGGCAGAGATCGTGGTTTGCAGGTTCAGCGTGCGTGGGAACTTGTATTCACTCAGTCCCCAACTGAAGAAGAAACCGAGCAGGCCCTGGCGTTCATCAGCCAACAGGCAGAATACCTGAGAGAAAAACCCGAAACGAAGAAGCTGGAAAAAGCTGATGGGAATATGACCGCCGGACAACTGGCGCTGGCCAACTTTTGCCAGACACTGTTCAGTTCAAATCGCTTTCTATACGTCGATTAAAGGTATCAGATGCATGGAAACTACGGAGTCAGGAATAACCTCTTCGTCGCGTCCCGTTCAGCAACACACTGACCGAAAACATCACTCGCTGGAATCCATGATGAACTCACAATCAACGTTGTATTCACAGTCATCCGCCGGAAGACATCCACATTCCTCAAGGCGACATGCGCTTGCGTCCGGAGCGATGAGTGTCGCCGGGTTTGCGCTGGCGACACTGCTGCGAAACGATCGCCTGATGGCGGAGGCCGCTGACAGGGAAGACAGGACGTTTCGGCCGGAACTGCAGCAGCAGACGTTTGACGTCAAGCCGAAGCAGACGCATTTTGACCCGACGGCAAAGGCAATGATTTCGCTGTGGATGCAGGGAGGCCCCAGTCACCTGGATCTCTTCGATCCCAAACCCGTTCTGAACAAACTGGATGGAAAGACATTTACGGGGGACATTAAGTTCGACAACGCGGCTCAGGCGAGTTCCACGATTCTGGGTTCGCCATGGAAATTTCAGAAGTACGGCGAGTGCGGCATGGAGCTGTCGGAACTGCTGCCCGGATTGGCGGGAGTTGTCGATGACATTACGCTGATCCGGTCCATGCACACGGGAGTCAACAATCACGGCCAGTCAATTCGAGCTCTGCAGAATGGCCGGATCCTCGGAGGTCGCCCCACGGTCGGAAGCTGGCTTACATATGGACTGGGATGCGAAACAGAAAATCTGCCCGGCTATGTGGCTTTGATCGACCCCGGCCAGTTGCCTGTGATGGGTGTTGAAAACTGGTCGAATGGTTTTCTGCCGTCGGTTTACCAGGGCACAGTCGTCCGCCCTCAGGAGCCCCGCATTTTGAACCTGGATCCGTCTGCGCATCTGAAAGGTGCCGCACAGCGGCAGGCACTGGACTACCTTGACCAGCTTAATCAACAGCATCTTGCCAGGCGATCCGGTTACCATGATCTTGCTGCCCGAATCGCCAGCTATGAACTGGCGGCTCATATGCAGCTGGCGGCAAAGGAAGCTGTCGACTTCAGCAGCGAAACCAAGGCGACTCAGAAGATGTACGGTCTGGAAGATCCGGCAACGAAGGACTTCGGTTCGCGTTGTCTGATTGCTCGAAGGTTGATCGAGCGAGGCGTTCGATTCGCGCAGGTGTTCACGGAGAATCAGCGGTGGGACCACCACGGCAGCATTCGCAGCGGACTGCCGTCGGCCTGTAAGAAAGTAGACGTTCCCTCAGCGGCGCTGGTCAGGGACCTGAAACAGCGGGGTCTGCTGGATTCCACCGTCGTCCACTGGGGCGGTGAGATGGGCCGTCTGCCCGTGATTCAGAACGACACCGGTCCGACCCGGGTCGGACGCGACCACAACACATACGGTTTCAGCATGTGGGTAGCTGGTGGCGGTTTCAAAGGTGGCCATATTCACGGCTCAACTGACGAATTGGGGCACAAAGCCGTCGAGGACGTCGTGCATCATTTTGACTACCACACCACACTGCTGCACCTGTTCGGTTTTGACGCCAACCGCTTCGCCTTCGAAACCAACAGCCGCTCGCTGTCGCTGCTGGACAACCAGGGTGGCAAGCTGATCAAGGGCCTGCTGAAATCAGCATAGACGCTCGACAGCAATACAAGTTCGAAGGGCCAGCGAGTGGATCCTGCGTTTAAGAAACAAACTTGCTTGCGCTGCGAGCCGCTTGTGAAAGACGGGATAGCACGCAGCAGTGTTCGCCGGCCGTACCTGTGTCTGACCGTTAGGAATCAGACCGCCCCGACGGTCTGCTGGATTCGCTCTGCCGCCTGTTCCCCGCTGCGAATGCAGTGCGGAATCCCTACGCCGCGATAAGAATTCCCAGCCAGTTCGAGATGAGGAATCGTTGCGACCGCCGCTTCGATTCTTTCAATTCTGTCCATGTGCCCGACGTGATACTGCGGCATAACATTCGGCCAACGCGCGATGCGTGTCAGAGACGGACGGCCCTGAATTCCAAGCAGATCGTCCAACTCACGCAGAACGGTATTCAGCACGGCATCGTCGTCGAGTTCCATAAGCTCCGGCCGAGTCGCTCCTCCCAGAAACACTCGCAGCAGGACCTGGCCTTCCGGAGCACGGTTCTCGTATTTCACGCTGCTGAACGTACACGCGATGATGTCCCGCTGTTCGACCTGAGGCACAACGAATCCGTACCCATTCAACGGATGAGCCACGTCTTTACGCGCGAACGCCAGCGTCACCACGATGCAACCGGACTGTTCTAAATGCGACAGCTGGTCTGTCAGCGAGGCATCGGTCTGCCTGACCAGTCTCGCCGCACAATCAGACGGAGTAGCGACAATGACCGCATCAAAGCTCTCATCGAATCCGTTCGAATCACAATCGCCCGACAGTCGCCACCCACCGTCCGATTGGCGAGACAGATGCTTTACAGTGGTTCGCAGACGAATCGATCCCGACGGCAGACGCTCCGTCAATGCGCTGACGAAACTTCCCATGCCGTCACGCGGCGCTACGAACATGCTTGTGGGCAGTGGGGAGCTGCTGTCGCCTGTAGGCGTTGCCTTTTTGCTTTTGGCCGCCCGTCGTGCCGCCCGAATCAGGCTGCCGTGTTTTGATTCCATCTCCACGAAACGTGGTAAAGCCGCCTGAATACTCAGCTGCTGAGGATCCGCCATATAAATTCCGCTGACAAGTGGCTGCACCAGCCGCTCGAACGCCTCTCTTCCAACGCGTCGACAGGCGAAGTCGGCCAGACTCTCGTCAGTGGCTGCAGATCGCCGTGACACGAACGGTTCGCATGCCAGACGCAACTTGCCGAGAACGCTCAGAATCGGCGAACGGACGGTCGGCCAGATGCGGCTCGGCGCCATGATCGCCAGACCGTCGGGCAGGGCCAGCAGTCGGCCCGAATGAACGATCCACGTATGTCGGTGTTGGTCACTCGTACCGACGAGTCTGTCGGTAAATCCAATCCGTCGACAAAGATCGATTCCCCACGGAAGCTGTGACAGCATGCTGTCCGGGCCGGATTCTATGTGGAAGCCATCCACGGACTCGGTCGCCAGAACTCCGCCAGGGCGATCGCCGGACTCAAGAACGACGATATCAAACGGGCTGTCCAGTTCCGTCAGCCGATGCGCGGCTGCCAGTCCACTGATGCCACCTCCAATCACGGCAACGCGTGACATTCCTTAATCTCCAGTGTCACGTCTGACCGTCCGGCAGACTCCGCGACGCCACATTACGTTTTTCATGGATGCACAAGCAATCACACCTCGAAAACAACGACATACCGCCTCCCACACCAACTTATGGAGTTATAGCTCCACATATCGTCTTAATCCAGTTCGTTCAGGAGAAGCCCTGGAGAATTCCCCCATCCGGTATACTTCCAGACGGCTTTCTCATTCAAGTGAACGAACTGAGCGACAGCGAATTTCGCTGCCTCATGGCCGCGGTTGACGTGTTTTCATAGCAGAACGGCTGCCCCCACGAGCCAGAACCGGTTCCGTGAATTTGGTAACTGCTCTAAGCAGCACGGCATCCAGCAATCAGCGAGTCATGGGTGGCGGCGTCCACAACCTGCGGGGTAGGTTCGAAGCGTTTGCCCAATGACTGTAACGGTCGGAGCCACTCCATGATCGTGGCAGCGCCGATGCGATCCGCCCAGCCAAACAGCCCCGCGTACGAGCGTGTCATACCCAGTCCGTCTCGCAATGCAGTGTCGATAATCATGGGACTCGTGACGAGGGACTCCTGCAGCGTTCGGGTCGCTTCCAGCAGCATCGGAAGAAACAAACGCTGCATCACGGCGCTGTCCGCAGGTCGTGCGCAGTTCCGACGTCTTTCCTGAATCAGTTCCACAACGACCGGATCAAGGCGACCATGCACCGCATCCTCCCGTGACAGGTAGAAGCCGCCGCAGGACTTGCGTCCGCGGCGACCTGACTTATACATCGCAACCAGTAACTCGGACGGGACAATGCGTTCCGGAAATGCTCGAAGCAACGACTGCCCCACAGCCATCGCCACGTCCATTCCTATTTCGTCAAACAGCGCCAGCGGCCCGATCGGCATACCGAAATCCCTGGCGACACGATCAAGAGACTCGACCGTGGCTCCATCAAGTACCAGTTCCAGAGCTTCGTTCATATACGACACGAGTAACCGATTGAGCAGGAACCCCGGACTGTCAGGAACAATGATCGGCGACAATCCCACGGAAATGGTAAAGCCAACAGCGCGGTCCATCGTTGTGGAATCTGTCGCACCGGCCCGAATGACTTCCACCAGTGGTCGCTGAACGACGGGAAGGCAAAAATGAAGTCCGCAAAAACGACTGGGGTCCTTCAATGCGGCGCCCAGCTGGGCGATGGACAGACTGGACGTATTGGAAGCAACAATTGTCTGCTGCCCCAGATGCGAGTCAAGCCGTGACAGAATCTCAGTCTTGATCGCCAGGTCCTCAGGAACGGCCTCGATGATCAGGTCTGCTGCCGAAATCTCTTCTTCGTTCAACGCGACCGAAACCGCCGCCGCACGAGGAGCAACCGACTTGATTGTCTGGACGGCAGAGGCCGCCACCGCGGGGTCCTGGTCCAGGAGCTTAACTCGCAGTCCGGCTCGCGCGCTGACTTCGGCGATACCTCGCCCCATGACCCCGGCGCCGATAATGCCGACGCTGCGAACAGCTTCTGGTCCTGTTGTCATCGCTCCGTTTATCCCGTCGTGGGTGGTGTGTTCGCTCAACTTGACAATCCTGTCCTGGTGTCACGTTTTGCCGCAGACTCAGGCCGCTCGCACTGACGGTACAACACCCCGCGATGCCTCGTCGTAACGAGACACGATCAATGCCGCGTTCTGCCCCCCGAATCCTATGTTGTTTGTCAAAACGTGACGACAGGAAACTTCACGAGCGGTGTACGGGACGTAGTCCAGATCGCAATCCGCATCGGGAGTTTCGTGGTTAATGGTGGGCGGAATGACTCCGGTACGCAGGCTGATGACACACACAGCCAGTTCAATTGCTCCACAGGCTGTTGTCGCGTGGCCCAACATACTTTTTGTGCTGGATACCGGAATTCGATAGGCCTGCTGGCCGAATGCTCGTTTGATTGCTGCCGTTTCGACCCTGTCATTCATAATCGTGCCGGTTCCGTGGGCATTGATATAGTCAATGTCTTCCGGATTCAGTCCGGCGGATGCCAGAGCTCGCTTGATGGCGGCTTCCGTTCCTCGTCCTTCCGGATGGGAATCCGTGACGCGAAACGCATCCTGGGAAGATCCGTACCCGGTGATCTCACCAAGAATCTCTGCCCCGCGTCTCAGAGCATGTTCACGTTCTTCGACAATAAATGCTGCCGCGCCTTCACCAATCACAAATCCGTCACGGTCCGCATCAAACGGCCGAACAGCCGCCTGAGGATCATCGTTTCGCTGACTGAGTGCAGAGAGTCGCTGAAAGCCAGTCACACCGAATGGATGAATGGTACTATGGGCGCCGCCACACAGCATGATGTCGGTTTCCCCCTGCTGAATCATCCGCATCGATTCGCCAATCGCCTGCGTGCTGGACACGCAGGCTGCGATGCAGTTAGCAACCGGTCCCTGCGCGTTCAGCAATCCTGCCAGGTGGATGGCTGGCAGGTCCGGTTCAAACTCCCGCTCGACGTCGGGATCAAAAACACGCAGTGCGGTATCCAGAAAGGCAGACGACGTACATTCATCACCCTGCAGTGACAAATGTACGCACTGCGTGAAGGCGTTGAAATCTTCAAATGGTTCACCGCAGCCCAGGTACACCCCAAACCGCTGTGGATCGATAGCTGCGTCATCAATTCCCGACTGGCGCGCCGCCTGCAGACCGGCGCCGATTGCGAATTGAGTCTGTCGTGGACAACGCTGCCAGCGATTTCCATCCCTGGCAACAGCGTTGACATCCCAGTCACGAATTTCAGCGGCGATCCGCACCGGAAAGCGCTCAGCATCGAACAGAGTCAACCTGCCGACGCCCACCCGACCGGAATGCAGCCCCGTTTCGAAATCGCTGGTCGTGTTGCCGATCGGCGTCACACATCCCATGCCCGTTATGACCACTCGCCGTTTCATGCCAGCGACTCCTTCGCTTTCAGTGGTTACGCTGCATATGCACCGACCGCCACGCAGCTTGCCAGCCCGCGGCCGAACATATTCAGATTCAGAAAACTCCTGCCCGCCGGCGTGTCGTAATCGACAACAGGGTGAATTGGACAGGCCGGATCAGGTGTTTCATAGTTCAGGATCGGAAACAGATGGCCATTTTCGATCGCCAGTACGCTGGCGATCAGTTCCAGTGCCCCGGCGCCGGCAGCCGAGTTCGCGAGATGACTCTTGGCCGCCACAACCGGCGTCTGTGCATTCTCCTGTCCAAAAATGTCACGAATCGCCTGAGCTTCCGCGACGTCAGACGCCCATGTACCCAGACCATGAGCATGAATGTGGCCGATCTCCGAGGGAGTCCGGCCAGCCCTGACCAGAACCTGAGAGAGCGCCACAGTCAGTGCCTTGCGACAATTGGCCTGTCCCGCTGTGCCGATAAACGATGCTGAAGCGGCCCCAAGGACCTCGCCATAGATGTGGGCATTGCGTCGCAGGGCAGAATGCATTTCTTCCAGAATAACTGCGCCAGCTCCTTCTCCGGACGCCGAACCTCCACGACGCCTGTCGAATGGTCGACAAATGGCATCGTTGTCGTGAACTTCGTCTTCCATCCGAGCGTGCATGTGATTGAACGGTGTCAATGTTGTGCCCGTCCCACCAACCAGCATTGCATCGGCGTCACCGGCTCGAATGCTGCGGCACGCCTCTGCAATCGCCAGATTCGCAGACACGTCCCGCTGAGTAATCGTGTTGGACGGTCCTCGCAGGTCATTGGCTATTGCCAGATGGCAGGCCGGCATGTTGGGCAGACACTTCAGGATCCACAGAGGGGCAATTTCGTCCAGTCCGTCAGCGCCCCAGCGTTCCAGTTCAAAGTTTCCATCCGTCGAAGTACAGGCCTGAACTCCGCGTTGAAAGTCACTGGGCATTATAGAAACGTTGTCCGCGCCAAAGCAGACTCCAAACCGATCAGGATCGTACTGTTCGAGCACGCCGCTGTCAGAGAGTGCCTGCTGGCCTGCAGCAACTCCCATTTGAGTCTCTCGATTCATCAGCTTCAGCGATTTTCGGATGAACTTTCGTTTCGCATCCGGCAGGTCTCCAAAGTCTTTGATGCCGCCACTGAAATCAGCAACTCCCGGCGTTCCTTGACCACCAGGTTCGTTAACCTCCGTGGTCTTATGACTGTTGCCGGACTGTCTCCGGGTCAACGTTGTCCAGAGTTGATCGGCAGTGCGACCGGCAGAGCAGACAGCACCAAGCCCGGTGATGACAATCCTTGTCTGTTCGTCTCTGAGGTCATTCACTGGTCTGCCTTTTAAGAAATCAACTCATTCGACATCCACCTCCCCTGCCACCCTAAGGACATAAAGGTCCTCAGGTTCTATGATTCTCGGGCGATTACGACAAGGTGGATTAACGACTTCCTCGTCGGCCACCGGCAATATCTGCCGATAGAACTTAGTCTCAAAGCAGCATACTGCAGACAGTCCGACAGTCGTTGGAAAGGACGAACGGATTAAAGCACTGCGCAGTGGCCTCGTTCTCCGCTTGCGTCGCTGTGCTGCAGTCTGGACGTCAGGTGCCGAATTGTGTCGACGACATCGGCCAGAGATTGCGGTTTGATGAGATACTCGGCAACGGCCTTGTGCGATTTCTGATTCGGGTCGCGACTTAGTCGAGCCAGAACAAGGACGGGCAGGCACGCTCGATCCGACGCATCACCAGCGGCGTCGAGTATCCGGCCGGCAGACCCGCAGGGCAGCGAAGGCTCCATCACCAGAATATCCGGGCGAAAGCTCTCCAGCCTGTCGATACATTGCTTTCCGTTCGTCACGCCCACACAGTCGAAATTCGTCGTCCGCCGGAAGTAAGCTTCAATCTCAGATAAGACAACCCGAGAAGGCGGGCGGCTGCAAACGAAACCTGTCGTGTTTGGTGGCACACAACTGGAACTCAACTTCGCAACATCCGCAGCGGGTTTGATTCGCGTTGAGATTCAGGACGCTGATGGCAAACCGCTGGAAGGCTACTCGCTGGCGGACTGTCCGGAAATATTTGGAGACACGATCGCCCGAACAGTTGTTTGGAAAGACGACAGCAAAGACGTGTCGTCACTTGCCGAAAAACCAGTGCGTTTATTGTTCGAGTTGAAAGACGCCGACCTCTACTCTTTCCGATTTACAACGGACCGATGACCGCTCCGTGAAACGAATGTCGCCTCGCGTGCGCGTTGTTGATAACGCTGGACGCATTGATGAGTCGTTACTCGTACAATCACATCCATCAAGCCGTTCATGGCGTATCGGCGTATGACGGTTTTCGCGACCTCAAAGTGAAGTCGACACAGGCAAGTGCCCTCAGCGAATTCCGACTCCGGAAGAGTTCACGGTTACTGAATTCAAAACACCGTTTCGGTGACGACTCTATGAAATTCACTCCTTATCTCCTGAGTGTTCTGTCGTTCCTGCCTACTGTTGACGCCGCCGAAGTTGAAGTCGTGGTTAGTCCGCGCATCACGGTCGTCGAGCGAGAAGGCATCACTGGGGGTGGCTGCCCGGTGAAGGTCGGAAATCGCGTTCTGAGTTTCTTTCCGAATCACCCGGATGACTTTGGCGGCTCGAATGGGACGGCGTCGGCAATCTCCACGGATGGCGGCATGAGCTGGACGAATGGCCGAGACAACTGGCCGCTGCCGGGAATGGTCAGCCTGTGGGCGGACCGTCTGAAGAATGGCAACCTGCTCGCTTTCGGAATCAAATGGGTACCCGATCCCAAAACGCGTCGTGATGCGAAGCTGCCCGACGTCCCTGCCGACGCATACCAGATCGCCATGTCCAGCGATCGAGGGCAGAGTTGGAAACTTGAACGAGCCAGGATCGAATGCCCGCCAGAAATCGGCGGTATCGCTCGACCATTGCCGCACATCATCGACGGTGAAGATGGATTGTTGCTGATGCCAGCTTATACCTGGAGCAAGGACGACTTCAGTGTCTGTGTTCTGCTCCAGGAATTCCCGCATGGCGATGAAGCTCGTATCGCGATCCACAATGAGATGCTTGGCGTCTTTCAGGAATCCGTCTTCGCAATCGGTGAGATTGCGGCAGACCTGTTTCATCCACGTGGCATTCGGACTCGGCGTGATCCCGGCAATGTGGACGCGACGGGTTTTCAGATGCATCACGGCGAGAACGTAGAACGTCACCAGTCCGTTTCGCGTCCAGACTTCGACAGTCGTGAAGTCCGTGGCGAAGATGGAATCCCAATGAGCATTCAGGAACGACGACCACGCCGGTGTTCGCTCTCGATCAGGTGCAGGTTCAATGCCATGAGCCTTCAGCACGTTGGCGACGGTGGAATCGCAGACGTGGTAGCCGACGTTCCTGAGAGCTCCCTGAATGCGGTCATACCGACCATACGGAACCGGAACAGTTACATAGGTTCCTTCTCCGCAGCGTCCAG
>JAPYTO010000028.1 GCA_029941865.1 Fuerstiella sp. | reverse complement strand
ACAGGCCGGAAGAAGAAAAGGCGTTTCACACGATGAAGCTGCCCAGTGCCGCGCGAGGACTGGACCTCCTGTCGGACAATCTCCACGTGGCCGTCGCCCACGCCGATGGCCACGCAGGAATCTATCGCATGACTGCCAAACCACTCGCAAAGGAAGCTCCTGCTGAAGACACGGCCACTGAAAAGCCCGCACCTGCGAAGGACACGTAACGAATTTTCTGAGTTTGCGTGCCACTGGCTTTGCCAGTGCTTTCGGGACGTTAAACGCACTGGCGGAGCCAGTGGCACACGACACAACAGGATTCACGCAACAGTCGACGATTGCTACTGTTCCGACTTCCCACGCTGAGACCCTGATCCCTTCTCTTCCCTCCGTGCTTTTTCACGTTCCTCGCGAAGCTTGATTTCTTTCGGGTGCTTCGAAAACGATTCAAAGACGTCGCCCACCACGCGGTCCGCCAATTGACCGAGTTCCGTGAGAATCATTAACTCGGCTTCAGGTGTGAGCTTCGAAGTGTTCGGCTCATAACCGCCGACATCGTATGCGTCGGCCGTGGCGATGTAGCCCAGATTCCCGTTTGCGTATCCGACGATGATCGGAATCGCCCGGTCTGCGATTGCTTTTTCCAGCTTGAATCCGTACTCGACCATCGGTTCACCTGGCATCGTCAGCAACAGATACGGCCCGATTTTCAGCGCTGATAACTCGGCCGATATTCTTCCTTCTTTGCCGGGCAGCGACACGACCGTGCTGGCCGCCCGAATCTGGTAGTACGAAGGTCGTTGTTTCAACTGTTCACGCGTCACAGAGCGAGCAAGCGAACGCACGACGGCACTACCGAGATCTCGTCCGGCCCACTGAATATCTGCCTCGTCGGCACATCGATACGGATATCCGGGCAGGTTGGGCCGAATGTCTCCCGCGCATCCCTGCAGAAACATCGCGCTGGTTTTCTGTCCGTAACACATCTCAACAAAACTTTGAGCCTCGCCGGGAAAGTCGGCACTCATCATTGGATACCCGTTGGGATATGGCTGCGTTCCCTTGTCGCCCCACGTGAAGAAGCACGGATGACAGACGGCATGCATCACCACCGCCAGCGGCGTCAGTGAACGGCCATCGTCAAACCGCAGCACCTTGACTCTCTGATCGTTGGGTCCCTCCGCATTGAGACGAACGACCGCACGGCCGTCGATCACTTTGCGACGGTTAATACTGAAGCCGATCCGATCTTCGGCGTAGCCGACAGTGACCGTCCGCATGTTGCTTGCCGCCTGCTTCGCGGCAACACCCAGTTTGTCAATCAGTGCGTGTCCCCACTTCGAACCGGCATCAAAGTCCGGCCCGGAATGGTTGTGCGACGCAGCGACGATGATATTTAGCGACGGGACTCCGGTCTCCCGCTCGATCCGAGTCCGCGCGAGCTTGACCATTTCATCCCATGCACCGATGGTGTCCAGCGTTACGATAGCGGCTTTCGTGTTGCCATCACTCAGCATCAGCACACCAGCTCGCAGTGGGTCACGAACACCGTGGACAATTCGACGATGACCGGTGACTTCCATACCGTCGACGTCTTCCGGCGTGATGTCGACCTTTGCGACGCCCGCCAGCAGATTCGACTCCACCGCAAACTGCCCGTCCTTCGCCGCGGCAATGCGGGAAAAAAGTGGAATCGAGCAAATAAGACCGAGCGTGATGACGCGAGTTGTTTTCATTTCTGTATCCTTGAGATTTGCACGTGGTAAGAACAGTGTACGGGCTCACAAGAGCCGCGAACAGCGCGCAAACGTTGCCTCAATGACGAAACTCATTTCCAGCAACGAAAAACAAAGTGGTGTCATGATTTGTGGCGCAGCCGTCTCGGCTGCCCGTTGCAGGCGGGACGCCTGCACCACAAACTGACCAAATAAGGTCGTTACAAAAGACGCGTTCGTTCCCGCCCGGTTTCGGGTATGCTGACCGCCGTCTTCGACGGATTATTCGAGCTAACGCTCGGAAACAGTTGGTCCGCTCCCGTTGGCCGCTCAGAAGGTGGCCGCAAAGCGGATGTTTTTCCTGAAAATCCATCCGGGTTTTCACAGGCTTCAGTTTATGACGTTTTTTATTCGCGTTTCCTGCGCACAAATACTGACATTGCTGTGTTGCACAGGAACCAGCACCGTCGCGCTGGCCGGTCATCCGATTTCGGTGACGGAAACGCAGGTCTTTGTGACTCGTACGGCGGCTCGTGTCAGAATCAAGTTGTTCGCCGAAGACCTGTTTCTGTTTCAGGGGCTGGAACCCGACGAACAGGACGTGATTTCTGCTGCTGAACTGAGTCGCGGGCTGGAACAGCACAAGCAGTTCCTGCTGGACAAATTCACACTGCGTGATGCCAAAGGTGATGCCTTCAAGGGCAGTGTTACTGATGTGCAGAGGTTCGAGATTCCTGAAGAAGGAATTCCCGTCGATGATCTGATGCTGTTCACAGCCACGTATGAATTGGAATACCCATTTGCAGAGCCACCCGAGTTCTTGACGCTGCAACAGGATATCAGCGATGAGAACTTTATCTTTCCGTCCGAGATGAAACTGACTCTGCATCAGGCCGGCACGGAAATGACCTACACCGAGTCACTCAAGCCCGGAGCTGCGGAGACGTTGCGTTTTGATTGGGACCAGCAAGAACTTTCGGACGATTCGTCGGACGAGGACTGGGAAGCGTGGTTCGAAAAACAGCGTGAAGCGACTCTGGGCATCACCAGTTACAGCAGCGTGTATTCGTTCATCTATATCGAACCCGCCGAGGTCCGGCACGAAGTGCTGATTCCACTGGCCAGCCTGCGGACTATCATGCCGATGGAACACAAAGACCCGGCCTTCATCGAAGTCGGCGAACAGGACGGCGTCAGAGCACTGATTCGCGACTGGTTGTCGGGCGTGAATCCCACAACGATCAACGGCGTCGCGGTCGAACCGGAATTTACTCGCATCGACTTTTACGGACTGGATCTGAAAGACTTCGCTCGCCAGGCAGAACAGCGGCGGGTGAGTCTGGCCAACGGTCGAGTCGGCGTCATCATGACCTATCGCACGGTCGACGATTCCGTCCGCGAAGCCGGTGTTACGTGGAACAAATTTCACTCCTCACTTCGCAAAGTGCAGTCCGTCGTGTTTTCGTATCCCGATCGCATGCAACGCTTTGAATTCTCTCGATTCAATGAACCCGTGGACAATGTGTTTCGTTGGACAGCAGACGAAACTGTTCTGCCGCAGCCCGTTGCTGCGGTTAGTGCAGACGTTCCCCCGTTACCGCAACTTGTGGTGCCCGTGGCATCCATCTGTGCCATCGTGCTGGCTTTGGCGTGTGCGATTTTCGGGAAAACCTGGGGATTCAAAATCGCAGCAGCGCTCTGCGTACTGGGCGTTGTAACGTGGCCGTTTGCAAGAATCGAGGTGGCTCATCCGTTTGCCCCGCTGCCGGAAGTGGCAGACACGGACCGGATCTTCAAACAGTTGCACACGGGGGCCTACCGGGCCCTGGACTTTGGCACGGAAGACCGAATCTATGAAGCGCTGAACCAGTCAGTCGACGGCCCGTTGCTGGAATCACTTTATCTGCAGCTGCGTGAAAGTCTGCAGATCCGAGAACAAGGCGGCGCGGTGGCCCGCGTTCGCGCTGTTGAATATGACGATGGTCAGCAGGCTGCTGTGTCACCCCATGCACAGTGGCCCGGTTTTCGCTATCGAAGTTGCTGGACCGTCAGCGGCACGGTGGAACACTGGGGTCATGTGCACGAGCGACAAAACCAGTTCGCTGCTCTGTTTTCCGTGGAGCCTCGCGATGGGCAGTGGAAGATCACCGAGATGCAGATCGAGGATCAGAAGAGCATTGCGACGAAAACGCGGCTGAGAAAGTTTTAAGGACTTAAGCGGGCGAGTGGGTCTCAGACGTTTGAGAATCACATTTGCATGCGCTGCGTGCTTGTATCAATTACGCTGGCCTCACTGCGTAAACTCAAGCACCGCGAACACAGGACAGTGGTCTGACGCCATCGGTTCATCGATGACTTTCGTTTCGACAATGCGAAACCGTTCCGTCGGTCGGTGGAAAATGTAATCGATGCGATTGCGAGGATCGCTCGACGGTGCTGACGGAGCGGCCCTGTCGTCAATGGCGTTTGTCCAGCGCTGCTGCAGAACGGTGACGGGTTCTGCGTCCGGCGTGGCATTCATGTCTCCGGCCAGAATCGTCGGAATGTTGTCTGTGTCGTCCGCAAACAATCTATTGATGGCATGTGCCTCGGCAACTCTGTCTTCTTCCACATTGTGCTGAAAATGAGTGCTGATGAAACGCAGCGGTTGTTCGTTCGGGCCACGCACCGTCACGGCGATGGCCCCGCGAGGATAGGTCGTCCGTTCCAGGGTGCTTTCCGTGTACGGCAGTGGTCGAATGACGACGTCCAGAATCGGCAGCCGCGTCAAAACAGCATTGCCGAACAGACCGCCCTCGTAATGCTGAGTTGGCCCGTAGCGGACGGCCATATTCGTGAGTCGTCCGAGTTGCCGGGCCTCATGAATTCGCCCGGATCGTTTAACGCCAACGTCCACTTCCTGCAAAGCCACAAGGTCCGGTTTCAGTCGGTTGATCACTTCCGCCAGCCGCGGAATATCGTAAACGCCGTCGTTTCCCTGGCCGTAGTGAATGTTGTAGCACAGGATTCGGACGGACTGCGGCTCCTCGCCGCCGGCAGCTGCTGCCGTAGTCCACATGGCGACAACAGCAGTCGCCAGCTGCGCGCAACTCAAGGCCATCACAATCATGCCCTTGAACGATCGGTGATGCTGATCAACAGTCAGGCAACGGAACATCATTTTTGGTACCTTTGGGAACAACGCTTATCGCCACACTGCGTGTTGATTCGGATTTGGCGGCTGGTGTCACGTCATGATTCTGTCGTCCGTATCGCATAATGACCAGTCCACCGAGAATCAATCCACCGCCAAACAGTTGAGCTGTCGTCGCAGATTCTCCTCGAGCCAGCCATGCCGCCAGAATCGCGATCAGCGGAATCAGGTTCTGAATGATGGCGGCATGTGCCGCACCAGCATGACGCACGCCGAAATTCCACATCGGCAAGGCCAGTCCGCTGGAAAGAACACCCGCATAAACAATGATCAGCCAAACATCAACAGACTGCAGCGCGGACATGCTTTGTTCGTAACGCCCCACAGCAAAAAGAAGATGAAGTGGCAGAGCGATCACGGCCGCCGTTGCCGACAGCCGCAGCGGAGAAATCGATTTCAGCATCGATCGACTGCCGACGGTTGCGGCAGACCAGACTAACGCCGCACCCAGAATGCAGAGATTGCCAGCCAGGTATTCGGAACCGGTCGTAACGTCACCCTTCTGCAACGCCACGATCACAGTGCCTGACAGCGCAACCAGCAACCCGCACCATGCCAGCCGCAGCAGTCTTTCGCCAATAAACAAGCGGGCCAGCAAGGCCGTCCACATGGGTACGGTGCAAATGATCAGTGCCGTGTTGCCGGACGTTGTTCGGTCGATGCCCAGCAGAAATAACAACTGGTAGAACCCGGAAACGACAATTCCGTAAATCAGAATCCGGGTTCGTGAAACGCCCGGTTTTGAACGATGTCCCCGCCGATGTTCTCGCAGTGCGAAGCCGCCCAGCACGCAGGCTGAGATCGTCAGTCGAATGGCATTGAAGACGAACGGATCCAGCTGATCCAGCCCGGTCTTCATAATCGGGATATTAATCCCCCAGATCAGGGCGACTCCCACGAGTGCAGCGTCCGGCCCGTAGCTGATGCGGCCGGCTGCTGATGTGGCCGTGGGTGTCGAGGTTGCCAAAGTGATTTCCGATGTGAGCGTCGTGGAAGGTTGCTGCAGGTGAACCCTGTCTGAGGGGGACACGCACAACAGTGGCACGGCTCGATTGTTTCTTGAGAATTCGTCAGGATACATTCCTGACAGTCGAGTGACTCCTCTTCCAGCACTTCATCGTGCAGAATGAAGGAAGTCTCGGAAACATTTTGTCTGTGTTTGGAAATTCAATGGAGCTTGATGTGGTGATTCGATCGTTGTTGTTGCTTGTCGTCACATCGGTGGCAGTGGTGGCCGACGACTGGCCTCAGTGGATGGGACCTGAGCGCGACAACGTCTGGCGCGAATCCGGGGTCGTGAATAAGTTTCCGGACGGCGGTCCGAAGATTCTGTGGCGAACACTGATCGCCGGCGGTTTTGCCGGACCAGCGGTGGCGGCCGGCAAGGTCTTTGTCACCGACTACGTCACTCGTGATAACGTCAGGATTGCCAACTTTGATCGGAAGGAATTCACCGGCACAGAACGTGTGTTGTGTCTCGACCAGACATCCGGCCAGATACTATGGCAGCGCGAATACGCTGTCAGTTACACCATTTCGTACCCATCCGGACCACGGTGCACACCAACCGTGGACGGCAATCGAGTTTATACGCTGGGTGCGGAAGGCCACTTGTTCTGCTTCGACATTCTGACCGGCAACGTGGTGTGGCAGAAGAACCTGAAGAACGAATACGGTACAAAGACTCCGCTGTGGGGATACGCGGCTCATCCTTTGATTGACGGTGACAAGCTGCTGACGCTTGCCGGAGGAACGGGCAGCCACGCTGTTGCTTTGAACAAATTCACCGGCGAAGAAATCTGGCGGACGGGAACATCGCCGCAACTGGGTTATTCGCCACCGACAATTATCCAGCACGCGGGCGTGCGTCAGTTGCTTCTGCTGCGTCCGAATGCGGTCACGTCGGTGGACCCGGAAACGGGCAGGGAATACTGGTCGGTCCCGTACAAGGCGTCCAGCGGATCGATGATCATGTCGCCCGTGGTTGCCGGCGAATACCTGTACGTGGCCGGGTTTAACAAACAAAGCCTGATGATCAGAATGGCGTCCGACAAACCCGCTGCCACCGAAGTCTGGCGCGGGAAAAAGAACATTATCTGCCCCGTGAATGTTCAGCCGTTCCTGTTGGACGACGTACTGTACGGCTTCGATCAAAAGGGAGTCATGCGCGCCATCAGACTGCCTGACGGCGAACGTCTGTGGGAGACCACCGACGTACTTGGACAACGCCCCACCGATTCCGCAACAGCGTTCCTTGTGCAGCACGAAGATCGTTTCTGGTTATTTAATGAACTCGGTGAACTGATTATCGCCAGACTGTCTCCGCAGGGATTCGAAGAAATCGACCGAGCGAAAGTCATCGAACCCAGTAACGTCGCGTACGGGCGAGACATCGTCTGGAGCATGCCTGCCTTCGCCAACCAACACGCCTACATCCGCAACGACAACGAAATCATCTGCGTGGATCTGGCCGAAACAAAGTAGAACCACCCTCGTCGACAATCCTTCACAGAAACGGTACTCCGATGAAGACAGTTTTTTCATTAATGGTATTCCTCTCCGTGACTCACATGAGCATGGCCGCCGATTCGGTCCTGCCCGGAGCGCGACCTGTTATTGATGCCAGTCAGTTCGCCAGCCTGCAGGCGGCGTTTGATGCAGTTCCGGAAGGCGGAGGTTTGGTGAGACTTCCGGCGGGTGACTTTGAGATTACCGAGCCGTTGCTGCTGCAGCGCGGCGATGTTCGCGTGGAAGGTGCCGGATCGTCGACCAACATCATCAACCGCAACGAAGACGGCAAGTCCGCGTTGATCGTGCAGCATGCCGATGGCCAGCAGGTCAAAAAAGAAGATCGCCTGTGGCGTGTCAACTTGGCAAACTTTCGCATCACGGGCAATGAAAAAAGCGGACACGGCATTGAGGCCATTCTGATTGAAGAAATCTTCGTGCAGGGAGTATCGGTGTCGTACAGTGGTGGCGACGGTATCAGGCTGGATCACTGCTACGAAGACCCTCGCGTGAGCGACTGTCTGATCACCTACAACAAAGCTGTCGGCCTGAACCTGCTGGGCTGCCACGATATTGTCGTGTCTTCAAATCAGTTCGAAGAAAACCAGGACGCATTGCACTGTATCGATGGCTTTAACCTGTGCATGACCGGCAACTGTGTGGATGATCATCTGGGTAACGGTGTTCTGATTGAAAACACATACGGCTCGGTTCTTTCCGGCAACATGATCGAAGAATGCCACGGCACCGCCGTAACTCTGGATCGCGACTGTTACGGCATCACCATCAGTGCCAACGTAATTGCTCACAACGGCGAAGGAGTTGACCTGGTCGATGCTCACGGTTGTGCCGTCAGTGCCAACACGTTTACTCTGATGAAGAACCATGCTCTGCGGATCGGCGAGCACAGCGGTCGGATCGCGGTCACAGGAAATAGCTTCTGCGACAGCTACCAGGGCGACGGCAAGATCAGACGCAAAGAGGGAGATCGCCAGGCCGGCGGACTTGTGCTGCAGTCCACCAGGCATATTTCGCTGACAGGAAACGTCTTTTCGGGACTCAGCACGACAGCGATTTCGATCACCGGGGCGACTGCCGGACTCACGTCATCGGCCAACGTCATCGTGGAACGAGCGGCCCCGTAATCTATCCACTGTGACTTTGCCTGAACGACCTGCAAATGTGGGGCCGTGATTTTCAGTTGATCAACGTATTCAGTAAGGTCGTTCACGACGACATGCTTGTGTGATTCGGTCGACAATGTCATTCTTTTGTTTGATCCGCCGTTGTTTCTTACGCGAAAGCCACAGATGTCGTTCGGTGCACGGTGCTATACAGCAGTCTCCCAGATCGTGTCTCTGGGCGTCATTGTTGCCATTGCGGTCATCCTGTTGCGCAGTAAGACGGACTCGCATTCGGATCTTCTCGCGTATGCAGCCTTTGTGGACAGGGATGAGTATCGTGACATCAGTGTGCTTCGGTTCGAAGAATACGAACCAACTGCAGGGCAGTTCACTGATCTCTCTTCATTGAGACAGCTCAGCGTCGAGGACACATCGGTCGCACCCGACGTCGTCGATGCGATTGGCTCCATCACCGGGCTGAGAGCTCTGTCGCTGGCGGGAAGCGAATTCAATGGCGCGGACCTGTCTGCACTGGATCGATTACCCGAACTCCAGACACTCAATCTCAGTCGAACCCAGGGTGCTGCTGGTGTCCTGAGTTCAGTCAACCTGACCTCGATCGAAACACTAAAACTGAATGACTGCTCGTGGGTAGATGACGATCTGCTTCTGCTGCTGCAGAAGTTTTCGACGCTGCAGACACTGGAAGTATCCGGCAGTCAGATCACCGACGATGGGATCAATCGGCTGCTGCAGCTGCCCAAACTTCGGTGGTTGAATCTGTCCGGTTGTGAGGGCATCGGGACCGATTCTCTGCGTGTGCTTTCCGGTGTCTCCAACCTCAAGAGTCTGACCATGTCGGGGAACAATCTCAGTGTTGAGGCAGCCTTTCGTTTCCAGAAAGTGTGTCCGTTGACAACTCTGTATATTCCTCTCACTGAGTTTCCGGAAATGGCTCCCATTCTTGAACGTGCTCAAAGGGCCGAAGCTACGGTGTTCTGTCGCGGAATTCACAGCCTCCGTGTCCATGATGACACGGGTGTTGACTATTCCGTGTTGAAACGCTTTCCTGGACTGAGAACTCTGCAACTCACCGGTAGCGGATTCAATGTTCAGACGATGTCATTTCTGGCCGACATGAAACAACTTGATCATCTGCAGCTTGGTGGCAAAAACGTCACGGACGACAGCATTCAGCATTTGTCGGGAGCAATAAATCTGACGTGGCTAGATCTGTCCGGCACATCCGTCACTGATGCCGGTGTAGTACATCTGCTTCCACTGACAAAGCTTCGTCAGCTGGACCTGTCCGGAACGGACATCACAGCGGACGGTCTGCAGCTTGTCTCGCGTTTGAAAGACCTTCAGTATCTGGAGGTTCGCGACGTTTCACTTTCTGTTCGTGGTCTTGAGGTACTGAAAACGCTGCCGAATGTCAGCGGCACACTTGACCTGTCGGCGGCCAACGTCGCCCGCCCCGATCTTGAAATGCTGCGGGGAAAGTCGTTCAAATCCGTGAACCTTTCCGGTCACTCCCTCTCGGAATCAGAGCAGGCCGTTCTTGCCACATGGACGGAGCTGGAGTCACTGGATCTCAGTCACTGCGCAATTACCGGAGAGCATCTGAAACTGTCAGCAAACACAAAGCTGAAGGATCTGCGGCTGGATGGTGCCATGCTCACCGACGCAACGTTGCAGGCTGTGGAATTCCCTCCAGCACTTTCGAGCCTGTCCCTGAGCGACACGTCTATCACGGGAGAAAACCTGACCGTTCTGCAGCAACTTAATTTTTTACGGTCACTGGACCTCAGCAGATGTCCCCTGTCCGAGAAGGGCGTGATCAACGTGTTTGCACTGAAAACAAATACTCTGATTTTGCATGGCATTGATGTTGCGCCAGAGCTGAACGAAATTGACACAAATCATGACGGCGGTATTAAATGCATCATGCTGGATGCAGGGTCCCCCCTGCTGGACAGCATTCGGCAGGCTGCGGGAGCCGAACGGTTGACGCACCTGAGTCTGCATGGTGCCACGGACCAGGATCTTGCAGGAAAAAACTCGCTGGGTTTGAGTCTGTTGACCGTCTGACTCTGGTGGACGGCAAATTCAAAAACAGCAGCTTTCAATATCTTCGTGAACACTTTCGCCTTCATTCACTCCACTTAAAAAACTGCACGCTCAGCCACGACGCCATCGCTTCCATCCGGCAGTTGTCGTTACTCAGCGAAGTGCGGGTTTCCGGTTCGACGGAGGTGTGCCAGGATTTCCAACGGCTACTGCCTGGCCTGCTGGAAGGAAACCCTGTGCTTGCGGTGTCTGTCACTCCTCCGAAAAACCCGTAGGCAGTCTTGATCAACAGCCCGCAGGCTTGCCTGGTGTTTGGGCGAGCGGGGGACGTCAGTCCCCTGATGTCCACGCACAACGTAGTGCGGGCTGCCAGCTTCGTGATGAAAGCAGGCAACAGGCAGGCTGCCTGCACTACGGCGCGAAAGGCGACTATGTCTTCCTGGCCGTCAGTTCCTGCCGCAGGCGATACAGCTCATCCATGGCCTCTCGCGGCGTCATGTCGTCGACCTTCATGTTGCGGATTTCATCCAGCAGAGGATCTTCGGGCAGTTCGAACAGGCTTAATTGCTGTTTAATCTGGCGAGTGGTTTCTCGCTGCGGCAGGGCAGGGCGGCCGTCGTCGTTGACGTGTTGGGCTTCCAGTGATTCCAGAATCGTGGCAGCTCGGTCAGTCACGTCGCGAGGAACGCCAGCCAGTCTGGCCACGTGAATACCATAGCTGCGGCCGGCGGCACCTTCGATGACTCGGTGCAGAAAGATCACGTCTTCGTTGTTTTCCTGAACGGCCACGTGCCAGTTGGCCGCATGCTTAAGCGTTTGAGTCAGGTCGGTCAGTTCATGGTAATGCGTGGCGAACATTGTGCGGCACTGCGTGTCGTCATGCAGGTGCTCGGTGATGCTCCACGCCAGCGAGATGCCGTCGTAGGTGCTGGTGCCGCGGCCGATTTCATCCAGAATGACGACGCTGCGGTCGGTCGCGCTATTCAGGATGCGAGCGGTTTCGGTCATTTCGACCATGAACGTACTTTGTCCCTTGCCCAGCTCATCGCTGGCGCCAACGCGGGCAAACACGCGGTCGGCAATTCCAATTCTGGCTTCGCTGGCGGGCACGAACGATCCCATCTGAGCCATCACCGTGATCAGTGCGGCCTGACGGATGTATGTGCTTTTGCCGGCCATGTTGGGGCCGGTGATGATCTGGACGCGGCCGTTGGGGTTGTTCGCAGCACCGGATTCTGACGCGTCCTGCTTCGCTTGTTCAGGCCCGCTGGAATCTCGTCCGGCGGAATCACCATCGACGCCCAACCGAATGTCGTTCGGAACAAATTCGCCCGCTGACATCAGTCGATCCAAAACCGGATGTCGACCTTCGCGGATATCCAGCACTGGCTCTGCGGTGATTTCCGGTCGGCAATAACCTGCCGCTGCGGCCAGCGTTCCCAGACCCACCAGCACGTCGATCTCTGCCAGCGCTTCGGCCGTCGACAGCAGGCGAGCGACGTGTTCGGCGACTTCTTCTTTCAGCTTGCTGAAGATTTCCTGTTCCAACGCCTTGCTCTGATCTTCCGCTCGCAGAACCTTGTCTTCGTACTCCTTCAGCTCAGGCGTGATGTAGCGTTCCTGGTTTTTCAGCGTCTGTTTGCGAATGTAGTCTTCCGGCACTTTGCTCAGATGTGCACCGGTCACCTCAAGGTAATAGCCAAAGACTTTGTTGAAGCCGATCTTAAGATTCGAGATTCCCGTACGTTCACTTTCCTGTGCCTGATAGGACGCAATCCACTGTTTGCCGCCTTTGGCCAGATCGCGAAGTTCGTCCAGTTTGGCGTTGAAACCCGGCCGGACAACTCCGCCGTCGGCCACAGAAATCGGCGGCTCATCGATAATGGCGTCGCTGATCGCCTGTCGTACTTCCGGACACAGATCGACTCGTTCTTCCAGTGTCTGCAATCGCTTCGCGCTGCGTTCTGCCAGTTTGGCCCGCAGCTTCGGCAGTTGTCCCAGCGTCGACGCCAGGCAACTTAGGTCACGTGGACTGCAGCGCCCCGTCGCGACGCGAGACGTCAGTCGCTGCAGGTCGTACATTCCCTTCAGCAGATCCCGCAAATCGTCTCGTAGCGTCAGATTGCTGACCATCTCTTCGACGGCGTCCAGTCGTTCACTGATCTGCGCGATGTCCGTCAAAGGACTCGACAACCAATCTGCCAGCAGGCGAGCCCCCATGGGAGTGCAGGTTTCGTCGATCACGCCCAGCAGGCTTTGTTCACGCCCACCGTCCCGCATGGTGTGAGTCAGTTCCAGGCTGCGTCGCGTTGCTTCATCGATGACCATGTGTCGCTGGCGTCGATAGCATTCCAACTTTGTGATGTGCAGCAATGCAGACTTCTGGGTGTCGCGAATATATTCCAGCAGCGCCCCGGCCGCTGTGACGGCCGGTGAATTGTCCTCGACGTCGAATCCTTCCAGTGTTTTTGTGCCGAAGTGTTCGTGCAGCAATCGGCGTGATTCGTCTTTTGAAAAGCACCATGCGGGTCGGCCGGTCAGCACTGGTCCACCGAGGTCGACTCGGGCGACAGGCAGATCGTCTTCGCTGACGGAATGTTCGGGCACCAGGCATTCGGCCGGCTTGATGCGGGCCAGTTCGTCCTGCAACAGAGCCGGTTCAATTTCGGAAACCAGAAAACGTCCCGTGGAAAGTTCCAGCCACGCCAGACCGATGCTGGACTTCGCTGGTGCCACGCACGCGATAAAGTTGCTGATTCGCGGGTCCAGCAGTCCATCGTCGGTGAGCGTTCCGGGAGTAATCACGCGCGTGACTTCCCGCCGCACCAGTCCCTTCGCTTTTTTGGGGTCTTCTACCTGGTCGCAGATGGCCGCTCGAAACCCGGCGTGGATCAGCTTCTGCAGATAATTATCCAGCTGATGATACGGGAACCCGGCCATCGGGATTGGATTCTCGGACGACTTATCCCGGCTGGTCAGCGTCAGGCCGAGTACTCGGGCCGCGTTCTGAGCGTCTTCGTGGAACAGTTCGTAGAAGTCGCCCATCCGGAACAACAGAATCGCGCCAGGATTCTCGGCTTTCACCTCCCTGTACCGCTCCATCATGGGGGAAAGCTTGGCCGCCATCACACTTGCTTTTCGTCCGGGAACAGCATGCTGACGCTGGTGCGATCATGAATGCTGCGGATTGCCTGAGCAAACAGCGGTGCGACGGAAATGACCTCAATCCTGTCACACAGTGGCTCCACCGGCGATTCAATGGTGTCTGTCATGAACAGTTTGGCGATCAGGCTGTTCTTTATTCGGTCGGACGCCCCTTTCGACAACACGCCGTGAGACACTGCCGCAAATATATCCTTTGCCCCGCGTTGTTTAAGCACGTCGGCCATACTGCACAGCGAACCGCCGGTGGTCGTGAAGTCGTCCACCATCAGCACGTTACGGCCGTCAACCTGCCCGATGACTTCCAGAATTTCTGCCTGCTCGCTGTGGTCGGGACGAGTTTTGTTGCCGATGACGACCGGCACGCCCAACAGGTTGGCGTATGCCGCCGCAGACTTTGCAAAGCCGGCATCGGGACTGCAGACCACCAGATTGTCGATACCGATTGTCTTGATGTGATCGCAAATGACGGTGCGGGCGTACAGATGATCGACCGGTACGCTGAAGAAGCCCTGAATCTGCGGACTGTGCAGATCCATGGTCAGCACTCGGTCGGCACCTGCCGCTTCGATGGCATCCGCACAAACCCGGGCTCGGATGGATACCCTCGGCTCGTCCTTCTTGTCGCCCTTGGCATAGCTGAAGTAGGGGATGACCGCCGTAATTTGCTGAGCACTCGCTCGCTTGAGGGCGTCGATCCAAAACAGCAATTCGACAAAGTTGTCGTTCACCGGGTGATGAACACCCTGAACGATAAAGGTGTCCCGTCCGCGAACGTTTTCCAGAATACGGACGAAAACGTTGCCTTCGCTGAAAACCTGTGCCTGGCAGGGAGTCAGACGCACTCCCAGACCATTGGCGATTTTCTGCGCGAAGACAGGATTTCCGGATCCGGCCAGAATCGCAAGATCACCCTGCGGAGCCTGAAAATGCTGAAGTCGCGGACCTTGACGGCTGTCCGCTGATCCTGAATCCTGGTTCATAAATGACCTGCTGAAGAAAGGTCGATGCAATCGACCTTCATGGCCGTCTTCGACGGTCGATTCGAGCTACTGCTCGGAAACTGTTGGCCTGCTGTCGTTGATCGCTGCAAAGTGCGCGAAATCGAGACTTGTGCTTCGGACAGACCCTGAAATACGCGTTCGGAAGCACCTAAACCGCACCCAAAAGCGATGTCTGGCATCTTATCGCTGGCAGGAATGAACTCAAGCCAGCCGTTCGTGTCTCTGAGAATTGCGATTGACGATAGACAGAAGTTTGGAATCCGGACGATGGAGCTTAGAATCGTGGCCTGCAGTTCGTCCGGCACCGAATGAAATTTCAATGGGGCCGTACTCTGGTGTGACAACATCAGGTGATGTGTGCTACGGGTTGGGCCTGTCCGCCAGTCCCGTTCGGAGCGAACTGAATGCACTGGCCGAGCCGGTGGCACGCAGCTGCTCGGTTCCGTTTTTTCACCACAATGATATGGAAGTTACGCGATGAGCAATCGCATTTGGAATTTCTCTGCCGGACCAGCCGTCCTGCCCGAAAGCGTCCTCGAAGAAGCTCGCGACAATCTGTTGTCGCTGGGCGATACGGGCGTCGGGGTCTGTGAGCATTCGCATCGCGGCAAGCCGTTCGTCGCCGTCGCTGAAGAGGCAGAATCGCTGTGCCGCGAAATCGCTGACATTCCGGACAATTACCGGGTCCTGTTTTTGCAGGGCGGTGCGTCACAGCAGTTTGGCATGGTTCCCATGAACTTCCTGGCAAAGGATCAAACGGCCGACTACCTGATCACTGGGTCCTGGGCAAAGAAAGCGCTCAAGGAAGCGAAGCTATTCGGCACCGCACACGTTGCTTGCAGCAGCGAAGACGCGAACTTCAACTATATCCCGTCGGAAATGAACTACAGCGATTCACCACGCTACGTTCATTATGCGTCCAACAACACGATTTACGGGACTCAGTTCAGAACCGAACCCACTGGCTTCAACAGTAAAGCGTTTCTGGTCCGCGATGCCAGCAGCGAAATCTTCAGCCGTCCGATCGACGTGGCGAAGCACGGGATCATTTACGCGGGGGCTCAGAAGAATCTGGGTCCCAGCGGCGTTACGTTGGTGATTATCCGTGACGACCTTGTGGAAGCGGGAAGCCAGGAACTCACATCGATGCTGCAGTACCGGACCCATGCCGGTGCTGATTCGATGTACAACACACCACCGACCTTCGGAATCTATCTGATGATGCTGGTCTTCCGCTGGATCAAGACCAATGGCGGACTGGCCGGAATGCAGACTCGCAACGAAGACAAGGCTGGTCGGCTCTACGATTACCTCGACAACAGCAGTCTGTATCAGGCCACTGCACAGAACGACAGTCGTTCACTGATGAATGTCACGTTTGTCACGGGTGATGCCGACAAGGATGCCGCGTTCATCAAACAGGCGGAGGCCAAAGGCTTCAGTGCACTGAAGGGGCATCGCAGCGTTGGCGGGATGCGAGCCAGCATTTATAATGCATTCCCGACCGAAGGCGTTGATGCCCTGATCGAGTTCATGAAGGAATTCGAAGCATCTGCATGATTCTCGTTGAGAACAGACCCCCGACTCTTCGAGTCATTCACCAGAGTCCACGCCTCATTGGCAACGAACGTCCGGGCACCCATGACCGACAAATCCCAGCAGGAAAGCGACGAGGAATCCTCGATCGACCGTCGTTCGGCGGATATTGGCATCATTTGCAGTCACGGCGACGAGATCCGGCCGCTGCTGAAACTGCTGGACCGTCAACGGAAGTACCTTGATCAGGGAGCGACGTTTCGTGGCGGATTTCTGGATGAAACGATTCGGGTTGCCATTGCCGAGGCAGGAGCCGGCTTTGCACAACATCGCGCTGTGACTCAGACGTTGATCGACGAACACCATCCGGCGTGGATACTTTCCGTCGGGTTTGGTTCGGCTTTGATTGACGAATTGAAGACCGGCGATGTGTGTCTGGCCAACGAAATTTGCGATACGCACGGCAATAATCTGTCCGTGAAGTGTCCGATCCCCGAGACTCGGCGCGTTTTGGTCAGAAAACACGTGGTGGCAGATGAGCGCCCGCAGTCAACCGCAGACAAGGCATCGCTTGCCGAATCGACCGGAGCGGCCGTGGTCGACACCACCAGTCTTGCGGCGGCTCAGGTGTGCGCGGACCTGCCTGAGGACGCTCCACGAACGAGGTTTCTGTCCATGCGTGTGATCGTGGACACGGCCCATGAAGCCGTGCCGGGCGTTGCTGCCGAAGCGTTATTCACACCGTCCGGGCAGCCGAAGTCGACAGTCATCGGAAAGCTGACGAAGCGATTTAATCGAGATCCCGAGCTTGTGCTGTGGGAAACCCGGGCGACCGACGCGGCCGTCAATATGAATCGGTTTCTCACGAGCGTCATGCGGCAACTTGCCGAAAAGATCAAGCGCACTCGTATCTGACAAAGCCGCAGCGTTGTTCGGCCGTATCAGGATTCCTTGCGGTTGCGTCCCTTGAACAGCTTGCGTTCAATTCGAGGGCTGTAGGGGGTCCACGCCGAATCTTTGTTCATGTCGTCTTCGATGCTGCGAGTGAATTCGTGCAGCTTGGCGTCCAGATTGTCGATGTGGTGCAGCACAATGGCTTCCGGAGTCATGGGCAGTCGGGGACTGCCGAATTCCAACGTGCCGTGATGGCTGAGAATCATGTGCTTCAGCCGCAGCACATCTTCACCGTCAACCTCACCACCACCCAGTTCGGCACGAACCAGTTGCAGTTTCTCGTTCAGGATCTCAATCGCGATATTCATGTGGCCGAGCAATTGCCCCTCGTCTGTGTAGGCCAGCGTTGGATCCCACGACAGTTCACGGACCTTTCCGAGATCATGCATCAACACGCCCAGCAGCAGCAGGTCACGATTCAGGTTCGGATAATGATCGCAAAGGCGATCGGCCACTTCTGACATGCTGACGACGTGCTCGATGAGTCCGCCCTGATAGGCGTGATGAGCCTTCACTCCGGCCGGCGCGGCGCACAAGTTGTCGACCAGTTCTTTGTCCGTCAGGAAGCACTCGGCCAGTGCCTGCAGCTTGGGGCACTTCAGCGATCCCAGCAGCTCTTTGAGCCGGTCCAGCAGGGGCCCCACATTGGCCTGCGGTTGCGCGTGAAAGTCATCCATGTCGTAGTTCGCATCGGAAGTCATCTCGATGCGCGTGACGATCATTTGCAGTCCGCCCTGGTATAACTGCACCTTGCCCTTGACGTGCACCAGATCGCCAGCATTGATGTGCTGCATCCGCTCTTCTGACACATTCCACATCAGTCCGCTGACCACACCAGTCTTGTCACGAAGAGTTGCCAGCAGATACATATCGGCATTGCGATTGGCACGCAACTGCTTGTCCGCCAGCAGGTAAACTCCGTCAACGACGTCTCCGTCGGACAGATCTTTCACGAACGTACGTGGCATTTGGTGACTTTCACTCAGAACCCGGGCCGACAACTTGCTGTCGTTGATAAGGAAGATTCACGACAACAGATTGCCGAACCGAGGATCTTAGAAGTGCCAATGCCTTCCAACAACCACTTTGCCGCTGCATCTCCCAGTCTTTCGGAATCCCGCGGGCTTTCTCACACTTGCGGCAGCCGAAGCTCTGCTAGAATTCCCGCCTCAAACGTTCTGAGCGGCGTGATCGGAACCTGACGTCACCGAACACCGACCAATCCCTACTCTTTAGAACTCCACCGACATGCGCTGGTCTCAGACATTTATCCCCACGATGAAGGAGGTTCCTTCTGATGCTGAAGTTCCCAGTCACCAGCTGATGCTGCGAGCCGGGTTGATTCGCCAGCTGATGGCCGGCGCTTACACCTTCATGCCGCTGGGCTACCGAGTTGTCCGCAAGGTCTCGCAGATTGTCCGCGAAGAAATGGACCGTGCCGGCGGTGTCGAACTGTTCATGCCGGCGATTCAGCCGATGGAACTGTTCGAACGTACCGGACGCAAAGAAGCGTTCGGCAATGTGCTGTTCAACTTCGAAGCCAAACGCGGCGACCGCAATCTGCAGTTTGCTCTGGGTCCGACTCATGAGGAAGTGATCACAGATCTGATTTCGCGCGAAATCAAGTCTTACAAGCAGCTGCCGATCACGCTGTATCAGATTCAGACGAAGTTCCGCAACGAGGAACGTCCTCGCTTTGGTGTCCTGCGCACCAGCGAGTTTCTGATGAAGGACGCCTATAGTTTCGCTGCGACCATGGAACAACTGAACGAAGCGTACGATGCGATGTACAAGGCGTACTGCCGCATCTTTGAACGGTGTGGTCTGGAGTACATTCCCGTAGAAGCAGAAAGCGGGCCGATCGGAGGCGACGCGTCTCACGAATTCATGGCTCCCGCCGACAACGGTGAAGACTTTGTCGTGAGATGTACGGGCTGCGAATACGCCGCCAACCAGGAACGAGCTGACACGGGGCGTTCGTCCAGTATTCCGGCCAGAGTGGAAGATGCCGCCGATCCGCAGAAAGTTGACACACCGCACGCCGGCACGATCGAAGACGTCAGCAAAATGCTGAGCGCCGATCCCTCCACGTTCATCAAGACACTGATCTACTCGATTCCCGTCGATTCTACCGATGTTAGTGACAACAAAGATCACCCACCGAAGTTGGTCGCCGTACTTGTTCGAGGTGACCACGAGGTGAATGAAGGCAAGCTTCGACGCGTGCTTGAGAGAAGGGATATCGCTTTCGCTAATGAAGTAACCATTGCTGATGAAGCATCCGTCGTAAAAGCAACCGGAGCACCCGTTGGGTTTGCTGGTCCGGTCGGAATTCAGTGTGACTATATCGCTGACCATGACGTCGCCACGATCGCTTCGGCCATTACCGGTGCGAACGAAAAGGACGCACACCTGACCGGAGTCATCCCCGGCACACACTTTGAGCTGACTGAAACTCACGACCTGCGAAATGCGATTGCTGACGATCCCTGTCCGCGGTGTGACGGTACCCTTGAGACTGTGCATGGCATCGAAGTCGGCCACGTGTTCAAACTTGGCACGAAGTACAGTGAATCGCTGGGTGCAAACTTTCTGGACAGGGAGGAAAAGAAGCACCCCATCATCATGGGCTGCTACGGCATCGGTGTCAGCCGAGTCGTTGCCGCGATCGTGGAAACGTGCCACGACGATGGTGGCATCATCTGGCCGAAATCCGTCGCTCCGTACACAGTGGAGCTGATTCCTTTAAACATCAAAGACGAAGCGACGATGACGGCCGCCAACAAAATCTATGAGGAACTCTCGGCCGGAGGAATCGACGTCCTGATGGATGACCGCGATCAGCGTCCTGGCTTCAAATTCAAAGACGCCGACCTGATCGGTCTGCCTATCCGAGTCATCATCGGCGGCAAAGGACTTAAAGCGGGGAACTCCGAAATCAAACTGCGAACTGATTCCGAGGCAACGAAAGTGCCCATTGATGAAACGTGTGAGTACGTGCGCAAATTGGTGTCAGCGAATTGATGTGACACCTGTTTGTACTCTCTTCGATTCGCGCGGCACGCCTTCCGTTATGACTCGGGTAAGTAGAGAAACACGGTCTGCGGTAACGGAGTCGTCCACCCTGTCCGCACTCCCGCGGCTCTGAGAGCTCGGCCGACCCACGAATTGCACGTGTTGACACAGTGGTACGTGCCATGCGCCTCGAAGAATGCGTCGTTCCATGAATATCCGGCAGATTCGATTGGCATGTTGCGGCCGTTCGCTTCCGTTCGAAAAGAGCGAATCACGAAATCGGCAAGCTCTGCATACTGCTGCCTTGAGATTCGGACAGATCGAGTGTTCTCGTTTGTTGTGACCGCAGACTTCATCGTCACGTGCAGACATGTTTCGGACGGCCAGAACAGAGCATTCGCGGCCGTTGACATCTTCAGGTCATTCCACGTTGGAGTCTGCAGGAAGAATCCCTTGTCTCCCCAGCCAATCGCCACATGAGTTGCCGATTGCGTGTTACCCGAAAACGACGCTGCCGGAAAATGGTCTCGCCAATTCACCACGCTGGTCTCGATGGGCAGTACGACATCGGCGTGGACTGGATTGGACGTCACCAGGATCTCGATTCCGTCGCGGTCCGTTGCGAAATTGTTGTTGACCGGAATTAATCCGATCAGCACCACCAGAAAATAGAATGCGACAACAAGCGAAATGCCCATGGCGCATCGCTTCAGCAATGCCAGCATTCGTCGTGGAATCGATTTTCCGGCCCCACGCGTCGGGGCGGCGGACGCGTCCTGTTCCATTGCAGTATGTCTCCCACTGGTTGATTCGTTCAGTAGGCGCCACACGGTTTTGGTTCAGTCAATCTGCTGATTACCCGTATTCAAAAACACAAACGATCCCAGCTTCGAACTTGTCAGCACGTCAACTCGACCATCGTTATTGACGTCCTGAGCCGCGATCTGCACGCCGACGCCGGAATTGTCGTCGATCAGGTGAGGGACGTATTTTACTGAGCCATCGGTGTTTCGCTGCAATTGGAACCAATACACGACCGGGTCGGCGTTCGGTTCGATGTCGCCTTTCGGACCGTGAGCCCAGCGGCGTTTGCCCGTGATGATGTCCTGCAGTCCGTCGCCATCGACATCTGCCATCGCCAGTGCGTGGGGCTGAGTAAACGCGACTTTGTAGGTCGCAAGCTGCTCACGATTGCCCATGATCAAATGTTCACGAAACGTACTCGCGCCGTCGACCGGCTTGTTCTCGTACCAGGCCAGCCCCCATTCGTGGGCGTGAACCGCAGAAATCACGTCCCGATCGCCATCCGCATCAACGTCATACGCGAACATCTGGGCACCGCCTCGTTCGTGACTGAAACGCAGGCGGTGGAACGTCCAGAGTGAGTTCGCTGAAGAGGTGTCAGCAGACGTTCTGTTGTTGTCCGCCGAAGTGCTCGGTTGTTCGTACCAGCCGTCGTTGATGATCAGGTCCAGTCGGCCGTCGCAGTTAACATCACCGACGCCTTCTCCGTGATAAAACTGAGGCCAGTCTTCGTTTTCACCGACCGCTGTGAATTCCCATGGCTGTGCGGGTTTTTTGGGATCCGGCTGAATATAGCCCCAGCAACCGTCCCAGTGACAAATCAGCTGGGGAATGCCATCACCGTCGAGATCGGCCAGCGTCGGCGATTCACCTCGCACGCGTTCAAAGGCGAAGTGGCTCTTCCACAGTGCGGTGGAATCGCCCGGATTTTCGTACCACATGGCCGGATGTTTGTGGACTCGGCCGAGAACCAAAATGTCCGGCCGTCCGTCACCGCTGAAGTCGTGGACAAAACTGAACATGCTGTTGCTGGGGCTTTCTTCCAGCGGCTGCAGCACGGGCTCGTAAAACTCGTGAGCTTCTTTGAAGTCCGGTCCTTCGTACCAGAACGGTCCGGCGACGATATCCGGCCTGCCATCGGAATTGATGTCTGCCGCCGCGATCCCGTCACAGTAGTATTGGTCGGTGAGGACAATTTTTTTAAAGTCGATGGCCCAGGAGGTACTCGCTGGCAGTACACAGACAAGCACAACAATCGACGCGATAATTCGAAAAAGCATAAGTCAGTAAAGTCTTGAAGAAGGTGCGTTGTCGTTTTCCGGAACGCGCGAAACACAAGAAGTGGTTTCAAGACCACAAAATACAAGCAAGACTCGCGAGCGAGTGAATCAAACTCGTGAGAAAACCAGAGCGGCAACTCACTTGCTGGCGCTGCGTGCTTGTATTGAAACCACTTGTACGACGACATTCGCAGATTCATCAGCGGACCTGCCGGAACGACGGTGCAGTGATCCGCTGTTCCCGGTGTGCAATCGTCACACAAGCCCTTCGATCGGATCACCAAAGTAGATGTTGTGCGGACGATTAAGTTCGTCCTTCCAGGTGGCCGTGCGGGGAATTCCCAGCGCGCTGTAGATGGATGCCGCCATATTTTCCGGCTTCTGTGGGTCCGATGCCGGGTACGCGGCCTGTTCGTCGGACGAGCCAATCACATTGCCACCTCGCACACCACCGCCGGCGAAGAACAACGTCTGAACGGCTCCCCAGTGGTCTCGACCGGGGCCTTTGTAATGCTCTTCCAGCAGGGAAATCTTTGGCGTGCGGCCGAATTCGCCCCCCATCACGATCATCGTCGAATCCAGCAGGCCACTGCGATTGAGATCATCCAGCAGTGCCGACAACGCCCGGTCGGTCGGGGGCAGCAGTTTTTCTCGCAGCCGCCAGAAGGCCTCACCGTGTGTATCCCATGCTTCGTTGTTGCCCAGGTTCACCTGGATCATCGGGACACCGGCTTCGACCATGCGATTAGCCATCAACAATGACCAGCCGAACGTGTTGCGACCGTACCGTTCCTGAGTTTTTTCGTCTGCGCGATTCACATCGATCGCGCGACGGATTTTTTGACTGGCCAATAATGAAATCGCCGATTGCCGGTGCTGATCGTAGATCTCACCAGTGGCGGAGGCCTCCAGAGCGGCTCGTTGAGCATCGATGGAATTCAGCAGACTCAACCGCTTGTCGAAACGTGTTCTGTTCACACCGGACTGCAGCTTTAGATTCGGCGCTTGAAAAACAGTGGGCGTATCAGACGTGGGGGTCTTCTTCGGCAACTGATGAAACGTGTACTCCGGGTACGCTCCGCGCCAGAAGGGATCACCGTATTGAGTGGCGCCGATGATAAACGGATCACGTTGATGCCCCATGGTTCCACCATAGGCACCGGGAATCACTCCACCGGACCAATGCACCAGGCGTTCGGGCAACATCACGGCCGGAGGCAGATTGTTGTGTTGCGGTGGCACGGCATCACCAACGATGGACGCAATCGATGGCCAGTCCGTGGGACGCGGCAGACGATCACCCTTGAATCCCGGTGCCGTCGAATGCCCGGTGAGCATGTAGTAGTGTCCGAGCGTATGTCCGTTGGTCGGATGAGTCAGTGATCTCACCAACGACCACAGATGACTTCGCTGAGCCAGCATCGGCAGATGTTCGCAGATATCGATACCGGGTGTGTGTGTCGCGATCGGATTGAATTCCCCACGAATTTCAGCGGGCGCATCCGGTTTCAGATCGAAGCTGTCCTGCTGAGCTAAGCCTCCTGACAGAAAAATGTAGATGCACGACTTAGCTTTTGCTGTGGTCGAAGCAGGCACTGCAGCTGCGGCTGTCTGCAAACCGGCCAGATGGTTCATTCCCATTCCCAGCAGGCCAATGGCACCAGCCTGCACGGTTGTTCGCCGAGAAATGGTCGGATGAATCCAGGAGGCTGCTGGCACGGCAAGATTCCGGTGGGATAAAGGTCAACAAGACCGAGGGATTGCAACACGACCACGTGGAGCGTCGTGTCAGCACATGACAAGAAGGTACTCCCGCGGCGCGTTTTCGTCAATTAATTCTGCAAAAACCGGCCGTTGTGCCCGCTGCCAGCTGTGTAGGTCAGGAACCTGTCCTGACGATGAGGTGCGCGCCAGGACCGGTTGTTTACGTAACTTTCGTGCTTCATTGCCGGATCGGCGTCGCTGTGGCTCCTGGATGCCGGCCTACATTACTTGCTCGATCGCCCGGAGTTTCCGAGCGTCAGCTTGATGCGGCTTGCCGGCCGTCCTGCCCGGGGGAATGCTGGCCACGCAACGCTGCCTTCCTGCAGATCGTTGCTTAAATGGCGACGATGTTCTGGCAGGAAGCTGAACGACTGCGGATCGTCGTAGATACTGCGGCGACCCCAAAGCTGTGCCAGACTGTCCTGATAGAGCAGACACCATTCCGCCGAGCAAGCCTCCAAAGTGCGGACGGAGTTTTTTCGCTCACACTCGATCAGCACCAGGTTCGGGTTCTTGTAGTCCAGCGCCTTTGTTGCATCAAAGGGGCCGGACGTGGCTTCTCGATACCGAACATCTTTGGGCAGGTCGCCAAGGATGAAGTCGAAGTACATATCGATGATCGGCTGCGGATAGCACGTCCGAAATCGTCCATCGAAAGCGATTCTCGATTCCGGACTGCTGTCGGCGAACACTGCCACCGCATATTGAGCCCAGTTGAAAGTAACCAACACGTTGCCCGTCAGCTGATTGTCAGCCATGTACTGCATCGCTGACACAGGATAGTAGTCTCGATCGACATTCAGCGTCGCCTGTCGAGGGAATTGAGCGCAGCTCAAGGCGACAAGCAGCACAAGAGCCACAACAACTCCCGAGAAACCGGGCTGATCACCTTTCGACTGATGGACCCTGGCCGCCCTTTCTTCAAGCCAGTCTAACAGCTGCCGGACCACCGATTCGATGTGTGGGGCCAGAATGAAGCTGCCCATCATCGCCGCGAATGGCAAATGGCGATGGTGTTTGACGGCCTGCCAGGACAACAGCGACATGACGATCAATCCCGGCCAGCGACGAGGCTCCACCGTTTTTTTCAGACACAGGAAGCTGCCCAGAGCGAAACACCAGAACGGCAGGCCATCCACTGAGAACAACGGTAGGGGGGCCCATTCCGAGATTTCAGGCCGCGGACGACCCAACGAAGAAAGCATCCACGTATGAAGTTCATAACCGTAGGGATTCAGCAGGCAGGCCGCGACGGTGGTGGTGAACAGCAGTGCATGCTGGCGAACCGTCGGCCACAAACGAACGTCGCGGCGAAGCAGCAGTTCGATGCCGTCCAGTCCCAGCCACGCCATCAGAATCGCCATTCCGGCGAGGTAGCCTCCGTGAGCGTTTGTCCAGAAGCACATCAGCGGTGGGATCAACCACAACCACTTTCGTGAAGTTGTCGCGACGCTGCGCGATCTGACTGCGCCCGGCAGAGCGACGGTCAGAATGGCCAGCAATCCGGCTCCACAGGCATAGCTCAGCATGTGCGGTCTCACCAGCCAGTGGAATGAGATATTAAACGACAGCAGCACGACAATGGCGAAACACGTCACCAATCCACCTCCTGTCCGGCGAGCGGCCCAGATCGGCAATCCCAGCACAATCAACGTGAACAGTGATTTGAGGAGCAGCAGGGCTGTCTGGCCGCCGAAATTGGCGGCGGAGGCCATCATCAATTCTGCGATGTTTTCGTGGTTGATCCATCGAAAATCATCCACTGCGTAAGACCACGTCGTGGTCGTGTGAAGATGTCCGTCACGCAGGACCTCTTTTCCGTACGTCACGTGTCCCCACAGATCCGGATCGGCACCGCTTCGTGACATCACAAACAGTCCGAACATCACGAAAACGGTCAGCCACAGAACCTCAGCCAGAGATATTTTTCGTTTCTCGGCCACGGTTAAGTCCGGCGTATCCAGGTGTGTCGGAAAATGTGTGATTGCGTTGTGGGTCATTGAAGTGCGTCCGGCACATGAATTCTCTGATAGACTTCCATCGGAACAGGAACAACAACTGTCCGTATCGTGGGCCTGTTGGGAGCGACCAACGTGGACAAAATCTTCCGAGCGTCAGCTCGCATCGACCGTCGGAGACGGGTTGGAACGGTTATGGCAGTCGAATGGGCAGATCGGGTGGATTGGCGATGTTGCGATTTCGCCACACTGAAAAGTTAGCCTGGGTTTGAGCGGCGGCCGGGTGAAAAGCGTAAATTCTGTGAGCGTTTTCCATGCGAGAGCTGAGATTTCAAATTTTCCGGACCTGGACAAATGACAAACGAGTCCCTTGAAGCGTACATCCACCGTCAGATACCCATCACATCCGCGATGGGCGTGCAAGTCGTTGAAGCAACGGCCGATCGGGTCGAATTGTCCGCCCCACTGGCGCCCAACATCAATCACCGCGAAACGGTCTTTGGTGGAAGTGCAGCCGCTGTGGCGACGCTGGCCGCATGGACTTTGGTTCTGGTGCGCATGCGAAACGAAGATCTGACGGGTCGACTGGTGATTTCACGCAATTCGATGGTGTATCAGCAGCCGATCGTTGCTGATTTCACCGCCGTTGCTTCAGCCGACGAGTTGAACACCTGGGAGAAATTTGTCGCGGGACTGACTCGCAAAGGACGAGGCCGCCTGCAAGCCACCTCGCGTCTGTTGTTGAACGGTGATCAGGTCGCTGAGTTTGAGGGACAGTTTGTCGCGATCAAACAATAAGGAACGCTGTCATTGATGGTTTTCGCAACTGGAATGTGGGCCGCCGTCGCCGCGGAACGTCGCTGGTTGACAGTGTCGGAAGAACGGCTACTCGGCGTGTTTTTCAGCAGCGGATTCTGCCGGTCCTTGAGTGATCAGAACCACGGCCCGAACCGGTGGTTTAAGGAAGGCCCCGCAATACAAGCCATAAGCGCAAGTGAGTGAGTCTGGTGCGCTTGAGAAACACACTTGCTTGCGCTGCGTGCTTGTATCAAGAACGGCAAGACCTCACGAATGCTCACCACCGGAGCTGGTGGTTTACGGTCCGGAATTAGTGTTCCTGCTACCTGAGGTTAGATTCTATCCGAAATCATGCCGATAGATCTGACAGGGGCGGTTCTAAAGATTCTTTCGGTTGCAGACGCCCACGTTGCGCGATCCACCAGCATCGGCGCAGCGTTGAGGAAATGCTGGCCTCCCAATTTCAAGCGATGGTTCGCCGAGACCCGAGTGACAAACGTTGTGGCGACGTCCGGGTGCAGACTTTGATTGGGGATACGAAGTTGGGCCGAACATCAGAACAGACATCGTTATGACTGATCAGGAAAAGATTCAGCAGCTGGAACAGCAACTACGAATGCTGGATGAACAGTTGATGCAGACGCAGAAGCTGAGTTCTGTGGGAGCTTTGGCCAGCAGCATTACTCACGAATTCAACAATATACTCACGACGGTGATCAACTACGCGAAGATGGGCGTGCGGCATAAAGACGCCAAGACTCGAGACAAGGCGTTCGACCGAATTCTGTCCGCGGGTCAGCGAGCGACCAAGATCACAACGGGCATGCTGGCTTATGCTCGCAATACCAGTGATCGCTTTGAACCGTGCGAGGTGAACAAACTGCTGACCGACGTGATGGTCCTTGTTCAAAAGGATCTTCAGATGCACCGGATTGGAGTGGACGAAGACATTCAACCGGGCGTATGGGCGCTCGTCAACAGCAGTCAGATTCAGCAGATCCTGATGAACCTGATTGTCAATGCCCGCCAGTCTATGAAGGAAGGCGGTCGCCTGCGTTTGATCATTCGCGACAATCCGGAAGACGGCTGGGCGGAAGTTTCGGTCGGGGACAGCGGCTGTGGGATTCCCAACGAGCAGCTGCAGAAGATCTTCGACCCGTTTTTTACGACGAAGAAGGCAGACGCCCGAGGCCAGGGCGGCACCGGTATTGGTCTGTCGCTGTGCCGCAGAATTATTGAATCCCACAAGGGCCGTATTCGCGTAGAAAGCGAAGTCGGGAAGGGAACAATGTTCACGCTCAAGTTGCCTCGCTCTGAATCTCCGGCAGGGCTGATCGACACGTCAGCGGCATAAGCTGGCCGCAATTCAGATTCGCTCAACGGGTAAGACTCAGAGTCCCGGTCTTTTCAAAAGACCGGGACTCTTTTCGTGTCATTCAATTGTCCGCCTGGTCCTTTGCGATGCCAAAATGCAACAAAGTTGACGTCTTGTACTCGTCACCGGGCTTCAGAATGGTCGTCGGGAAGCTCTTGTGATTCACTGAATCCGGGTAGTGCTGAGTTTCCAGGCAGATGGCACTGCGGTGAGCATAGGTCTTGCCGCCTTTGCCAGTCTGGCCTTCCAGGAAGTTGCCCGAATAGAACTGAATGCCGGGTTCCTGAGTCCAGATCCGCAGAGTTCGTCCGGATTCCTTGTGTCGCAGGAACGCTGCAAAATTGTAGTTTTGGTCATCCGGCCTGGGGTTCAGCACAAAATTGTGATCGTAACCCAGAGCCGCCGTGTCTGTCAGTTTTTCGATGCGAGCGCCAATCCGCTTTGGTTTGGTGAAATCCAATGGGGTACCGGCAACGGCCGTAATTTCTCCGGTGGGAATTAGTGTGTCATCGGTCGGCGTATACCTGTCTGCGTTCAGCTGCAGCACATGGTCCATAACTGTTTCGCTGCCGGCACCGCCCAGATTGAAATACGCATGGTTCGTCAGGTTGATCGGAGTCGCGGCGTCGGTGGTCGCCTTGTAAGTGATGTTGATGCGGTTGGCGTCTTTGGCCACGAAGAATGACACCTGCGCTGTGACCGTGCCAGGATATCCTTCTTCACCATCGGGACTTGTGTATTTGAAGCGGACGCCGTGTCCGCTGTCGGTGGTATACGGCCGTGCTTTCCACACGACCTTGTCCAGACTTCGTTCCACGCCGCCGTGCAGATGATTGGGCTCGTTGTTGATTGCCAGGGAATAATCTTTCCCGTCCAGCGAGAATTTGCCGTTGGCAATTCGGTTGCACACTCGGCCCGTGGTGCAGCCAAAGTACTGGTTGTCTTCTGATTCGTAACCAGCCACATCGTCCCAGCCCAGAATCACGTCTTCAGATTTCCCGTCCTTGTCGGGCACGTGAATTTGAACCAGCGTCGCGCCTCGAGTCATCACCTTCGCGACGAGACCGCTATCACTCTTAAGCGTGTAGAGTTCAACAGCCTTGCCGTCTTTGGTTTTGCCAAAATCGGTCATCACAGGTTCATCAGCCATGGCGAAAGCGGAAACTAACAGGGACAAGAGGAAGCACATTCGAATCATTGAGTCACCACCTGAAAAAGGAGGCCAGTATTGAAGGAACACACTGTCATATCAGTGTGCGGGTTCCTGGATCCTAACGTCTAAGACGACAGAACGCAGCCATTTACCGGGAAAAATGCGTCGGCGTCGTGAGCCATCACGTGATTCAGCGGAGCAGCATTTCGACGTGCAGAATCCCGTCAATGAGATGCTCTGTCGTGACGGTCTCAAAGCCGTGAGACGTATAGAATGGTTGCAGGTGAGTCTGTGCGGAGATACGGATGGCCGTCCCGGTAAAACGATCGCGACAGAATTCCACACTCCGCCGCATAAGTTCGTGGCCCAGTCCGCAGCTGCGGCTGTCAGTTGCCGTCACCACACGTCCAATCGATGCTTCCTCGAACACTGCCCTGGGCGGTAAAACTCGAGCACAGGCCTGCAGACAGTGACTGGCCGGATCTGTCCCGCACAGATGAAAGGCACCCTGGTCCAGATTGTCGATGTCGCCGTATGCGCACCGCTGTTCGATGATGAACACCTGCTGCCGCAATCGCAGGATGCGATATAACTGATCACTGCTCAACTGAGTGAATTCGTGCCACTGCCAATCGAGCTGCGGCGGAATCTGTGAGCACGGTTCATTCATCGGGTGTCGCTTCAATGACGTATTCTTCACCGCTGAACGTCACCACGTCCCCGTGCTTCAGTTTGCGGCCACGTCGAGTTTCTTCTTTGCCGTTCACCAGGACGACGCCCGATCGAATCACGTGCTTGGCTTCGCCGCCGGACGCTACAAGGTCTGCCAGCTTCAGAAACTGATCCAGCTGGATTGTTTCTTCGCCATCTTTCGTGTTCTCCGCCTCGGACATTACGGCACAGCTTTCGTTCGAATGAGAAAATGTTGTGGAATCGAGTACCGCGACAGCAGCGGCCCAAATGCATCAACAAGGGCCTGTCAATGACGCCCGAAGCCGGTATATTCTGTCGCCCAACAGTTGCCCACGCATGAAGATTGGCAAGTAAAATCCATGGAAATCAGGAATCTGTGTCTCACGACCGTTGTCAGCCTGTGTTGCGTCTCTTTTGGACAGGATCCACGGCCAACTGGTGATGCCGTCATTCACGCACCATACGCCGATTCGGAAATCGTGATTACCACGACCTCACGGCTGGCCGGAGCGATCCACTCACTGACGTGGGCCGGGCAGGAATTCATCGACAGCCACGACCATGGGCGGCAATTGCAGTCTGCTTCAAATTTCGATGCCGGCTCGAAGATGATCAGCGAGACCTTTAATCCCACAGAGGCTGGGTCGCGGTTTGACGGTGCCGGTCCAACTTCATCCAGTCGCCTGCTGCGCCTGATCGCTGCAGGCAACACGCTGCAGACGACCAGCCAGATGGCATTCTGGCTTCGTCCGGGAGAAAAGTCGGCGGGCAATCCCGCGAAGAACAAAACGGAATTATCCAATCATTTGCTGACGAAACGAGTGACCATCGGCTACCGCGACATGCCGAATGTGCTGCAGTACGACGTGACGTTCAGCCTGCCTGTCAACGAGCATCATCGTTACGCTCAGTTTGAAGCCTTGACCGGATACATGCCGGAAGAATTCAGTAGCTTCTACACGTTCAATCCTGCCAGCGGAAATGTGAAACCGCTGTCTGACGGTCCGGGTGAACAGTCGATGCCTGTTATCCTGGCGACTCAGTCCGGCTCACACGCGATGGGCATCTATACACCGCAACAGCCGCTGCCGGGCTTCGCGAAAGCGGGATACGGTCGCTGGCGATTTGTTCGCCCAAAGGTCGTCAAATGGAATTGCGTCTTTCGAGTGCGCGACAGCGATCGTGTTGAACCGGGAGATTATTCGTTTCGCTGTCTGGTTGTTGTCGGAACACTGGATGCGGTGGTCACCACCATGGTGAAACTGCACAGGGAAAACGAATAGCGTACGCAGTTGAGCGACGCGTTATTGCTGGTGGCGCCCGTTGGCGGGTGTAATCATGAATGGTTCTGAAGTTGAAGAGTGTGGCCGGGGTTGGAGCGAGGTACGAGTGAAACCCCGGGGCCGGCAGTGCCGGTTTGATTCTCCTTCGCAAACTCAGTCCAGCCCCAGATGGGCCACCCACCACAATCCGTGACTGCACCCCCTTCGGCCTCTTCGGGATGACCTCATGGCAGTCGTGTCGTCGTCTGTGTAGATTGTTTCCTGTTTCGCAAACTATACCCCTTGTCGGACGTGTTTCATGAACAGGATCGTCACCGGTCACACGCTGGTCTTCGCCCTCGCAGCCATTGTCGTCGCTGGTTGCAACGACGCACCTGCACCGTCTTCCGGATCTTCGCCTGATGTCGCGGCTTCCGCGTCCAGTCCGCGAATTGCGCTGGTGATGAAATCATTGGCGAATGAATTTTTCTCCACCATGGCCAAGGGAGCAGAAAATCATCAGGCGGCCAACTCGGACAAATACCAACTGATCGTTAACGGCATCAAGGACGAAACCGACCTGAGTGGTCAGGTCTCCCTTGTCGAACAAATGATCGCTCAGCAGGTGGACGCCATCGTAATTGCCCCGGCTGATTCAAAGGCTCTGGTTCCTGTGCTGCAGCAGGCCACCGCAGCGGGAATCGTCGTTATCAATATCGACAACAAGCTGGACGCGGCAGTGTTGTCAGCCAGCGGGCTGTCAATTCCGTTTGTTGGTCCCGACAACAAAGCGGGAGCACGAAAAGTCGGCGATCATCTGGCGTCGACGTTGCAGGCTGGCGACAAAGTTGCCGTTCTTGAGGGCCTGCCAACATCGTTCAACGGGCAACAGCGAAAACTCGGTTTCGAAGAAGCGATGAAAGCCGCCAACATCAACATTGTCGATTCGCAGTCGGCCAAGTGGGAGATGAGTCTGGCCAATCAGACAGCCTCGGGAATGCTGACCGCTCAGCCGGAATTGAAGGCCATCCTGGCGTGTAACGACAGCATGGCACTGGGGGCATTGGCGGCGGTGAAAGCGGCCGGGCGACTGGCGACCGTCAAGGTGGTGGGCTTCGACAACATCACCGCCGTACAACAGGCGATCCGCGACGGAGAAATTCAGGCCACCGCCGATCAGCATGGCGGCCAACTGGCGGTCTTCGGCATTGAATATGCGCTGGAGGCAATAGACTCCGGCAGCACACCCAGCGATAAGGAAACGCCGGTGGATCTGGTCACTGCAGACACTTTGGCAAAGTGAATGTTTTGTCTTACTCGCCTTACTTCTGCTGGCGATATTTTTCGAGGTACTTATCGCGCAGTCGAGTGTGGCGGCTGGTGAGTTGTACACTGCGGCCCTGCACGAATGCCCGGGTGACGTGAGTGTCGGTTTCCAGTGGATCCCCCGTCGTGACGATCAGTGTTGCGTCTTTGCCCGGTCCCAGCGAGCCCACCCGATCAGAAATCCCAAGAATCTGCGCCGGATAAAGTGTGATTGACCGCAGGGCTTCGTCGCGACGTAAGCCATGAGCTGCGGCCGTAGCGGCATGATAGGGCAGGTTTCTGAGGTTTGACGTTTCGTTTCGGCCCGAGCCGGAGATACAGAACTTTACGCCTGCTTTGCTCAATCGCGCCGGCAGAGTGTACGCCACGTCGTACGCTTCGTACCGCCGCACAGGTTTGCGGTGAACCGAATCGATAATGACCGGGACATCATGTTTCTTCAGCAGTGCGGCACAGGATTCGGCGTCGTGACCACCGAAGATGATCAGTCGGATTTTCTGTTCCACCGCGAAGGCAACGGCCGCCTGAATCTGCCGTGTTTTTTTTGCGATCACCAGCAGGGGCAGGTCACCGGCAATGACCGGAAGCATCGCATCCAGACGAATATCAAACTGTTGTGTGCCGGTGTCAGCGTTGCGAGCGGCCTTGTACGCTCGAGCGTCGTCAAATAATTTCCGCAGAACTTTCAGCCCTGAACTCTCGCCGGTCGACGGAGGTGTCGGCCAGTTAACGACCATCGCCGCAGCTGCCTTCAGAGTCATGTCTTCATACGTCCAGCCGTCCAGTTGCATCACGGAGGAAACACCGCTGACGCGTCCACCGGTGGGTGCGGAAACGGCAATCAGGACACCGTTTGCTCGCGTGACCGGAATCAGTTCGCTGTCAGGGTTCACGCTGACGTTGGCTCGAACGTTGGGGTTGATGCTGCCCGTTTCGGAATAGTCTCGACTGGCTCGTACGGCTGAAATTTCTTCCAGGCCGATCTGAGAATAGGCTTCGATCAGTCCGGGATAGACGTGCTGTCCTTTCAGATCAATCACTTCGGTGTTCTTCGGCAGCGGCACTTCGCGACCAATTGCCGTGATACGCCCGTTGTCGAAGAGGACAGTGCCTTTTTTGATCCCTGGACCGACGAGCGGGTGCACGTGGCAATTTGTCAAAGCGATCGGTCGTGTCTGTGGTGCACCTGGAACTTCATCTCCGGCGCGGGCCGTTGCCGGCGCGATTACCATCGTGAGGGTCAGACACAGCAGCAATCGGGGTGCGGCCAGAGTCCCGGTCTTTGGCAAAGACCGGGACTCTCCTGTGAATTCTGTCGTATTAGTCATTGCACGTTTTCAATGGGATTCGGAAATACCGTGTTCGTGTTCGTCGTGGCCGTGAGCATGACAGAACTCGTCATGACGAGGCCACAGCGCTGACGGGTCATCATCGTCTTCTCCAACACCGCGCATCTTTTCGCCCGACGTCAGAATTTTCTGGATCAATGTATTTCGCATTTCAGCAATGCTCTGTCGGTGAGCTTCGTCCTGATCGCGATCAAAGTACACAGCGCCGTCGATCCATGTTTGTTCGCAACGACTGAAGTTCGAAAGTGGTGGTCCGTTCCAGACAACAAGGTCGGCGTGTTTGCCAACTTCCAGAGAGCCGACGTGTTGATCGATTCGCAGCTGTTTGGCGGGATTCAACGTCACGAACTTCAACGCTTCCACCGGCGAAACTCCTCCGTATTTCACGGCCTTGGCGGCTTCCTGATTCAGGTGAGTGGCCAGTTCCGCGTCATCGGAATTGAAGGACACCACGACGCCCGCTCGATGCATGATTGCGCCGGCATAGGGAATGGCGTCGTACACTTCAAATTTGTAAGCCCACCAGTCAGCGAACGCGGAACCCATCGCGCCGTGCTGCGCCATCGCGTCGGCGACTTTGTAGCCTTCCAGAATGTGTTGGAACGTGCCGATGGTAATCTGGTAATCGTCCAGAACCCGAATCAGCGCGAGTATTTCGTCCTGCCGGTAGCTGTGACAATGAATCCAGCGATCACCAGCGACAATTTCACTCAGCGCGTCGAGTTCCAGATCTCGCCGGGGTGGCAGTCCCTGACGGCTTTTCTGCCATGATTCCATGCGTGCCGCATATTCCTGAGCGGCTCGAAGTGAGTCGCGGAAAATCTGTTCCACGCCCATGCGTGTCTGTGGATAACGAGATTTGTACTCATCGCCCCAGTTGCTTTGTTTGACGTTTTCGCCCAGGGCGAACTTAACTCCGGCCGGTGCTTCCGCGAATTTCATTTGCTCGGGGGTAGATCCCCAGCGTAGTTTGATCACCTGATTCTGACCGCCAATCGGATTGGCGGACCCGTGCAGAATGTTGGACGTGGTCACACCCCCAGCCAATTGCCGGTAGATCGAAATGTCATCGCAGTCGATGAAGTCGCCGATCCGCACTTCGCACGTGATTGCCTGAGTCGATTCGTTGACGCCTCCATCGGTGGCCATGTGCGAGTGACAGTCGATGATGCCGGGCGTGATGTGCTGGCCATGAAGGTCGACGATTGTGGCGTTGTCAGGGACCAGTAACCTTCGTCCAACGCCGATGACGCGTCCGCCGTCGATCAGGATCGTGCCGTTTTTGATCACGCCTTTCGGACCGCACGTCCAGATCGTGGCGTTGATGAATGCGGTTGGCCCCACCGCCGTCGTTTTTTTCGTCCGTCCGAATGCTCCGAGCGGATAGTTGACAGCATACGACGCTGGTGCAGATGGTTTTACTTTGTCATCGGATTCTTCTTTGCTGTCGGAATCATCGATCCGACTGATTCGAAACACGGATGCCGTCGACGATTCACCTGTTGGCCAGACGACCTTGCCGAATGCCACGGCGACCTTCTTTGACTCGGACGGTGTTTCGCTGAAGACCAGCGTTATGCGGGCCGCACCCTTGCCACCAAATTCTTCGGCCTCAAACTGCCCTGAGGCGGTGAAGTCACGCAGCAGGACATGTTTCAGACCGACGATGTCTTTTTCCGTCTCCTGCTTTTTGTCGTCGGCATCTTTTGGCGATTCTTTGTCCCCGTCGGCAGACTTTTTGATTGGGGACCGCGATACCCGTCCGCTGGACTTTTTTCCGTCCCGTTTCAGTTCGACGTATAACTTCTGCGCAAATGGTGACGTCTTCTGCAGACGCACCTCGTACATGCCGGTGAGATCACTCTGTGGTTGTGGAGAGTGTTCGAAGCGTTCGCCCGCCACCCACGTTTCGACCACTTTCGTCTTCCGGTCGAAGACGTCGCCGTCAGTGATGACAAAGCTGGCCAGCTTGCCAGGTTCAACTGTCCCCAGTTGGTCGGCCAGGCCGAACAGAGTTGCCGGAGTCAGCGTCAGAGCTTTTAGTGCCGAGTCTTTGGCAAGCCCTCTGGTGACGGCCTTGCGGAGTTGCTTGAGAAAATCGTTGGTTGACGACAACCTGTCGGTCGTGAAGGCGAAGGTCATACCGGCGGCCGCGACGCGAGCGGGGTTCTCCGGAGCGATGTCCCAATGCAGCAATGACTCCAGAGTGACGTTTTCAGCAGCCTCTGCCGTGCTGACGTTGGGTGGTCGTGAAAAGTTCAGGGGCAGGATCACGAAGCGATTGGTCGCGGCGATTTCATCCAGTCGACGGTATTCATGCCCACTGCCACGGACGATCAGATTCAGTCCGAATTCGTTGGCAAACCGCTCGGCTCGCAGAAAAAACAGCTCGTTCGATGTTTCGACAACGATTGGCTGCTGGCCGCTCAAAGCCGGCTGCAGTGCGTTTAGAGCATCGTTGCGATCGGGACGTGGCAGTTCCGGGTGAGCGTTCGCCGTGTTCCATGCGTCGCGGTACCATTGAGCGTCGTAGATTGTCTGCCGGGCAAGTGCCACGGCACCCATTGGCGATCCGGGATAATTTTCTCTGTCTCGTCTGCCAACAGTCAATTCAAGATGCTGCGCCACATCGTGTTTTAGAATCGACGTATTGGGATCACCCGAGCCCGTTGAAACAACAGCACTCTGGCCGCGAACAACGCCCGTCGACGGTGCACGAAGCTGAGCGACGACACCTTGTTTTCGCAGTACTTCATTTTCCGAGCTGGCCACAAGTTGCTGTGCGACGGACAGCTGTGGCGTCACGTTCTCATTCCAATGGCGAGCAGTCTTGCTGAGGTGGTCTGCCGACAGCTTGACTTCCGAATAAGCGTCGATGAACCCGGCGTATATTGTTTTCCCGGTCAGATCGATCAAACGTGCGTCAGCCGGCGGTGTACCGGCTGTGGTCACCGAAGTGATCTTGCCTTCGCGAACAACAACGGTCGCATCGTTGACGATCTCACCAGGACGGACCACGACTGTTGCGTGCTGCAACGCCCAGACATCTGGAACGTTTTTTCGCAATCCGACCTCATGGTCGGACGACTGATCAACGGCCGTTGAAACTGCGGGGATTAATAGTACGGCAACGACCCGAATGAACATCAGCATGACGACTCTCAAAATGCACAAAACGGAACGCTGACGAACGCGGCAGAGGCTTATCACCTTTTTTCACGCCAGCCATTTTCTTCCAGACTATCATGGTCCAGCGACTTATGGCCATGATTTTTGTGGAAAGAAGACACTTGTCCCAGCCGGCAGGCATGCGAAGTGCTACGACACCACCAGGTAAACACCGAAAATCGCCAGAACGGTGCCAGCCACAGCCACGCCGGACACACGATGGCCATAGAAAATTCGCACCAACGGAATTGCAAACAACGGAGTCGTTGCCAGCAGGGTGATGGCGACAGACACGGTTGCATGTTTGAACGCTACCTGACTAAGCCAGATCCCCAGCCACGTCCCGGTAATAACGGCTGGCACAAATCGCCGCAGTAGGCTGACGTCTGCAAGTTTGGCGATCACAGACCTCACTTGCCCCAGCGCCGCAACGACGACAAAGGCGCCGACAGCAGAAACGGCCAACCGAATCAGGGCCGCTTCGATGGGATCACAGGACTCCATTCCGACTTTCGAACAGACTGCTCCAACGGCCTGACAAATGGCTCCGAAAATGCCGGCGGCGACTCCTGCGCGCGTCGATCCGGGGAAGAGTCCCGGGGCTTCGTCGGTAGAACGTCCGTCAGACACAACCCAGGCAACTGCGGCGGTTGTCACAAGGATGCCGACAGCAATCGTGACGGTGACGGCTTCGTCGAGCAGTAAGTAGCCGAGAATCGCACCAAAAATCGGAGCCGTCGTGGAAACGATGAGTGCTTTTCGCGGACCCAGAATCTGAAGACTGCGAAAGTAGCACGTGTCGCCGATCATGATACCAACAACGCCACCCAGGCTGAGCCATGACCACGCCCGGGCATCTGCCTGAAACATGTCCGAGTGAGTCAGCGAAGACATCACATACAACTGCACAAGCAGAATCAGGCTGGCTAGTACATTCTTGCCAAGGTTCATCCCCCACGCGGAGAGATTCGTTTTTCCGTACCACAGGCTTGCCGCCGCCCAGAATACAGCAGCGGCCAGGGCGGCTATCTCACCTGTTCCCATGAATGGATTCGCGACGTGGTTTGTGGAATGACGAAGATGGCGATTCAGTCAGCCAGTTTATCGCAAGACCGGACTTGTGACCAGGAGTCTCAACCAAACGGACCCGGCGACTTGGTTTTTGAAGCTACGTAGTTCTCGGCGGAAGCGGCCAGGCGCCAGCCGCCGGTTTTTCCCGAACGAACCCGCGGCTACCGCCTCACATCCCGGTTTGAAAAACTGAGTTGCCGCAACTTAACGGCCATGCGCTGTGCGACGGCTTCGTCACTCACGTGCTGTGACAGCAGCAACCGACCGGAACGGCCGGAACCATCGGAGCAGACTACCTCACTGATAGCCTGCTCAAATCAGGTCCACGTCGGGCAAGTAAGAGACTTTCTGCTGCTTTCTGTGCCCACTGCGCCAGCTGAAACGATTTCAGTGACGGAATCTGCGATTCTCCGACTGGCCACCGCTGTTCTCGCCGTTTCGTCAGGATCGCAATGGCGAATATTGCGATATTCCATGTAGTGAACGTCTTCCAGCGGATATGATGCAACGTTACGTTCACGTGCCTGCCACAAATGACGGTTCTAAGCGAAGGATAGATTTCCGTGCAGACAAGACACCTCTTTCTTCACCTCACATTCCTGGCGGTCGTTCTGTTTTCTGCCGAGGCGATGGCTCAATTGGGTCAGATTGGTGGTGGCCAGACAGCGACAGGCGGTGGGCAGGCAGCGGCGGGCGGCGGCAACGCCGGACAGGGTTCAGCAGTTGCTGGTGGTGGTGGCACAACGGAAGGTATCGGTGGACGCACGACACAGGGGCTCGAAGCAGGCGGTCAGGACGGCGGTGCTGCTGGCGGCAACACCAGAGAGACATTTATCGGAAGCAATAACACGGGCAACTTTGTCGGTGGTGCTGTTGCGACCGACAGCAACGCCAATCGATTATTTCGTGCTCTGGCAGAAGCCAGTGTCCCAACCGGCGGAAACCAGCAGACCGGGACGCCTCGACGTGTCCCCACATCATTGAGAATCGCGTTTAGCTATCCAGCGTCGACTGGCGGTTCCAGTCTTGCACCAAATTCCGGCTTTGCGATCAATCGCGTTGCTCTTCAGCGTCCGGAGTTTCAAAGCGTTTCCGTCAGCGTCTCCAGTGTCGGCGTGGCCGTTCTGAATGGTGCCGTTAATAATGCGGCCACTCGGCGGCTGGCGGCTAACCTGATACGGCTCAGGCCGGGTGTGCGGAAGGTCGAGAACCGCATTCTGATCGCTGCGGAATAACAACGCACCGCAGCTGTGCCTGGCGGCTTGCTGTTGATCCTCGGCGGTCGCGCATGGATCGTGCTGGTTCACGACTGATTGCTGCGCTTGGCCATTCTTTGGCGTATCTCTCGCCGCGTGATCAACTTCCGCATCGTGAACAACGCCAGCAGCGCGAACCGAGGAAACAGTATTCGAGACCGTATTCCTCGCAGGCCGCCAAAATGTTCGAATTCAATGTGTTCGTGAACTTCTGTTGTCGTTTCATTCGTGGCTGCAAACGAATGAGTGTGAGTCCACGATTTCATCGGGCCTGAAGTCTGTGTGTCCGTAAATCCGGAAGCGGACACGTTGGAGTGGACGGCCCGCCACCGAATCGGAATCGGCCCCATCCACATCGTAAATTCGCTGATCGATTTTTCGGCCAGCGGTTCAAACCGGTGTACCCGCATGAGCATCAGTGGAGGTGTCAGCGTCTTTAGAATCCCCGGTTCGAAATGAAAGGCCGACACGGCCTGCACCGGCGCATCGACCGTAAATCGAAAGTCAAAAACCGGCATTCCTGTCTCTCAAATCGGCAACGGCGGCGGCAGGGAATTACAGCGTTCTACGCTGATTTGTGCCCACGAGCCAGAACGGTTCACCAGAAAAAGTAAACAGTTCTAGTGCGTGGTCAAGTCTAAGAACAGGGGTTGATTCGTAGCCGAAAATCAAGACTTGACGAAGCACTATTCGCAGTGGCTTAACGCCATCAGGCAATATGCCGTCACCAGATTCGGGTCACCCTCGTACCAACGGTCGGCTGGATTGGTCCACTTACCGTTGGGGTGCTGCAGCCCCGCCAGCCGTTCGATCAGTTCGGCTTTCCAGTCATGAGTGTTGCCCGCGGCGTCCTGGAAACTGTCTTCATCGATCACATCCATCGTTTTTGCGAATGTGTGGAAGTAGTAGTACAGGCCCTGGCGTCCCATGCCCGGATTTTCGGCGAGAGTGTAGTTTTTTCTGATCCATGCAGTTGCGGCGTGGATACGTTCATCGTCTTTATCCAGACCGGCGTAAATCAGGCTTTTCAATCCGGCGTACGTCATGCTGCCGTACGATCTCAGACCGCCGTTTTCGGTGATTCCGGCTTTCGAATCGCCGCCGGCAGCGGGTGTGTAGTAAAAGCCGCCGTCGCCGATTTTACCTGCGAAGATTGTGTCGTTACCAAAACCCTCAAGATTCTGTGTTCGTGACAGGAATATCAGGATTCTTTGCATGGCCGGGTCATCTTTTTTCATGCCCGACTTTTTGAATGCTTCCAGCATGAACTGAGTGTTGGAAAGGTCGGGGCGCTCGTGGCTGCCGTAGCCGCCACCGCCAAAAGCCGGATCTGACGATTCGATGCCTTCACCTGCGTCCCACTGAAGATCACGCAGAAACCCCTGCGCCTTCTTGATGTGTTCGTCAAAACGGCCGCTGTCGTTGGCTGCTGACAGGGCGAGGACCGCGATGCAGGTTTCATAGTTTCGATGCACGCTGCCTTCCGCATAGAACCCGCCATCCGACTGATTGTGGCTCAACAGGTTCTGCAGCCCGACCGCAACAAGTGGATGTTCCGCAGGAAGTCCGGACCGCAACAGAGAAGTGGTGACCAGACCGGTGACGCCGACCATCCTGTTTTCCGTCCACGACCCATCCGTGTTCTGCGTCAGGCGGAGGAAACGGATCGCTTTTTCGCGCATGGTCGCCAGATCCGAATTATCGGCCCGCAGACAGCATGGCAACAATAACGGAAGTGTCAGGCACAGAAGTAGCTTTCGCATGATGGCGTGGCTTCGCGAAGTGAGGAGTAATATTGTCTTGCACACCGTACATTTCGGATCAGTCGTGGCCTTGCTGACGGTGTGGACCGAAACGGGTACACTTCGCTATTCTATCGGAAAGTCAGCTCGGTCAAACAGTTTGCTGTCGGAGCTGCTGACGATCACACAGATTTCAATGCGGCGACGTCGCACGATACTTCCAGCGATCGCACGGATCTGTGCGTTTCCCCTATGCTGATCGTTCCCAACATGCGTGCAAATCGGAGTTAACTCGTGGAAAAAGTCCCCAGTCCACTGCCGCTGATTTCGGAAAGCGACTGCAATCCCGTTCCTGTTTTCAGTTGCCACGTGATCCTGAGTAAAGCCGACGATGGCCAACTGTCGGGTCGAGTCGCCAATCTGGATGGCATTGTGGTCAAGGGGTCGTCGGAACGGGACGTACTACGGGCAATCGTCAAGCAATTTAAAGCGGCCGTGCAGAAGTATTCTGCCAGCAACGAGGAAATTCCCTGGCGGGATTCACCGGCACCGGCCGCTGATGAATTTGAGCGATTCATCCCCGTGCATCTGTAGTCGTCAACGAAGTGTTTTCGATTCTACGATCGCGTCGATGATGCCATCCCACGTGTAAGTGGTCGCTTCGACCGCAACGTCCAGTCCCTCCGCCGTCGCCGCCGCACTCGTGACCGGGCTGATCGTCGCGATTTTTGTACGCAGCGATTCCTTTGCAATCTGATGTAACGACAGCAGCTTTGCGAACTGCCGAGCGACGGAAGGGCTGCTGAGCCCCACCCAGTCCAGCGATCCCGATCGTACCAACTCAACGACCTCAGCATCAAACTGTTCGACATCGTCGTTGCGGTAGACGACCACTTCGTCGACCGTTGCTCCGGCAGCGGTGAGCGCCTGGGGCAGCACATCACGGCCACGACTTGCTCTGGCCCACAGGACACGCTGTCCATTCA
>JAPYTO010000027.1 GCA_029941865.1 Fuerstiella sp. | reverse complement strand
ACTATGACGGATACGAACGACAGGTGGAGAACGAATACTACTTCGAAGACGGCGGCAAAATCGTGCGTGGCAAATATTACGCAAAGGGCAGCAGCGAAGGCGAAACAGTGAGCGTTCCCGATGGCAAGGTAACACCCGGCGGAAACTGGGCTGCCTTCATCGCCGCGTGTCGTGCTAACGATCCGACGATGGCCAACGGCAACGTGTACGACGCTCACTACGGCTGTGTGCTGGGGCACCTGATGAATAATTCGTACCGGCTGGGAACAAAAGTCCCCTTCAACGCTCGGGCCGGAAAATTCGAAGACAACGAAGACGCGTCCGAACACTTTATGAAACTGCACAGCACCATGAGCAATGGCGTTGGTTTACCGGAAGATGGTAACGAATACGTCGTAGGCCCGTGGCTGACGTTCGATCCGGCAACAGAGCTGCACACCGGAGATCACGCCTCTGAAGCCAACGTGCTGCTGAAGGATGAGAACCGCAAAGAATTTCAGGTTCCTTCCGCAGCAACTGTTTAGTGCAACAACGTCACGTCACCCATAGCGAGTGAACTCTCGGCGCCAAAGTCGTCTTGGCGCCGCGTGTCCCCGAAGCTGTGCTTCGACGTCAGCCAGTCGCCACAGATAGTCTGCGGATGCACGGCGCTGGACGGGGCGGAGTGAGTCAATCGAAGGCTACTCGGCGTCAGCTGTAGCAGCGGCCCGGTCAGCTTTGCGCTGCGTGGCTTCTGCTTCCCGATCTTCGATGGCCTTGACCGCAATAATCCGTCGTTTCAGCGCCCGCGTGTCTGCGTCCAGATGGCGCCACTTGGCGTTGCGACGCCATTCTTTCGCATCGACCTTGTCGTTCGTCAGCACCTTCTCCCAATCAGCCTGCTGAGATTCGGCAAGTTTGAGTTGTCGTTCAATTCGTTCGCGATCCATGTCTGACAGCCAGCCTGAGTAGATTGTGATTGGGGCAATTGGAATCAATGTGACCCGGTTCGGTCAAAATTGAAGCCGGGCATTGTTGCAACAGCTTCGGTATTCTTCAACGCGAAATACAGCGAAACGCCCATAGACCCCGATTTCGCTGGTTTTTCAGCGGTCCATGACCAAATCCGAGACCTAATTTCGGCAACTTCGACAATAAATACAATGAATACAGATCATCACACGCATTTCAACACCTACATCAAGCCGTTTGCTGAATATCCAGTATTGCAGCAGCGCGTGTTGTCCGTACTTCAGGCGATCCCCTCCGAAGTCCAACGTGATTTTCTGGACGACCCTCGTTTCAACGTGGCGATTGACAACTACGAACCGGGAAAAGGCTGGTCGCTGTGGATGCCAACCCCCGGGCTTGATGGCAACAGCACTCGCTGCGTTGTCCTCAGGCCGAAGCTGAACAACGCATCGGAGCAATTTGCAAATTACGTTATCGCCCACGAATTTGCACACGCGTTTCTGCGAAATGGGGGATGGAGAGAGATCACCGACGTTGAGGAGGCTGCCGACGCCCTGGCCGCGTCGTGGGGTTTTCATCGGCCGGAACAAACAGGATGGACGCAGCCGTAGGGCATAGCGAAGCCAGGTCGGCAGCGTCCGCAGTCTGCGCGCATAAAAAAGGCCGCCGATCACCTGGACCGGCAGCCTTATATCCAACTCAATCGAGTAGGAAAAATCTTAGAACGTGAGGATCACGTCGACCGCAAACATTCCCTGGCTGTAGCTGGTCGCGCTATGCGGAGCCGTGTCATATCGCCATTCCGGACGGATAATGACGTTGGCGTGAGGCCTGTAGTTGACCCCCAGAGTTGTTGCATAGTACGAATCGGAGCCGCCTGACGCCGTGGACAGACCACCGTGGCCAAAGCCGCCATCTGACTTCCACCATTCGAAGCGAGCACCAAGCCCCAGGCTGTCACTGACTGAGTACAACAGATACTGATTGATACCGACATCGCTTCTCTGCACCCCGGCCAGTGAGAAGCTGACAAGGTCACTCTGAATCACATAATTCAGACTGTCTGTCAGTGACACATCCAGCACTGTGCTGTGTGAGTATCCGTCGCCGTTGGCACCCATGTCGCCAGCAGTCAGGATGTAGGTGAATGTCGCGTTGTCGCTGACTGACGTACTGAATCCGCCAAGGAAGTTGCTGCCGCCACCAAACTGGTCAAAGCCAGTGTCCCACCCCAGCGTCCAGCCTGCGTAAACCGTAACGTCGTCACCCGCCGCATATGTGGCCAGCACTCCGGTGTGAGTGAACGCCTCACTGTTGAACATCGTCATGGCGTGACTGTAGAAGAAGTTATCGGGTGCGGTGACGACTTCATATCCCAGCAGCGTGTAGAAGTGACCGGCCTTGACGGACCAGTCGCCTTTGGCAACCTCGGCATACAACTGAGGCATAGCCCAGCCGTATCCGCCGCCTTTGTCCCAGCCATTGCCGAAGTCCCATCGGCCCGCGTTATTCCCGAATGCCTGCGTGTCGCCGGCGTCGATTCCGTACATCATGTCCGCACGGAAACCCCAGTCCATACCGCAGCTGCCATCGGCTACCTTCTCAGCATACAGCCATGCCTGATGCGTGTTGAAGCTGTTGGGCTGATTATTAAACATGCCGGTGCTGGCACTGCTGTATCCCTGCTGCCACCAACCACCGAAATCAATACCATCATCGCACTGGTCGATCTTCCACGCATCGCCGAGACAGCAACTACCGCAGCCGCTACCACAGCAGCCTTCGCCGCAGCCATCGTCACAACAGCTTGCTGCGTCACCACAACTGGATTTTCTGCATCCACACAGCTGCGCAGTGAGATTGGAGTCGGAGTCAGCGAAAATGTATTCGCAGTTGGTAACGTTGTAGACCGCACCCTGTCGGTACTGATTGTTGCCATCCGCGGCAGACGTTGCATTCATTCCGACGACGGACAGTATTGCCATGCTGGCGACTGTCAAACACTGTTTCCCGGGCATTGGGCTCTCCTTATTAATTCCGTTGTTGTTTACGATTCCTTTGACCCGAACCGCTCCTGAAGTCCGGGTGGTCTAGCGGCTTAGGCACGTCCTCGCCTGCGTAAGCCGCTACGCACTGTTGGTGTCTGATCGGGACGTCTCCACAGTGCTTTTTCAGTTTCGACGGGAAGATCCGGTTATCTTGACCTTGAGCTCGTCCGCCCGTGGTACCGGCATCCGTCGTAATACCGTGACGACCGGTGTTGCTGAGACGGCCGACATGTCCGTCTCGACCCGGTCGCACAATCCGTACAAACGGTCATGGCACGGGGTAACGAAGGTCACCTTCGTGGTGCGACGGGCGGAATCTGCATGTCAGACCCCGGTCAGTTCCTGCAGCGTTTTTTCAGTCGAAACGACTCGAACCGACTTCCCTGGCACAATCAGGTCGATCCACGTCAGGTTGTGATGCTGAATAATCGCGGCGGCGGCAAGGTGTGGTCGATCGGCGCACGTGTGTGCGTCGCTGACAACGCGGACCGGGTATTTCCGACCGGCAGCGGCCCGTACCGTCGTGTCGACGCAGAAGTCTGTCGCCCAGCCGACAATCAGAAGTTCCGTGATATCGTACTGATTCAGTACTGACTGCAGTTCGGTATCACAGAAGGCGTCGCAGAAGGTCTTCGACACTACCAGGTCCCGTGCGGACCGCTCCAAAGACGGCAGGATTTCACAGCCGGGGCTGTCCGGCGCAAACGCGTCTTCGTCCGGCCCCCAATGTTGAATGAAGATCACGATATCACCAGCCGAACGCAATACCCGCGTTATCTGATTGATGCGTTGCACCACTTCATCGACGTCGTTCGGCGGTGGGTCGCTCTCGAGCATTCCCACCTGCAGATCAATGACCAGCATCGCCCTCACAACAGTCTCCTGTTTGTTACACGTTATTCACCACGGCGAATGCGGCACACGGAATCCGTTTTCTGCGGCATGTCAACTCCAGCAGATCCGACGCTCCATCAACGGATAAACCCGATATGGCACAGACGGGGCGCTCTTGATCTGCGGGTAGTTACAGCAGCAGTTCCGGAAGTTCTGATGAACGACTGTCCGGCAACGGCGGATTATCAAGCGAACGAAAAGTGAAGACGGCAGAGTACTTTGTCTGATCGGAATAGTTGCGAGTAGCGGAGTGAAAACAGCGAGCGTGAAAGAAGATCGCATCACCCGCCTTCAACTCGGCTGTCGCAGCGGTACCCAGAATCGACTGATTCCGGGAAACATCGTCACGAAAAAACAGTTCGTCATCCAGTTGATCAGATTCCACCGCCATCTGGTGGCTGCCCGGCAGTAGTCGCAGACAGCCGTTTGTCACCGTCTCGTCACCAAGAGCGACCCAGACATTGACAAGTTCGGACGTCGTGAAAGACCAGTACCGAGTATCCTGATGCCATCCGGTGTCGCTGCTGTATCTCGGATGCTTGGTCATCACACAGTTATGGTGCGCCAACGGCATCACCACCTGCTCGCCCAGTAGTTGTCGCAGTCGATTCAAAATAAACGGTTCCTTGACCAGACGCGCAAAGACGGGATCTCGACTAAACGCCTGCCGCAGCCGCCGTATCGTGCGGCCGCCTTCATCGGTCAACGACTGAGGCGCACCCGGATATTGAACGTCCGCTTCGTATTCGATGTCGCCAAAGTGAGCTGCCTCGTCGCGTTCTGTGATCTGCAGAATCCGATCGACATACTCCAGCGGAACCAGGCCTCGCTGCACAATATACCCGTCCCGTCGAAAAGTCTCGACTTCCTCAACAGCGAACTGGTCTGTACAAACTTCCTGCTTCAACATCGTCGAACGCTTCAATGTCAGAGAAATACGGCGAACCTGAGACACTCTTAACGACCTCTGCTGAAAAAAGCCGTCGTCACTGTCCCGGTGATCTTGCCGACCAGACAGAGCATTACTTTTTCCGTACCAGACTCTATGCATGATTCTGAGCGTAAGCTCGCACGAACCATCAAAGATGGGCCGGTGAGGAATTCTGGCGCCACTGAGCGATTCTTCAATGCCTGGTCATCCAGATTCTTGCCGATTGCCACGGATGTCAGGTCCTTTCGCCCGCTGCGGCGCGACAGAGGTGGCGAAAATCTGCGGATCCGTTTGATCCGCCGGTCCGATTTCTTCGTTGACGGGCCTCGTGTCTGCAATTCCTGCATCGTTTGGTTTCAGCCCAGAATTTCGTAGACTTCAGGGCAGTTGATGCCCGCTATTCGTTCGCAACTGTAGTTCTCACTTGATGGAGTTACCCGATGGGGTTATTTGATAAGCTTCGTAACGAACTGATTGATATCGTCGAGTGGGTCGACGATTCTCGCCACACGCTGGTCTGGCGGTTTCCCCGCTACCAGAATGAAATCAAAAACGGAGCTCAACTGATTGTTCGACCGGGCCAGACCGCCGTCTTCGTTCATCGGGGACAGATCGCGGACATCTTTGAGCCTGGTCATTACGAACTGAAGACCGACAACCTGCCGCTGTTAAGCACAATTGCGGGCTGGAAATACGGTTTCAACAGTCCCTTCCGGGCCGAGGTCTACTTTGTCAGCACCAAACAGATCACCGATCTGAAGTGGGGTACGCCCAACCCCATCATGCTGCGGGATCCGGAGTTCGGTCCCATTCGCATTCGTGGATTCGGCTCGTATTCACTGAAGGCTGTTGAACCACGAGCACTGCTGCAGGAATTGGTCGGCACTGACAAGGTTTTCGACGCCGAGGAAGTCACAGAACTGCTGCGTTCGATCATCATCAGTACGTTTGCCGACGTGCTGGGATCATCCAAAATTGCCGCCCTTGATCTGGCCAGCCAATATCTGGAATTAGGTGAGACGTTGCGAGTCGCCGTTCAGGAACGAATTGACGACGAATACGGCCTTGAGATTCCTCAGATGATGATTGTCAACATCTCACTGCCCGAAGCCGTTGAAAAGGCGCTGGATACCCGTACCAGCATGGGCGTGATCGGCAACATGAACCAATTCCAGCAATACCAGATGGGTAACGCAATGACGGCCGCCGCTGAAAATCCATCCGGCGGTGGCGCGGCAGATGGAATGGGCCTGGGACTCGGCTTTGCAATGGCCGGGCGAATGATGCAGCCCGGTGCCATGGGCGGAGCACCGGGCGCTGCACCACCACCTCCTCCGCCAGCGGCTCAATGGCACGTGGCTGTCAATGGCCAGACACAGGGACCGTATGCGATGCCGCAACTGGCCGCGGGTATCTCTGCCGGCGAAATTGCCGCCGACACTCTGGTCTGGACGAACGGCATGCCCGCCTGGACGGCCGCTGGTCAGGTGCCGCAACTCAGTGGCTCCTTCAATACCCCGCCACCGCCACCACCTCCCGCACCGTAAATCAGTTTTCAGACAGACTGCCTGGTTTGAGTGATGCTGCGACGGCAGGCTCAAACCAGGTTCGATCGACAATCGAGGGTTGCCTCTGATATGGCTGACATCACGCCAGATAACGCCGATGACCGCGTTCCTCCGGCATTACCCGCGGGGACTCCCGCAGATCCCAGTGCTGCGGGTGAAATCCCCCGGAACGATGCCGCCACGGATTCCGTGGGCCAGACATTCGATTCCGGGGCAGGACGCATGTTCCCCTGCGATGGCTGTGGCGCGGATCTTGAGTTCAGAATCGGTGATCAGGTACTGGCCTGTCCGTTCTGTGGTCACGTCAAGCAAATCGAACTGTCCGACGATGCCGCTGTCGTTGAGCAGGATTTCCACTCCATGCTGGAGAAAATCCGCAGCTGGCGTCAACAGGCTGCGCAGAAGAAAATCGAAGCCGGCGATGAAGTACATGCCGGCGTCAGCACCAGCCGAAACGAATTGCGCTGCGATTCCTGCAGCGGCAATGTCGAATTCATTGGCACTCTGACCAGCACTCACTGTCCTTACTGCGGCTCGCCCGTGCAGTTGGAGAACGCTCACAAATGTGAAGAGAACCGTATTCCCGTGGATGGGGTCCTGCCGTTTCAGATCGAACGTCAGCAGGCACAGACGAATCTGCAGGAGTGGGTGGATTCCCGGTGGTTCGCTCCCAATAGTTTTCGAAAACAGGGAGCAGAGGGGAAATTCAACGGTGTCTATCTTTCGTACTTCACCGTGGATTCGATGACGTTTACAGCCTACAGCGGACAACGTGGCGAGCATTACTGGGTGACGGTCGGATCGGGCAAGAACGAGCGACGGGAAATGAGAACCCGCTGGTATCCGGCCAGTGGTCGGTTTCAGCGTTTCTTTGACGACATCGTCGTACTGGCCAATACGGGCCTGAATCGCAAATTCATGCTGGCACTGGAACCGTGGCCGTTGCAGAACGTCGTTGCCTTCAACCAGCAGATGCTGGCCGGGCACCTGGCTCGCACGTACGACATAGAACTGGACCGTTGTTTCGAGGAAGCAAAGTCACGAATTGACGACGCGATCCAGTCGGACGTGCGACAACGCATCGGCGGAGACACTCAGCGCGTCCAGTCCGTCAACAGCCGCTACGAAGCGATCACCTATAAGCACCTGTTGCTGCCGGTCTGGCTGCTGGCGCACAGATACAGCGACAAGACGTTTCAGGTTTTTGTCAATGCGGCCACGGGCGAAGTTCAGGGCGAGCGTCCATACAGCGTCTGGAAGATCATGTTTGCCGTGCTTGCGGGCCTGGCCGTCGTCGGAGTGATTGCTGCCGTTTCGCAGCAGTAGTCGTAGGCCATCACCTTTCCTGGCGCATCCGTATTGCCATGACAGGTCATGGCCTACAAAACTCTCGAACCTCTGGTATGCCCAACCGTCACCACATACTCCTCCGCCATGCAAGGATTTACGATGTCTGATTCCGATAGCTCTACACCTGCCAGTCAAACGGCGATTGCGATGTGCTTCGCTGCATCAATCGGAGCGGCTGCGTTTTCGAGCTTCGCCGGGCGGATCGCCGAGTTGGTGGTCATCCTCGGATTTGCGGGATTCTTCATTTTCGGCGCTCTGCTGATCAAGGAAGTTGTGGGTTCGCTTGAACCGACGGCGCTACTGAATCATCTGTTTTCCAAGTCGCCGCCCGACGAGTGACGGATTGGGGCACGGAACTGCAGCGACAGTAAAATCAGTGGGCATCACCAGTGGGCCAGCGGAGTAAGCGACTCATGTTTGCATGCGGACGCGATCGACGAAACAACCTCATGAGTGCGATATTTCTGTTCGCATGCTTGCCGACAGCTCTTGCGGACCGGCAAACGGCGTTGCGGCAGCTTGAGGACTCCCGAACAAAATACACCACCCCCGAAACATGGGCCGAACGTCGGGTGGAACTGCGTCAGGAATTCCTGAAAGCTGTGAAGATCTCACCGTTGGTGGCGCGAGCGTCTGTGCCTGCGATCGTAAACGAACTGCGCACCTACAAAGATTACTCCGTCGAAAACGTGGCACTGGAAACGTTTCCGGGATTTTACTGCACGGGTAATCTGTATCGTCCGGTCGGTCGCAAGGATCTCGGTCCCGTCATTCTGTGTCCGCATGGTCACTTCCGTCCACTCGGGCGTTTTCGGGAGAGCCAGCAGGTTCGGTGTGCCCATCTGGCGCGAATGGGTGCCACGGTGTTCTCGTACAGCATGGTGGGCTACCAGGATTCCACTCAGACGACTCACGAGGATCCACTTGTGCTGGCACTGCAAACGTGGAACAGTTTGCGTGTCGTCGATTTCCTGACGTCTCTTTCGCGAGTCGACAGCACTCGCGTGGGAGTCACCGGCGCATCCGGCGGTGGGACTCAGGCAATGTTTCTGGCACTGATCGATGATCGAGTCACCGCGGTGGCTCCTGCTGTCATTATCTACCCATGGACCGAGGATCAGGGGTGTCTATGTGAGGGGGGGCTGCCCATCATGAAGGTTGCGCAGACCAACGCGATCGAACTGGCCGCCGCATGCGCCCCCACGCCGCAGCTTCTGATTTCAGTAGGCACCGATTCGACGAAGGATTTCCCGACAGTCGGATTTCCCTTCATGCAGCAAATGTATTCCCTGTCCGGTGCAAAGGATGCGGTCACCAACGTTCACCTGCCGGAAGAAGCTCACGATTTCGGGCCGAGCAAACGCAAGGCCGTCTACGAATTCTTTGCGAAACACCTGCGAATGACGGTCAACGACTTCGCCGCACCGGAAAAGGCAGTTGTCGGCAACGACCAGCCGATCCCGGAGGATCTGACGCGAATCACAATCGAGCCGCCTGAGCGCATGCGGGTGTTTTCCCCTGACCACCCTCGCCCATCGAACGCGTTGCAGGGCAGCGAATCCATCGATGCGGCAGCTTTATCGCCTCTTCAGGGTTGGCAGACGGTTTCAGATTCAAGTGCGAGTCGCGATCTTCTAAGGCCCGGTTACTCATTCAAAGACGCTGGTCCAAAAGACGAACAGCTAATCTTTACTCCGCCTGGATTTGACAAAGTGGGCGTCCCTAAAGTGGCCCAGGGATTTCACACCGCGACACTGCGTCTCAGAATACTGGATGCCGATTCAGGTGAGCCCACTCATTGCCGCATAAATGTCGTTGGGCCGGACGGCAACTACTACGAACCGCAGGACAACGACTTCAAACTGCACAGTCTTACCGGAGTCTGGCCTGTTTCCGGCTGGGGCAACCGACAGGGAAAGGCACCGGTTCGTTACCTCGGTCGATTTTTCTATTCGGACGGGACGGCCTCAGTGAGAGTACCTGCGGGAACGGTTCGCGTCGAAGTCTGGAAAGGTTTCGAGTACCAGCCAGTCTCTCTCACAACGAACGTCGTGGACCCATCTTCTTCCCGTTCATTTCCTGATCCGCCCAGGGAAGTAACGGTCCGACTTTCAAAGACTGTGCCGATGGACCACCACGGCTATTGGTCGGGTGATCCCCACATCCACATCCAGCGACTGGACGACACGGACGACGACCGAATTCTCGGACTGATGCAGGCTGAGGACATTCATTACGGATCAATCCTCGCTTACAACGATCCGGCTGGCCCGTATTCCGGTTTCATGAAACGAATGGACGCGCCGCAAATCAAAGGAACCGGTCACCGCTCAACCAGGTCGCGGGGCACCTACTTCATTCAGTCCGGGCAGGAATACAGAAGTTCCAGCTACGGACATCTGAATCTTTATCTGCTGGACGAACTTGTGATGAATGCCCAGTCGAACAATGCGGACAACTGGCCACCGTTCGGACACGTCGGACAACTTGCTCGCGATGCCGGAGGGGTGTCGTTCTATGCTCATGGAGGCTACGCGAAAGAGATCTACGCCGATGTCGTGCAGGGCAATGTAGACGGCGTTGAATTGCTGCAATTCGGTGTTTATCGCGGCATCGGGCTGGATCACTGGTATCACATGTTGAACACCGGGTTTCGAGTGCCAGCGATGGGAGCCTGCGACTATCCCGCCTGCCGAAAACTCGGCGACTGTAAGACGTACGTGTACTGCGGCGAAGAGTCCCCGGCTCTCACAGAGACCGGGACTCCGAACGCTATCCAGCCCCCCAGCTTTGAACGCTGGACACGGCAGATGGCCACAGGTCGAAGCTTCTTCACCAACGGACCTTTGATGTTGTTTACGGTGGACGGGAAACATCCGGGAGAACAGATCACCGTGAACTCACCGGATTCGGGCAATGGCCCCGTTTTGTCGTCAGAAGGCCGATCCACCGTCAAAGCCCGTGTCCGAGTTCGATGTGATGTCGCTCCCGTCACCAACGTACAGATAATCGGCAATGGGCGTATTCTTCACGAAATCGAAATCCCAAAGGGTCAGGGACTGAGGAACTGGCTGAACTTCGAGGTGCCGTTGAGGCTGGACAGGTCCACGTGGATCGCGGCTCGAGCTTTTTCCCTGTCGAAAAACGGGACACCCGACGCGGAAGCGCATACGAATCCCGTGTTTGTTTACTTCGATGACCAGGCTCCGTACGAACGCCGTTCGCTGGACGTTTTGGTGACGGCGATCGATTCTCAGATTGCATTCCACAAGAAGCGAAAGTTCGCTGAACAGGCGAAGGTCATCGCGTACTTCGAAAAGTCCCGCGACATTCTGATGAAGATCCGCGAGAACGGCGGGGCCTCAGCCACCGGGCATCCGTCCGATGTCAGCGTGGTGCAGGCAATGATCGATGATCCTGGAAAACGTGAGCACACTGACGCGGAACTCAAGGAGTTCCTGAAACCGTTGCCGCCGAAACCCATCAGCGAAGCATTGCGGTCGTTTGAAACCGTCGGCGACTTTGAAATGCAGCTTGTCGCGAAGGAACCACTGGTCAACGATCCCATTGCCGCATGCTTTGATGAAAACGGAAATCTTTACGTCTGCGAAATGCGTGACTATCCGTACAAGCCGGCGGAAGGTCGAAAACCGATCGGAACTCTGCGGCTGCTGAAGGACACCAATGGCGACGGCACGTTTGATGAGAGTCACGTGTTTGCCGAGCACCTGCTGTGGGCGGGCGGCGTCGCACCATGGAAGGGAGGCGTCTATGTCGCTGCTGCTCCGGATATCTGGTATCTGAAGGACACCGATGGAGACAACAAAGCGGACGTTCGACGAAAGGTCTACACCGGTTTCGGCACAGGCAATCAGCAGGCGATGCTGAATAATCTGACGTGGTGGCTCGATCACCGGATCTACGGGTCGACCGCCGGAAATGGAGGCGAGGTTCGCTACGAAGATTCGAATCTGGTCGGCGATTCGCCGATTTCTGTGAGCGGTCGTGACTTTCGCTTCAATCCCGTCGACGACCGGTTTGAGTCGATCACCGGCACGGTTCAATTTGGAAACGCGTTCGACGACTGGGGCAACCGTTTCCTGTGCAGCGAATCACGACCTCTACTGCACGCCGTGCTTCCGCAAAGATATCTGGAGCGAAATCCGTTCCTTCCTGTCACCGATGCTCTGCAGCATCTGACGTCCGGGCCAGTTCCCTGTCTGCGCATCAGCCCGCTCGAACGCTGGCGCATGATTCGTTCAAGTCGACGAATTGCGATTGGAGCGAGGTCGGCAAATGCGGCCGGGGCCAGCCATCACGTCATCGATGCCGCGGCTGGCGTCACAGTCTACCGCGGCGGCGCATACCCATCGGAGTATTACGGCAACATCTTTATCGGCGGCGCTCAGAATAATCTGATTCATCGCCGGACGCTGTCGGCCGATGGAGTCACGTTTTCTTCGGCACGCGCCGATCAAGGAACGGAGTTTGTTCGTTCCTCCGACAATTGGTTTCGCCCGGTCAACTTCATCAATGCTCCGGACGGGACGTTGTATGTGCTGGACATGAGTCGTGAGATTCTGGAGACAATTCATGTGCCACTGGACGTCACGAAGTTCGTTGACTTCAAGAGTGGTCGGCAACACGGACGCATCTATCGCCTTGCCCCGCCTGGATTTCGTTATCCCGGTCCTCCGTCGCTGGGTGCTGCGTCAACGGCACAACTGGTACAGCAACTGGAAAGTCCGCATGGCTGGTACCGCGACACAGCCCATCGGTTGTTGTATGAACAGCAGGATCCGACCGCCGTTGATCCACTGCGTCGCCTGCTGCGGGACAGCAACCGCCCCCAGGCGAAACTTCACGCCATGTGGTCACTGCAGGGACTTAACGCTCTGGCAGACGTTGACCTGCTGGCTGCCATCGTCGATCCGCACGTACGGGTCAGGGAAATCGCGGTACAGCTTGCTGAACCACTCTTTGATCTATCACCAAGCTTGCTGGTAGGCGCAGTTGAGGCGGCAAAGTCTGCCGACCCTCGTCTGCGCTTGCAGGCGGCTTTCTCGCTGGGAGAAACAGATGCTCCGATTGCAGCGAAAACACTTGTCCAACTGGCGCGAGAGATCGGCAGCGATCGCTGGATGCGAGCGGCCGTATTGAGTTCCTCCAGTCGAGCGGCAGGTTCGATGTTCGTCGAACTACTGCACGATGCGAACTTCATCGCGTCACCCGGCAGTGAGAGTTTCCTGAGTCAGGTCATGACCGTGATTGGATCTCGCAACAATCCTGTCCAGGTGGACGTCGCCATCAATGCCCTGGCAGACTGTTCTGTTGCAACGCAGCCACTGGCTCAACGATTGCTGCCGGTACTGGGAAAAGCCATGCAATCAACGGGAGCCCGACTTCGAGAATCGGCCCGGCCCGAGGCAGCCAACTTCCTGAGAATCGCCGAATCGGAGGCCAGGTCCGTCGCCAACAACGCAGCTCTGCCCGACAGCCGTCGGCGCAGTGCGATCGACTTCCTGAGTTGCTGGCCGCTTGTGAAAACCAAAGAGTCGCTGACGGGACTGATCTCAGGCAACCAGACCGAGGCCGTTCAGATGGCCGCAGTGAACGCCCTGGCAACCTACCCTGACCAGGCTGTAGGTGAACTGTTCGTTATTCACTGGGAACGACTGTCACCCGTCGTTCGTCAAAAAACCCTTAACGTGTTGCTATCCAGAACCAACTGGATACCCGTGCTGTTCAGCGCTATCGAACAGGGACGCATCAGTGTCGCGATGATCGGTCCCTCGGCACGGGATCAACTGCTCAACCATCGGGCCAAGGCGATTCGAAGTCAGGCCGCGGACGTCTTCGAATCGCAACAGAAGACGGCACGTGCCGACGTTGTTCGCGGGTACGAATCGGCACTTTCGCTGCCGGCAAACGTCGATGCCGGGCAGAAACTATTCCAACGCGACTGTGCGTCGTGCCATCGACTGGGAAACATCGGCCACGCGTTGGGCCCGGACCTCGCCGCGTCACCGTCACGAGACCCGCAGGCATTGCTCACACACATTCTTGACCCGAACCGATACCTGCTGCCACGATATGAAACCTATGTTCTGGTGGATACGAACGGTCAGTCTCACTCCGGCATGATTACCGCACAGACGGCAACCACCATCACTTTGAAGCAGCAGGAAAACAAAACAGAGGTCATTCTTCGAGGGACGGTTGATGAACTGTTGGCGACCGGAAAATCACTCATGCCCGAAGGCTTCGAAAAAAATATCACCAAACAGGAAATGGCTGGTCTGATCTCCTTTCTGCAGTCTGCAAAGCATTCGGAATCTACATCCGGGCCCCTGCACATCGGAACACTTCCGGGCCTGGTAGAACCGGATAGTTAGCAGCGCAGTCATTGATTTCGACGATGTCCCAAATCCGCCCCTTTGTTCCCCATCACGACTGCACGAGAATCACTGTGACAACAGTTCTGATCGCGACTCAGCCCGAAGAAGTGCGGAATCTGCTGCCGTGGGCCGCTCACCTGGCCGCTTCGCGCGGATCTGATCTAACCGTGCTGCTGATGCAACGAAAGACAGGCGAAACGCGGCTGGTCGACGTCTCCGACGAACCTCGTGCGGACGATCAGGAACTGGTCATTCAGGCCCGACTCAGCGTGCAGCAGCTGTCTTCAAATCCGACTGATAATGAAACGCCGACTGATCAATCAGCGCCAATTGATCCGGCTGAAGAAGATACGGCAGCAGCCCCAGGCGATCTGCTGGTGCGGCTGCGGCAGATCATTGGTGAACACTGGACGTCGGATCTCATCACCAGGGTTGACGAGATAAACGCCTCGCTGATCGTCGTGCCGGCTCCCACAATTTCAAAGGAACAGACTGCCGACGAGGATTGGCAGACGCAGTTGCTGACGACCGTTGACTGCGACGTCTTTCTGATGCGGGACGATTCCACGGGTGTGGAACAGCACATCCGCGTCGCCGTGTTTATCACAGATGAAGCCGACAACGAAGCGGCGCTCAGCTACGCCTCGCGGCTGGTAGACCATCTTGGCGGCGGCACTGCGACGGCCGTGTATGTCGAGCCCAACATCAGTGACGTTGCTGAGTCGGTGGGCCAACGACAGCTGGACAACACGCTGAATCGTCTGGTTCGCAGCAGGGACCGCGAAGTCTTTCGTCGCAAAGTCATCGTGGCTGCCAGCACAACGGACGCTTTTCGAGACCTGAAGGCGGATGAATTCGACTTATTGCTGATGGGGACAAGAGACCTCCGCCAGATGAGGCGTTTTCTGCAGGCCAGCCCCGGCGGTAACGCGCAGCAGGGTTCTTCAATTCCCGCCGTCGCGGTCGTGAAACGCGGTGAGTCGTTGAGCAGCCGCCTGAAGAACAAAGCAGCTCGACGACTCAGAAGCAACGTGCCACAGTTGTCGCGGGAAGAACGAGTTGACCTGGTGTCACGTGTCCAGGACAGTTCGAAATGGGACTTTGATTTCGTGTTTCTGATGAGTCTGGCCACGCTGATTGCCTGCCTGGGACTGGCGGAAAACTCGGGAGCTGTCATCGTCGGGGCAATGCTGGTGGCTCCACTGATGACACCAATCGCCGGCGTCGGTTTGGGCGTCGCTCACGCCAACGCCCATCTTACGAAAGTGGCTTTTCGCACGGCGCTACGCGGCTTCGTGACGGCAATGGTCATCGGACTGTTGTTTGGCCTGTGCGTTCAGGTATGTGCAAAACTTGAATGGCTCACGCCGCTGCAGGGGCCCGCACTCATGGACACGTTGCTGCCCAAGGGGTCGCTGGCACGGCTGTTTCCGCAGGAAATGGAAAGCCGAACTCAGCCGCAGTTCTACGATCTGCTGATCGCACTGGCCAGCGGAGCTGCGGCGGCGTACGCCATGGGCCGCAGGAATCTGTTTTCGGCCCTGCCCGGAGTCGCCATCGCTGCAGCCTTGGTACCACCTATTGCCACGTCGGGAATCGCCTTGTCGCACGGAGAGTTCGCCAAAGGCGGTGGAGCTCTGCTGCTGTTCCTGACAAACATGGTGACGATCATTCTAGGGACCTCGCTTGTCTTCCGAGCAGTCGGCGTACGTTCGCAGAAAGAAGGCCCCAACGCCGCTCGCTGGCCTCGCCATGTGCTGCTGTTGTTGGTCCTGCTGTCGCTATTGATCACCATGATTATCGAGTCAAAAAGCCACTCCGCGTAGAACCAGGCGATAGGAACGATGACGCCCAACACGAGAAAACAGCACTTTCGGTTTGAGATCCCGCTGCACATAACAGTAAATTGTTCACAATCTGTAAAACCAGGTCACAGTCGCCACAGCCCGCGAGATGCCGATGACTTCCAGAACCATCCGGGAGCAGGTCAACCGCCAGCTGCGGGATGCCGTCGTCTCAGGAAAATATTCGATGAAGTGTAAGGCAGAAGGTCATGTTCGAATTGGCAACTGCGCGGTGCTGATCACGGCCGCGTGGCTGTTGGTGTGTACAGTATGCGTTGCCGCGGACCACGACAGCAATCGGTTGTTCACTCTCAAAGTCCTGCCACTGCTGAAAGAAAAATGCAACGGTTGTCATGCCAGCGGCGCCACGGATCTGAAAGGCGAGTTTGCTGTGGATTCCCGGGAAGCCTTGCTCAAGGGCGGTGAATCCGGCGAAGCATCGATCGTCCCGGGCAAACCTGCGGAGAGTGTTCTGTATCAGGCCGTGATGTGGGACGGTTACGAAATGCCGCCGAAAGAAAACGACCGCCTGACAGAGAAACAGACGGAATATATTCGCCAGTGGATTGAATCCGGTGCGCCGTGGCCAAGTGCGAAACAGCAGGACCAAATCCTGCGGGCGGAATGGGCGGTTCGCGAGAACAAAGATGGCATCATCGTTGATACCAGCGGCGGCCTGGCCGACGAATGGACCTATCGACGTTATCGACCGGAAGACATCTGGGCGTTTCGGCCAGTGCGCCGCAAAACGGAGCTGGGCCGTCCACAGGACGACTCCCATCCCGTCGATTTCTTCGTGGACGCAAAGTTGCAGCAGGCGAAAATCTCAGCAACCACATCCGCGGATGCTCACACGCTGATTCGTCGAGCGACGTACGACCTGACAGGACTGCCGCCGACTCCACGCGAAATCCTGGACTTCAGGAAAGCGTTTAAGAGCGATCCGGAAAGAGCCTACGGCACGCTGATCGATCGATTGCTTGGCAGCGATCACTATGGCGAACGCTGGGGGCAGCACTGGCTGGACGTTGTGCGTTATGCGGACACGGGCGGCTTCAGTAACGACTACGAGCGCAGTAATGCATGGCGATACCGTGATTACGTCATTCGGTCCTTCAACAGCGACAAACCGTTTAACGAATTTGTTGTGGAACAGATCGCGGGCGACGAACTTCATTCGGACACCCCGGAAGCCATCATTGCCACCGGCTTTCTGAGAATGGGACCGTGGGGAACGGCCATGATTCCCCAGCCAGAGGCTCGGCAGATTTACCTCAATGATCTCGTGCACAACACGGGGCAGTCGTTCCTGTCGATGCCAATGCGGTGCTGCAAATGCCACGACCACAAGTTCGATCCGATACCGACGCGCGACTACTACCGCATGTACGCTGCGTTCGCTGCCACGCAACCCGCCGAAGTGTCTGCCGATTTTCTGCCGCAGGAAAATCGCAGGGGCTTCTCGGAGAAGAAGAAGCTGGTTGCAGAACTGCTGGCATTCGCGAAGGCGGACCTGAAGAAGGTCGACGACAAAATGGAAGCCGCCGCACGGGAGTGGTACGAAGAGCACGCCCTGCCCTACAGAAATGCGAATCAACGAAAGAAAGATCCGGAAGATAGGAAGCCGTCGCGGCACGTGGGGCTGACACCGGAAGAAACCGGCATCAAGAAAGTGCGCGAACAGGACGTCTGGATCTGGGAACGCCGAATGGAACGCTACGAACCGCTGGCCCAGGGCGTGTACAACGGCTCGGATAAGAACACCAATGCTCGTAAACTCCGACCGAACGACAACGTGAAGAAAGGTTGGAAGCCCGCAACCTTCATACTGGCTGGTGGATCACTGGAAGCGAAACTGGATGCGGTCGGCCCCGGCGTGTTGAGCGGAGTCGGCATACCGGCTTCGGGCACAGTCAAAACGTCAAACGTACAGTCACCAGGAGACGAAATTCCAGCCAGTGACGCGACGTCACACGATCCCTACGGAATCACCGACGGCATCAGCGGCCGACGTCTTCAGCTGGCGCAGTGGATTGCCAGCGACGACAACTCCCTGACCGCTCGATCGTTCGTCAATCGCGTCTGGCAGTATCACTTCGGCAGCGGCATCGTCAAAACGCCGAACAATTTTGGCGCGAAGGGCAGCAAACCAACACATCCGAAACTACTGGACTGGCTGACGGCTGATTTTGTCCAGCACGGCTGGAAGACCAAACGGCTGCATCGCATGATCATGACGTCAGCCGCTTATCGCCGCTCGGGTCGACACCCGAATCTTCAGCACGTGGAAGCGGCTGACCCCAACAACGACCTGCTGGCCCGATTTCCGGAACGGCGTCTAAGCGCAGAAGAGTATCGCGACAGCACGTTGCTGATCAGCGACGAACTGAATCGAGAAATGGGTGGTGTCCCTGTCATGCCGGAAATCAACATGGAGGTCGCTCTGCAACCGCGGATGATTCAGTTTTCCATCGCCCCGGCTCATCAGCCATCGCGAACTCCCGCCGAACGAAATCGCCGCACGATTTATGCGTACCGGGTGCGAGGTCAGGCGGATCCGATGCTGGAAATTCTGAATCTCCCGAATCCGAATGAAAGCTGCGACTTACGAGATACAGCCACCGTAACGCCCCAGGCGTTTACGTTGATGAACAGCGATGCCATCACGGATCGCTCCATCGCCTTCGCGTTGCGAGTTCAAAGGGAACGCCCTGACGACGCATCCCGGCAAATTCACCGCGCGATTCAATTGGCGTACGGCCGAGGGGCAACAGCACAGGAAGAACAGAATCTTTCCACCTACCTCACTGAAATGCTGGCGTATCACAGTCAAAACAAACCGACCGCCGCGGAGTATCCGACGCAGGTCACGCGTTCGCTGGTGGAAGAATTCACGGGCAAACCATTTGAATTCATCGAACTACTGAACGTCTACAACGACTACATTCCGGATGCAAAGCCGTGGACGGTTTCAGCACAGACACGTGCGCTCGCAGATGTCTGTCTGCTGCTGTTGAACAGCAATGAGTTCATGTACGTGTATTAGCTTGCACTGACGAACGTTGGCCATCGACTGCATCCTTTCGACAGCAGTCACCTCAAGAGACATGGGCCGGTTCCACCGTCCCATCGAACGACAGTCAAACACTCGGCCGGCAGGAACCGGCCCTACCTCACCTTATTCACAATCAAAAACGGAATCTCACGCCTCTCCCCCGGGCGCCAGTTCGCCCAATCCAACAATTGGATTGGCCACGTAAAGAACGGGCACCGGATCACCACTGGGAATGGATTGCGACCGAAGAAGTGGCTTCACGACTGTTGCCAGCACAGTATCCCGGTGACACAGGCGAGAGTCTTCGGAGCTCCGATTTCCCGCCGGAGCACACGCAGGTCAGCCGTGTCCAGTTGACCCCCTCGTCCCCGCATGTTCGGGCTACTGAACAACGGTGGCTCCACTCGACGTACCCAGTTGCTCCCCGCCTGAGCAGAGTCCCCCGACCGCTATGGACTCGTCAACATGCAGACCGGTATCCCAGACTCTGATTTTCTGAGCGACCATCTTACCGTAAGAATCAAAGCTAATGGGCTCATTCTTTTCATCCAGATAGACATCCGCTGTCGTGGAATAGATGACGGCGTGCAGCTCGCCGAAAAACGGCAGATAGAAATATCAGTCCACACCCATCGGGTAGAGACATCAGATTTCTGCCCGCATCACGGGGCGCACCGCCGTTTAGTTCGATGAAATACAGCAATGCCCCGGCGACGACCACAAACAGTGCCCAGTGCATCACAAGGGGCAGCAGAATCGCCCCTTGAAGGGATCCGTCGACAAGATGTTTCTTGCGATTGTTTGCCATGAGACTTCAAACTCGCCAACAGCGTGGTTCACAAAAAGGCATCGTCGCGGAGAGAACAGTCTGCGGCGGCGAGAAAGTGAGGTGACTGGCGGGGGTTGCTCAGGTGGCAGGGCTACATAGTGATCAACTGTACAGTCACCGAGTCTGGGAAGCCTCAAAAACGTATCATACTGCGTTATTTCGGTGTGTCCCGGGGCGGGACGGGCGCTGGGTGATTACCGGCGTTGAGCTGTGGAGCGAAGCTAGCCGCCGGTTTCCTGACCAGCGAGATCAGCGAGCGGCCGGTTTGCCGTGGATACGAGATTCAGTGGCAGGCTTCTCAGAAGCTTCGCCGCATTCGGATGCTTTCCTGTTCAGGGGGCTTTCCACGGACGCACAGTGCGATTGCCGGAAGGCCGCGCTGACGGCCCGTAATTCGTCAAATTGCGGCGTGGCTGAAGTGACGCGATTGTCGTCTTCTGATCGACGGTCGTATAATTGACTCATTGCGGTAACGTCGTGACAAAACATTGAACGATTCACGTCCTCAGGAAAAGGTGATTGTGATGTTCCGATTCATCTATTCGGTTGCTTCCGTTGCAACGGTGTTTTGCCTTGCGTCGGCAACTGGCTTCGCTTCCGACGAAGCCGCCGGCGGAGCGAGTCCGATTGAGCTGTTCGAACAACGAATCATGCCGATCTTCAAGTCGCCGAAGCCATCAAGCTGCGTGCAATGCCATCTGGCGTCGGTGGATCTTAAGGAGTACATTCTGCCGTCACACGAACAGACGTTTGTGTCTTTGCGGGACGAGGGCCTGATCGATGTTAAAAACCCGGACAACTCCAAAATCCTGAACCTGATCGGAATGGGCGAGAAGGATCTGGACAAAGGTGCTCGGCTGATACACGCCAGAACGCGCAAAGCCGAGTACGATGCTTTTGCCGCGTGGATCAAAGCCTGTTGCGCCGATCCAAAGATTCGCGATTTGCCGCCACTGGAGGGAGTGCCAACGGCGAAGCCTAAGAAGCCCGATCCCGTGATCGAGTATACCCGCAAGAGTCGGGTGGTCGACTCTTTTGCTCGCAACGTCTGGTCGCAACGCATGCGATGTTTTCCGTGCCACACGCCACACGAACTGGACGCATCCAACCCGAAGCATGAAAAGCCGATCGCCAGACACAAAGAGTTGGTGAAGAAATTCGGTCAGAAGGTCAACATCTTTCGCGAAAGCCCCGAGGCAACTCTGCGGCATCTGATGATCAGCAGCCGCAGGCCGCGTCCCGATCGGTTCCCGCTGATTAATGTGGACGACCCGGCGAAAAGTCTGCTTGTCCTGAAGCCCACGTCTAAGCTGCCGAAAAAGGGCGAGGATGGCAAGTTCGAAAAGCCCTCGAGTGGTGAGCCTGTCTCGCACATGGGCGGACTGAAGATGCACGTCAATGATCAGTCGTACAAATCATTTATCGCATGGATCCAGGATTACTCACGCGTCGTCGGTGATCAGTATGAGTCCGCCGACGAACTGCCGCTTGACAATTGGTATCCGTCAAAGCAGGCGCTCAGGGTGAAGAACGCACCTGACAGCTGGGACGTGCTGACAAGCGTGCAGCTGTTTGTCCACGCGTGGAACGATGCCGAAGATTCATGGAGTGCCGAACCAGTCGCCTTCACCCAGGGAACGGTGACTCCCAGGAGAATGGTCAACGGCATGCTGTTCCTGCTGGTTCCTGCTGACTCAGACAAGCACGAAACGTGGGATCGCGAGGGAGCCGTCCTGCCTGATGGGAAGTACCTTGTCAAAACATACGTCGATTCCGATGGGCGTCTGGCAGAAGATCCGGCCCTATTTCTGACGGAGACCGACTACTTCGGGCAGGCGACGATCGAGACTCCATGGAAAGAAGGCTTCCGCGACGCCAAGGTCCTGGACGGACCACTTCTGCAGAAGTAGCGATGCTGAGCTCCGCGTCGACCTGACGCAACTCATTGTCGCCTACGGAAATACCAGGCGCCAGAGGTGCGGTCCAAGAACTATCAGGCCGATGATTGCTGCTGTCGCCGCAGCAATCAGGACGGCACCAGCCGCGACGTCCTTTGCTTTACCGGCCGTTTCGTGAAATTCCGGACTTGCCAGATCAACCGTAAATTCAACGGCGGTATTGATTGCCTCGGCAAGCCACACAAGACTTATCGAAAAGATTAACAGACACCACTCAAGGCGATCGACAGCACAGATCAATGCAACAACAACGACGGCCACGGTTGCGACAAGATGAATCCACGAATGAGCCTGAGTCCGAAACAGCGTCGCGATGCCAGCGAATGCAAATCGAAACGCAGCGAAGCGGCGATCGATGAAACTGGTGTTTTCAGTTCGCATGACAGAAGGACTGCAAGTGGCGGACAAGCTCGAGAGCGTGGTCCAGTCTAAGAATTGGGGTTATTCCGTAGCCGAACTCGCCAGAGTTTGGACGTTTTTCTCAATGTCCTCCAAAGTCTGGCGACTTCGGCTAGCCAAAACTCAAGACTTAACGAGGCTCTATAGATCCAGAACCCGGTCCATTTGAGCGGCGATGTCGGCCAGACGATTTCGGTCGCCGCCTGGCACTTCTGCTGTGGCCCAACCTAGATAGTCTATCTTCAACAACTCCGCACGAACCTTGTCCCATTCGACACTTCCCTCGCCCAGCGGCATGCCGAAGCCCTTCCGCATGCCTTCGTTCATGGCGACGTTCAAATCGTACTCTTTGATGTCCAGTTTGCCGATGCGTTTGCCCAGCACTTCGATCCAGTGTTGCGGCCAGCCCCATCGAACCACGTTACCAACATCAAAATAGACCTGCACCCATGGACTGTCCAACTCATCAACAAACCGCACCATTGATAATGGCTCGATCAGGTAGGACGCCCACACGTTTTCGATCAGAATCTGAATCTCATGCTTTTCGGCGTGGTCGATGGCCCTGCGAATGATGTCCTGAGTCTCGCGGTAGTTCTGCATGTAGCCGATCTTGCGGTCATATCGGACGACATGCAATACGCTGTTCGCACCAAATATTCTGGCCTGGTCAATGGCGCTGACGATGTCCGGCTTGCTGGAATTTATAACACCGTGGATGGGCAGATCCGCGGCCTCGCTGGCGTTCGCCAGTTCCTTGACTTTGGCGGCGTCTTCCGGATTCAACATGGTCCGAGGTTCCACACCATCGAAACCCAGATCCTTAAGCATCTTCAGTTTGTCCAGGGCCGACAGCTTTTCCGTCACCATGTGATACTTCACGGCTTTGCGAATGCGGTCAGTAAACTGGCCCTGCCGCACGTTCGCTGCAACCTTAGATGACAGGGTTCCGGCAGCAACAAGGCCTGCCGCTGTTGTGAACGCCTGACCAGCAAACGTGCGACGATGAATGGGTAATGGCATCAATGACTCCGGAGCGAGGATTTACACGGCAGAAAAAATCGATTCGTTAAGCACGCCCGTACTGTCGGCGAACGAGTCTGTCTCAATTTTCATGGACCGCAGAATACTGAGATAGACGTTCGACATCGGCGTGTCGCCTTTGCGCCAAAATGTGCCGTGTTGCAGTCCCATGTTGCCACCGCCGGCGATCAACGTCGGCAGGTTTTTAGGGTAGTGCGTCGTACTCGCGCCACTGCCGAACAGCACAATACTGTTGTCCAGAACTGTGCCGCTGGTGTCTTTGTATTCCTGCAGGCGGCCAAAGAAGTAAGCCAGTTGCTCACTCAGGAACCGGTCGTATTTCGCAAACTCCAGTTGCCCGTCCTTGTCGCCGGCGTGAGAAAGATTGTGATGCGTCCTAGTCAAACCGAGCTTCAGCGGAAACGTATCGCTGATCCCCATGCCGTCTTCCCGATTCAGCATAAACGCAACGGACCGTGTGATATCCGCGTCGAAAGCCAGGGCAATCAGGTCGAACATGTTGCGGTAGTACTCGGCTGGTTCGCCTTCCGGCGTTACGTCGAGGTCAAGATGGCTGTGGTCCTGAGTCTTCAGCGGCACGTCGATCCATTTTTCTGACGCTGTCAGTCGTGACTCAATTTCGTTCAACGAGGTCAGGTACTCGTCCATCTTCCTGCGGTCGGACCGACCCAGTTGCCTGTTGAACGAACGGGCATTTTCCAAAACGGCATCGACAAGTTTGATGCGTCTGTTCAGTTGATCACGCTTCGATTGCAGCGACGCCCGGTCGCCTCTAAACAATCGATCAAAGACGCGACGAGGGTAACTTTCAGCCGGGATCGGTTTGCCTTCAATGTTGTACGAAATCGTCCCCGTCCGCGACAGAAAACCAACACCTGCGTCGATCGACAGCACCAGCGACGGCCGGCGACAGTGCTGCTTCGTATGCAGAGCGATCAGTTGATCAAGTCCTACCGAGTTGTACGTTCCTCGCATTGGCTTATGCAGCGGAGCTCCAGTCAGCCACATGTCTGAGCACACGTGCGGATCCGCTTTCGTACCGTTCTGGTGGTACAGTCCACCCAGAAAACTGAGTTGTTCACGGAAGCGGCTCAGCGGCTCGGTCGACTTGCCGAACTCGAAATCTTTTCCGTCGGTCGTCGGAAACCAACTCCATTCGTCAATGCCGTTTTCCTGTTTTGGCAGCGACATACCGTTAGCGGTGTACAGCGCGCAGAATCGTCGTGGCGTCTGCTCAGCGACGTCCTGCCCCATCGCCTCCAGCACGGGCAGCGCCAGCGACGCGCCGGCAATCCCGTTCAGGACAGCTCGACGATTCAGTTTCGCACGTTTCACAACCACAACCCTTCGTCTGGCGGACATCTTCTTAAGTGACCCACAGAAACAGACCATCCGTTCACTGGGTGACTGTTCGGATACGTTTATTCTTGTGAGCGGCACGGCGCTAGCCCGCTAGCCGCCGGTTGTTGGCAGCTCTTTCACCCGCGGCTAGCGCCTTGCGGCTCACTGTTTCACGTATCGGGACAATCTTCTGGCGGCAGCACGAATCTGACTGCGGCCTTACATCATGGGTACGTCCAACTACTTCTTCAGAAACAAATCACTGTTCACCACAAACTGAATCATATCCCGCATGCGATAGTCGCCAGGCTTTAATTCTATTGACTGCTGCTTTAGAAACACAATCTCATTGTACGTCAGACTGCGGCCGAGAGCGTAACAGGAAAGATGCTTCAGAAAGCTGAATGCCACCTGGTCGATCCGTTCATGGGCCAGATACGACTTCAAATCATTCAGATCCCGGACCTCTGTTTCGTCCGGCAAAGTCGATCGGGTATCTACGCCTGGATCGTTCCGGAACAGGCCGCCGGCGTCATAGGATTCAAACGGTACGCCCCACGGATCGATGCCCTCATGACATTTCACGCAGCCTTTCTGGTTGCGATGACGTTCCAGTCGTTCCCGCAGCGTCAGTTGCGACGTGTCGTCTTCCGGTAGAGTGGGAACGTTCGGTGGAGGATCGTCCGGCGGCTCGGCGATGATTTTTCGAGCCAGCCAGGCCCCGCGTTTGACCGGGTTTGATTCGCGACCGTCGGACAGCCCAGCCAGAATTCCGGCCTGCGACAGCAGGCCTCCCAGATGACTGGCCTGGTGCCGGATTGGCAGAAACTCAAAACCATTTTCTGTGCGATCGGATAGACCGTAGTAACCGGCCACAACTTCATTTGCGACAATGAAATCCGATTCAACCAGGTTCCGCGTTGGCAGGTTCTTGTCTATCAAGTACTGCAGGAATTGCACCGGCTCCCTGCGAAGTTCATTTTTCGTGTCGCGAGTCAGCTTCGTAAAGCGTTTGAGATCCACCTCGACGACATCCAATTTATCCAGGCCCAGCCACTGCGCTGTGAATTGCCGGACGAACTGCTGCGACCGCGGGTCGCCGATCATGCGTTCAAGCTCCGAGTCGAGCGACTGATGCACTGCGCCGGCTGTGGCCAGCTGCCGCAGTCGTTGGTCAGGAGCTGTATTCCACAGGAAGTAAGACAACTTCGATGCCAGTTCGAATGAATCCAGATCCTCGGCTTCCGGGCCGTGACTGTGTTCGATCAGAAACAGGAATTGCGGCGACGTCAGGACCACAAGCAACGCGTCCTTAATGCTCTGCTGGAAATCGCCGTGCGAGGAAAACGACTCCTGCCAAACCGCAACGATCGAATTCTCCTCGGTCGGTGTTACCGGTCGCCGGAATGCGCGGGATGCGAAGGAGCGAATAATTTCACGAGCGTAGACCGCCGCATCATGCGTATTTTCCGATCCGATGAAGATGTTCCGGTGCGTCACCGGTGGCCAGCTTTCATAGAACGGCCCTTCGAATTCGACAGAACGAACCAGCATCCGTGGCATGTCGCGTCCGTCGGTGTATTCGCTGCGGACACCGATTTCACGCACTCCGGCAAGATAGTTGACGTTGTCTTTTTCAACGTCCGGACTCGGAAAATCGTCTATTGCGCCTTCGAAAATCACGTCCGCCAGTTTGCTGGAGGAGACAACCTGCGGGATACCGACCGGAGCCAGTGTGCTGCCACAGTCACGGCGCAGGCCCATATACACGTTCAGTCGTGGCACTCGTGTCTCAAAGGTCTTGAATCGCCGTGCGGTGACGTCGGAATCACTCAGGCGAGTCAGCACAATTCGGTCAGGTGCGGTTGCTCCTTCATAGTGAGCACTGAACTGCAGACGTCCTGTCGGAAGTCTGACAGCCAGAAAGGCCGGTGAATGCAGCATCCCCGAAAAATGTCGACCGCCAAGATTCAATGCCAGATTGGCGGGCTTTTCAGGGGGCGGCGGCTCAACGAATTCTCTACCGGATTGCAACAATGCCTGGATTTCTGCAACTCCAAGCGCGCGGCGGTAAAACCGGACTTCGTCGATCTCGCCGTTGAAGAGTTTTGAATCCTGAATCCGGCCGATGTGCAGGTTGACGTTCGGGTTGTCCAGATTCGTGGGAGCGATCGTGCCAACGGCGACCTGATAGCCGTTCACGTATAAACGCGCCTGATTGGTGCCGCGGCGAACGACGGCAGCCACATGTTGCCATGTGTTGACGCGAATCACCCCCGGTCGAGAGGCAACCGTACCGTTTGATTGGTTGCCGGGACTGGCCGTTTCAATGCGCAACACACCCCGATTGTCGGGCATGTCCAGGTACCAGCCATGTGTCCAGCTGTATTTTCCCAGGCAGACAATACCACCCTGTTGCAACTGACGAGGATGAATCCATGCGGAAACCGAAAACTCGCCCGTGCCGACGTTCATCGAGTCATTTCGAGCGACGACAACAGAGTCATTCCTGCCATCCAGCGAAATGGCCTTGCCGAAAGGAGAGTCAACGAATTTTGCGCCCGCCTGCAGTCGCCCGGCTAATTCATCGCGTGTTGAGTCACTGTCCGCGGTTCCGTCGAATGACCATGCTCCGACAAGCCCTTCGTTCAGTCCTGAGGAGTCCGGAGGAATGCTTTCCTGCGCGGCCGGATTCAGAAAAACACTTGCCTGATAGATTCCGGGGTGATCAATATCAATCGTCTGTGGTTGCGCCAAATCCTTTACGGTGATCGCGCTGCTATCGTCCGTCGGAACTTCCGTCGCGCGGCCGAGCAGCAGGCCATCATCGTACCTGGCCGTTCTGACGGTCACTCGAAAATTCCCGTGGTTCGGCAATTCTCGCAGCGAGATTTTGAAATTTGCCTGCGGCCCATAAGTGCTCTCGACGCCAAACACTTCGGCACTGGGTATCGCTGGTCGCAGTAGCAGGCCCTCGGGGACCGTTTCATACGCTTTCCCTTTAGGATATCCGGGATTGCCCCGCATGCAGGCAAAAACCGAATGGTAGATGCTGTCGTACTCGCGCCAGCCACGGACCGTTGCATTGCCCTGATAGCCTTCAATGAATCGATATTTTTTCCGCATCGCAAACGGAACATACTCAAACGGCTTCGCCGGCTTCAGTTCCGTCACCAGCAGATCCTGATTGGAAAGCAATTGACTGTTGGCTCCCAGAATCAGATTGTCCGGACAGGGTTCGGGGTTGACCGCCGCGCCCAGATCAACACGAAAGTTCTGAATGACCGGCTTCGATTTTTCGTCAACAATGCACAAATCAAGAGCGTGTTCAGCAATATCGAAATACGCCTCAACCTGCAGTGGTGACAGCACCATGGACTGCCCGTTATTCGTAAATCCTTCCCGAGACACGGCGTCCGGAGGCAGCACGTCGGTCAGGTTTTCTTCCAGAGCCAAAAGATCCCGGAGCGTATTGCGGTATTGTGCAACGGTCAGTCGGCGGACCGATCCGTTCCATTCCACTTTCCGAGATCGGGCTGCGATGAGCGCCTGCCGAATCCCGTCGACAAGTGTCTTTCGCTCCGCCGCTGTCGGCTGCGACTCGTCCTCGGGCGGCATGACTTCGTCTGTCAGCTGACCCAGAATGCTGTCCCACAGACGAAGACGCCGGTCCTCCAGGTCGCCATTCAATTCATCCAGACGAACACCCGCCTCCATTTTTTCTGCGGTGTGGCAACGCAGGCAGAACTTCTGCAGCAGAGGTTGAACGTTCTGGCGGAAATCCGTATTCACGGACGCAGAGACATTGTCGTCAGCACCGTCGACCGTGGATTCTTCCTGGGCGACAGCGGTGCGTCCGGAGGCATGTGTAACAACTGCCAGCGTTACGGCGGCAATCCGCAGCATCAGAAATAAAAACGAGAGCGTCATGGTTGTGCAATTGTAGCGACCATGACTTACCGTTGCGCGGCCTGAACAGACTGCGCCCGCCTGGTTACTCGAATCATGCGCGGTCTACGGCGTACACAGACTGCCGTCGTTGCAACAGCCCAGTTCACAGCATCCCGCGCCGCGGCACACAACCTTCCATTCGCAAACACACTTTGTACCGCATTCATACTCTTTCTTTGAGTAGGTGTTGACGTGCCGAATTCGACCGGCCGTCAGTTTTGAACACAGCCTGTGCAACAGCCCGTTTCTGCGGCAGGCGTCGTCGCTGCACTCATCATTGCCCGCCCCCCCAAACAGCTTCTTCAACCTGCAGCAGGGCAGCGTCACCGGGGGAATGCAGATCGGCTTGCACTCTGTTTCGAAGCAGTGCCGCGTGACCTTGACGATTTTGCACTCCGCTTGACAGGACAGCCGGAACGAATCGGCACAGCCTGCTGACGTACACGGGCCGGATTCGGCAACGGCGGCCGCGGTGCTGACACACATCGTGGCCACGACCAAAGTACCGGTTCTGAACAGTGACATGAAATACCTCCTGATTTCAATACCAGCGCCGCTCTGATAAACCGACACCAGCTCGTGATGACCTTCCATGATTCAGGTTGAGTTGAAACCCAACCAGCACCGCCCCAGACGGAGCGCTGCTATCACCTGTTTATTCAGATTAATCGGTGCGTCAGGCAGGCAGAATTGCGGGCGTCATGTTGTGAGAAACAAAGCTTAACATTGCGGAGCCGCTTGTATGGCCTGTGCCGGGAATGCGCATCCGCATCGTTGTTCGCAAAATAACGATACGGATGATCAGGTCGATTCTTACACCGCAGAATTCGCTGCCTGCTGGCAGAACACAAGGAATTCGCTAAAGCCGACCAGCAGCCGAAACCCCGTCCCGCCGTATGGCAGAAAGCGTCGGGGAGGTGATCGACGGTGCGATTTCCGTCCCCCGGGAACTCATCGTCATCCTGACCAGCAACGATCGTCGGCCATCGCACTGGCGGTTTACTGGTCCTTGTACTTCAGCTTCCAGCCGGGTTCCGTCACGGGCGCTGCGGCAGACGGCTTGACCAACTCGCCGTATAGTTCGGGGCGCCGTGCTTTCAGATATCGCTGTCCACTGCTGTGCTTCAGCGCCTCTTCCGTACACAGGCCGACGACGACCTCATCACCGAGACGTGTACATTCCGTCACCACTTCTCCGAACGGATCGATGATCATAGAGTTACCGTTACGCACCTGGCCGTCGTCCAATCCGATGGGATTCGTGAACACACCATAGACGCCATTCTCATACAGACGTGTCGGCAACCAACGCATCAACCAGCCACGTCCCTTGGGCCCAAGAAATTCCTGCCGCAGTCGCGCAGGATCACGCTGGCGGTTGTGCCACAGCTGCGGATCGACAAGTCCACGTCCCGGCATCACGGACGGCAGGCATCCGGTGACATGCGGCATAAAAACGATCTGTGCCCCCTGCAGCGCTGTGATGCGCACATTTTCCGGTAGATTGTTGTCGTAACAGATCAGAATGCCACAGCGACATCCCTTCAGATCGAAGACAACGAACTCATTGCCCGACGACAAAAATGGATTCACGAATGCGTGCAATTTGCTGAACCGGGCAATCAGTCTGTCACCATCGACGCAGACGTAGGTGTTGAAGACGTCGTCGCCCCGCAGCTCAAACAATCCCGCCAGAATCGGGACGCCGCAGTCAGCGGAGATCTTCATCAGCTCACGCACGCTGGGCCCATCGGGCACGGGTTCAGCAAGTTCCCGCAGTTGATCCTTGCTGAACTGCTGCACAAACGTGTAGGCCGAGATGCAGCATTCGTGAAAGCTGACAACTTCGGCCCCTTCCTTGACGGCCGTCTGTGCCAGGTCACGAATGCGGGAAAGATTGAACTCTTTGTCATCGTTTCGGTGTTCGAACTGAGCGGCAGCGATACGGATATCCCGCATAAATGTTAGCCTTCGTGTCTGTTGGTCTATGTTTCTGCAGGCTGTCAAACAGTTGCCGGCTGTACTTCAGCTTCGTCGGGAAGCGTCGAGGCCGGCAGCGTTCCCGGCGTCTGCTGTGCCGCCAGCAACTCACCTAATCGCACCACATCGGCTCGAACACTCGTCACGAGTTCCGGTGTCAGTGTCTCAGCACCGAATCGTACTCGATTGAACGCAGCGGCGATGCGTCGCGGCAACAGTTTGTCGTCGACGGTCACAAGACAGCCATCGAAGAACTCCGCTGCCGCACCCGCGTTTTCCTGCGCTGTCCTGTGGTTAGGCAATGGCAATCCATGTCGTGAGCACAGGTTTCGAAAGTTCTCATAGAATCTGACCATGCCGCGTTGCTGACGTCGGTCGGGACGCATCCAGTCCATAAAACGACGAAACGGTGAGAACATCCAGCCACCGGGATTCTGCCGAATGATCAAGCCAGCGATCAGTAGAATCACGAATGTCACAATCCCGGTCTGCAGACTGAACCATTTCTTCGGCTGCAGGACAACTTCCTGATAGAACATCTTCAACGCTGCCCACAGCCCCTGCTCACGAATTGTGGCCAAGGCGCTGCCGGCCGAATCCAGCCACGGTCGGACCATGGCTTCCTGTCGCTGCGGACTCATTTTCTGAATCAAATCGAACCAGTTATCGCTGAACGCGAGACGAAGATCCATCCACCAATCGAAGGTTCGTGCCTGACTGATTTCTCCCAGACGAGCTGCAGCCGGCGTCGGATCCAACGTTCCCCACTCATAATCGACGTACGCTTCAACCCAGGTATGAGCATGTTTTTGTTTGACTTCAGACCGGCCTGAAACTGTGTTAACTTCGCTGCCTTTGTATCCATTGACGACTCTCGCCGGTACACCCACGGCCTGCAGCATCAGAGCACAGGTCGACGCAAAATACTCGCAGTGACCGACTTTTCGGTTGACCAGAAAATCTTCGACCGGATCCAGTTCGAGATCGACGATATCAACGGTCAACGAATAGTTAAAATTGCCTGAGGTATTGAGGTAGCTGAAAATTCGTTCGACACGCTCACGCACAGAAACGGTCCCCCCGTCGTCCGTCGCACACAGTGCGACCGCTTGTCGGGACAATCGCGGCAATGAAGTTTCCAGGCCGCGAGTGATGTAGCAACGCTCGGCGTAATTGTATTCGGCCGTCTCGATTGCCTGCCGAAACTCTCCATAGTTGCGGCGGCTCCTGCTCGGTCCGTGACTCCGGCGATTCGGATCTGCCGTACACCAGACTTCAAAACTCAATGGTTCGGACCTCGACCTGTCTTCGCGAATATCATGAATGAGCGAATACGAATATCGTCGCTGGTTGATTCTCCCCTTGCGTTCCCGATTTCGTGCGTTACTGATCGGCACGGGCGCAAAAGCAAATGTGCGAATCGGTGGATCCTGCGTAATACGAACTCGAAAATCAGAGTCCTCTGGCCGCCCGGCATATTGACTATGCTCGGAGTCGCCGGGGCCTCGCCCCCGATTGTTGACTAAGGTCCAACGACCGTCGTTGTAATGGCCCAGCGCGTTACCGCGAAACAGGATTTCATCCAGTTTCATCGCAGACGCAAACAGATCCGGGCTGACCTTAGCGCCCGTGCGCATGTTGCTGATCTCGAACTGCAGTACCCGGGCATCAGACTGCATGATCTCGCCGATTTCTCCCAATTCCACATTGTCGGTGAACCCGGTCTGGTGAGTCAACGCGTTGCGTCGTGATCGCAGATGTGGCAGCGTTCCCTGGTTAACCCAGACGCGTGGAAAGGCAACGAATGCGACCATGGCGACGCCCAGAGACGCAACAAACGCGAACCCGACGATGGCCCTGAAACGCCAGCCAATCCAGCGTTCATCAGAGTCCACCTGCAGTCCGTTTCGAATGAGAACGACACTCGAAGCACCGGTGTCTTCAACGAAGTTGAGACTGTCTTCGACGCCGTCGGACGATCGTGCCAGCCGCAGCTGCGCACGATAGAGTGTAAACACGGAAAGTGTCCACAACATCGTCAACAGCATAAAGACGAGTGCGGCACCGAAAGACGGTTCGGTCGTCAGCACGGACGCCACCGAGATCTGCAGTACACTGAGCGCCGTCAGCCACCAGAACTGACGGATTCCTTTCTTCAGCAGCAACACCACCCACGTGAGGTAGACCAGCAGATGAGCGCCCGCCAAAAATTTGCCCAGCAGGTCGCTGCCCCTGAACTCAACCGTGGCGGCGACGAATGCGATGATTCCCAGAGTATTGGCGCCCAACAGATGCAGGCGAATCAGCTTTTTTCGATCAACAACAATATAAGCGAACAATGCGACAACAGGGGTCAGTGCTGTCGGCCACATGCTCTCTTCCGCATTCGCCAGCACTAACGACGCTGCGGAAACACAGAAAACGACGCTGCGCAGAAAAGTTGCTTCGATGTTGACGGGCCTCTTCATACGGCCTCCTTCACCACCGATCGGGCAGCACCACCTGCCGTCGTCGAACGAACGCCGCCGTTGTCGCGATGCGGCCTCAGTGACAGCGACGATTGTCGATCGTCCCCGGACTCGTTCGCCAGTTCTATGACTCCCGCCATCGCTGACAACGATGCCTCGACAATAGTGGTGTGCGACATCAGGTCAAGCCGATCAAAACCGGATTCACGTGACACCTTTGCCAGCACGTCTGCGGCGTCCGCAGGCCGAGGCGTGACGAGGATGATTCGTTCATTGTGGAGAGAGTGCTCGGCCACAACCAAACGGAAAACTTCTTCCAGATTTGCCTTCGCAGATGGCAGACACGTCGCCAGTGCATCCAAAGCCTCTTCACGAAACGCCCCGGGAGAACGACTGGACACCAGACGCGATTCCTGCGCCGCCATGGCCAGCAGATAGTACCCGCCAGACGAGGACTTCGTCTGTTCGACGCAGATTGTTGCCGCCAGACTGACCGCCGTTTCGATGGCGGCACTGTCCCACGACGCCGACTTCGGCAGATCCAGCACAACAAGCGAGTCTGCGTGGCGATTCTGTTGATACTCGCGAATCATCAGCTGCCCGCGTTTGGCGGTCGATTTCCAGTGAATCGAACGAGGATTGTCGCCCGATCGAAACTCACGAATGCGGTGAAATTCGTCATCGAACAGCCCCATCCGAAATTGAACACGCTGGCTGGCTTCCGATAGTTCCTTCTGCTGCCTTTGCCAGGCAGGCAGCAGGGTTCCGACCTGCGGATGAACGAGCAGCTGTGATGTCTGGGAATCGATGTGGCCTCTTTCGCCGATGCCAAGTGGAAACCGCGAACTGACACGCATCGGTCCCAGCTGATATTCTCCGCGCACAGCGAATCGAAGCTGATACCTGCCAGTCCGTGAATCGTGCGGCGGTATTCGCAGATACGTCACGGTACCTTCTTCGTCACGACTGCCCCTGGACAGCTCGCCACCCGAAACGCGGTCGCGAACTTCCAGCATGTGAGACGCTAAGACGCGTTTCCCGTTGGTGACCTCAATCTCCACGACAACAAACTCGCCCACCATTGCTCGACGAGGAACACGCCGTGTCAGCGAAACGTTTTTCAGCATGACATAAACGATCCAGCCATTCAGAACAAACGGTCCGGCCATCATGCCGAACACCAGCAAAGGCATGTTGCGATGCCCCAGCAATGCACCCACAGCAAGAGCGAGCATGATGGCAAGGTACACAACGCCCTCGCGAGGAATCACCACGCGTGATCGCTTTCCTACGCGTGTCAGCAACCGGCTGAGTCGGCGGCCGAACAGAACGTTACCGCAGCCAAGCAGCAGCGTAATCAACGCCAACGTGATGAGGACCCGCTGCGAAAGCGTGCCGAACTCGGGATACTGAATCGGCAGCACGAAAGCGCCAAGGAAGCACGCGAAGGACGCCAGCAGTTGCGTCAGCGCAGTCGCACTAAGCGAAAACGACGGGCGAAACGGACTACCTTTGGGTGATGACATGCTTCAGGTTCCGGTAACAACGTGGCAGCCACAAGTCAGACCTGACCCTCAGCCCCGGAAATCGGAGTGTACAGGAACAGGAACGATGGCGGCCTGAGTTTTGTCTGTCAACTCACAATGAATCCCGGGTTGTGACGCTGCTTACTGTCCTGCACCGGGTTGTTGGCGAGTGGATCGGAACACCTGGGGGGCGAAGAAAAAAAGTCCGAACAAAGACTGTTCATTCACAAGACACTCCCTATCCTTTTTTGTGGCGACTTTTCCTCCCCTATCCCCGACCAACGAGCGGCATCTTTGTGGCCATGACGGTTATGAACGGTACATTGGCGTCCAACGGCAGTCCGGCCATATATACGACTGCGTCCGCGATGTGGTTCACGTCGATCGTGGGTTCGGACGCGAGTGAACCATTTGCCTGAGGAACTCCGGCACTCATCCGCGACGTCATGTTGGTGCTGGCGTTACCAATGTCAATCTGCCCACACGCAATATTGTACTTGCGTCCGTCCAGGGACGAGGATTTCGTCAGTCCCGTGATGGCGTGTTTCGTCGCCGTGTACGGTGCAGAATTCGGCCGCGGTGACAATGCCGAAATTGAACCATTATTGATGATGCGACCTCCGGCAGGTGCCTGTTCCTTCATCTGCCGAAAGGCAGCCTGAGTACACAGAAACGCGCCGGTCAGATTCACATTCACGACCTGCTGCCATGCTTCGAATGAAACATCCTCCAGCAGATCCCCGGGAGCGCTGACGCCGGCGTTGTTGAACAGCACGTCGACTCGTCCAAAGGTCGAGGCAGTCTGAGTGAATAATTGCTCGACCGACGATGGGGCCGTCACATCAGTCGGAATCACAATCGCCGGTTCACCGGTGCCAGCCAGCGAATGAGTTTCCTCAAGTGCGTCCTGCCGACGCCCGGCAAGAGCAACACGAAACCCAGCATGCAACAGGGCCAGACTCACCGCTCGGCCGATTCCACTACCGGCGCCTGTAACGATTACGACTCTTGATGACTGATTCAATTCTGGTGATTCCCGATACACGTGTGTCTGAACCGACGATGCCCGTGCAGCAGTTATACACGATTCCGAATAAGGCGGCGAAGCAGTGGCACGCAAATGCGGGCAACTGCTGAATCAACGCATGAAGGCCCGAAAAAGGCATCAGGCACAACGATCACAGCGTCTGCGCCCTGATGGCGGAGACACGAAAAACCGTCCGTCGCGCGGCCTCCATGAGGGCAGGCGAGCGATAAACAGATGAATTCGGCGAAATCTGATTGCGCGGAAGGCCCTCAATTCCAGGACCCACGATTATCCGCAAACACCTACCCTGTAACAAGTTACAACAAAACATGCGATCTGCATATTTCCGGGAACTCTTGCGGATGCGGAGCGTCTAAACGCAGTACTCTTTCCCGCCATTTTCTGTACCCGCCCCCAACAAATGTCTGAGCCATCCCCCGAAGAACTGCTGTCCGCCGAATTCGATGGGCTGACGTACACAGAGCAGACCACACGCCGATCGCCGCAGGAATCAGAAGTATTTCAGCAGTGGCGTCATCTTGGTGATTGTCTGCGAGCCATTCCGATTGAGCCGACCGGCCGGATTTCCACAGCGGTCCGCAGCCGGGTTGAATCGTCTCAGGCTGTGGTGACGCGGGCAGGAGATGCTGTTCCGGAAAACACCACTCGTCAAAGACGCCGAAACGTAGTCGCGGTTTTGACGACCGCCGTAGCGATTGCGATTGTCGCTGTGCCGATTTCAGATCTGCTGACACAGACCGATCCCATGCCGGTCGCAACCATGGCAGATGCGGGTGTCGCCCTGCCGTACAACTCCGCTCAGGCAAAGTCGGTTTTACCCGCGAATTCACGGGACTGGCAGGTCGTGGTCGTCACGGTATCCGAACAGGAGCATGCTGTACTCAGCAGCAAGCTGCGGCAGTCGATGGGGCAGAGTGGACTGCAGATTCAGTCACTCTCCGATGCAAGTCTGAACGGTGACCAGACGATGGGCGTATTGATGTCGTCCGCCGACACGTCCCGGGACCTTCTTGACGCGTTAGACAGTGAATTTGATGACGGCGTCGGGGGAGACATTCAGACGGAATGGAATCCACAGCAAATCGGCGACTTCGATCGTGACGAGTTGCTGGCTCGCCTGACGGAATCGATGAAGACGCCCACGCGATCGGACATTCATTTCGGTGAAATGTTCGTCGTGGTGCCGAGAAACGGAACGTTGGTAACTGAAATCACGCCGCTGAATGCCGGCGAGCATAAAGACACAGATCGCAGTGTTGACAGCCTTGCTGCAGCGGCGACGGAATCGCCAATGCGGTCACGTGCGGGCAGAACGGTTTCTGCGTCGCCATCCGATCGGAGTGAGCATATCGGCGGACATCCCGTTCTGGTTCTGTTTCAAAAAAAACCACACCCCGAAGGCTCTCAGGGACAGCATCAGCATCGTCAAGGTTCTGAGCACGTTGACGAGCTGCCTTTAGTGGGCTAGACGTCCACGATTCCAAGTCTGGTCGAATCGATTCTGGACGCCGTATTCTGCATATCGATGGCGAGAGGCAGTTGGAGAATGTTGAAGTCGGTCAACAAATCCCCGACGCGGAAATGACTGGCAACGGAAGACGACTGCTGCCCGTCGCCCCCGTCGCCCTCGACGGTACTGACGGAAATGCGGCAATCGTTTAATGCGATTTCAGGCACGTCGCGGTCCGCCACCACGATGATGCTGACAGTCGATGATGGTTCAAGGCCGCTGGGTCTGTGAAACTTTCGTCGAACCCGGACGACTGTCCCACCAGGCATCTCAGCCAGCGACGCCGCATCGAACGGTAGAATACAGCGTTCCCAGGTAGCGCCGTCACCAGCGGAAAACTCCCACGGACCGGCCAGTCGAATTTCGTGTGGCATTAAAATTGATCCGTCACAGGGGCCAACAACGGCGTGTTACCAGGTTTGCCACTGTGAGTCTAATTCATTGCTGTCCAGACACCGATTCATGAAGCGGACTCCTGCGTAGCCGTCCTGTACCGATGGATACAGTGACGTGGACAGGTCGCAGGATTCGCCCGCGTCAACTTTCCGCATGTCCGCGAACGCGTCGCGATAGACATTTGCAAACGCTTCAAAGAACGCCTCGGGATGCCCTCCCGGAAGTCGACAGGCCGCTATCGCGGTTGGCGAAGCGTGCGCCGCATTGGGGTCACGTTCGTAAATGCGAACGGGTTGCCCCAGCGACCGCACGAACAGTTGATTGGGCTCTTCCTGACGCCAGGTCAGCGCGGCTTTGGTGCCATCGACCTCGATCGATAAGTCGTTCAGTCGCCCATGCGTAACCTGACTCCATGTGATCATCCCGGTCGCGCCCTGTCGAAACCGGATCATTGCATGGCCATAATCATCAAGGTCGTGGTGATCGGAGTTCGATTGCATTTCGCTCAGCAGCTGTTCCGGTTCCAGGCCCGTTACAAAGCTTGCCAGATGAAATGCGTGTGTCCCCACGTCTCCCAGCGAGCCTGCGCGACCGTTCTTTTCGGGGTCTGACTTCCATGCGCCGCGGTCCTGCGGTGCTCCCGGTTCCATACCGTGCATCCAACCCTGCACATAGGTGGCCCGCACAGCAATGATCTTTCCCAGTTCTCCGTTGGCGATCATCTCGCGTGCCTGCCGCATCAGCGGGTAGCCGGAATAATTATGCGTCAAGGCGAACACTCGACCGGTTTTCTGAACGGCAGCCACCATTTTCTGTGCGTCGTTCAGGTTAGTCGTCATGGGCTTGTCGCAGACAACGTGGAAGCCGGACTCCATCGCCGCACAGGCGATTTCGCAATGGGTAAAATTGGGCGTCGCGATCGATACGAAGTTGACGCGTTCTTCCTTCGGTCGGCGGCTCTCCTGTTCCAATAGCTCATGGAAAGAACCGTAGGCGCGGTCAGACGCGATGCCAAATTCAGCGGCGGCCCGTCTGGAACGCTCGGCATTGGACGACAGTGCACCGGCGACAAGCACGGCTTCGCGGTCGAGCGTCGCTGCGGTCGCGTGAACTTTTCCGATAAAGCCAGCACCACCGCCGCCAATGAGGGCCATGCGAAGTGGTTTGCTGCGAACGTCTGTCATTCCAATTCAACTTTACAAGAAGGATTCGTCTTAACCCCCGGTGAAGAAACCGAGGGCACCGCACTGCGTTCGAGTGTAATTGCGGATCTCACGTTGATCTGCGGAGGGCCGGAAAAGGGGGGCAGGTGAGAGTAACAGAACGACAAACGTCAACTGCCACATCCACCGGAGCCGCAACCGCCACCTCCGCTACCGCAACCACCACCGGACGTTTGTTGTACGATGCCGTCAGCCTCGACGGGTTGCACATGAACAATTCCCAGGCCGGCTGCAGCCGCCAGGAGAGCCAGGCGAGTGGTTTCCGCATTCTGCCCGTTCAGGACGTAGAGAATGAGGTTTTGCTGATCCAGCGTCCATTCGAGGTCGATCAACTGCAATTCCAGGCCCCAGTCACGGACGCGAACCTGCCAGTCAAAGAACTCGCGGTCTGCTTGTTGTCGGTTCTCGACAAATCGTTCCTCGTCAGCAGCAGTCGACAGTCGCAGGACCTGTCCTGTCATCGCTTTGTCTTCGCTGACGATGGCGTTGCGGACGACTTCCAGCAAATGACCAATCTCTGTCCCGCGATCGGTGTCCACAACAACTCGCATACCGTGGACCTGGCGCTCAGCGATCACTTCCGCAACTTCGTTTGGGGCGGCGAATCTCGCGACTTGAGGAACCACACCGTAGCGGACCAGCACGACGGCTGCCGGCGATTTATCCAGCTCCGTTGCTTTGATGGTGTCAATTGTATTTGTGCTGATCATATCGCAACTAAATATTCACTTTGGTCAATGAGCCATGCATCAGACGATTGCCGATCAATCACCATCAGAAAGATCAAGGTTTTAGTTCACCCGAAATCTTTGATCGAATGGAATACAAGGGCTCCCGCGGTACATTCGTTGGTCAAGTCCCCGTGCACAGCCCTGACATGTCCTGATCGATCGTACTCGCACGCTCGCCTTCTGCACAGTCAGAACGTACCTGGTTCGACCAAAATGCGCTGCCGATTCCGGAATCCCGCCCTCGTGAAACACGACTTCGTGCAATTCGAGGTCGTGTTGCTGATTTATCAAGCAGAAGGTTCAGCGGCGGATTTCCGGTCCTCATGGATCAAATAAGAGCGATTCCCCGCGCAATTGACATCAATGTCGGCACGACGTGGGATTGCTCAATCAGGGTTGGCTACCATACTGCTCAGTTCACTCACTACACAATATTTTCGGAGAGAATTCGTGAAAGCGCTGGTGAAGAAGGCCGCGACTCAGGGGCTGTGGCTGGAAGATGTGCCGGAACCGGATGTTGGTGTTAACGACGTCCTGATCAAGGTTGACCGCACTGGCATTTGTGGAACGGATGTCCACATCTATCAGTGGGACGACTGGGCACAGAAGACGATTCCGGTGCCCATGGTTGTGGGCCATGAATTTGTGGGCGAAGTCGTGGAGGTCGGCTCGAACGTACTTGATTTTCACGCCGGCGAAGTGGTGAGCGGAGAGGGGCACGTTGTCTGTGGCCGGTGTCGCAACTGCCTGGCCGGACGCCGACATCTGTGTAACAGCACCGAAGGCATCGGGGTCAACCGATCTGGCGCGTTTGCCGAGTACATTTCGTTGCCGATGACCAACGTGTGGCATCACGCTGCCGACATTGATCGGGACATTGCCTCGATCTTCGATCCATTCGGCAACGCCGTCCACACGGCTCTTTCGTTTCCGGTTCTTGGTGAAGATGTCGTGATCACTGGAGCCGGCCCGATTGGTCTGATGGCGGCAGCCGTGGTACGTCATGCCGGTGCCCGCCACGTGGTGATTACCGACGTTAATCCGTGGCGTTTGCAACTGGCAAACAAGCTTGGCGTCACCAAAGCCGTCGATGTGCGTTCAGAAACTCTGGCCGATGTGCAAAAGCAACTGGGGATGGCAGAAGGCTTCGACGTTGGCCTTGAAATGTCCGGCAATCCGTCAGCGTTCCGGGACATGCTGGCGAACGTCTGCCACGGGGCCAAGGTCGCGATGCTCGGCATTCCGTCCGGAGAAATGGCCATCGACTGGAACACCGTCGTGTTCAACATGCTGACCATCAAGGGAATCTATGGTCGCGAGATGTACGAAACGTGGTACAAGATGACAGTCATGCTTCAAAGTGGCCTGGACATCAGTCCGGTGATCACGCACCGGATGAAGTACACTGATTTTGAAGAAGGCTTTCAAGCCATGATTTCGGGCGAGTCCGGCAAGGTCATTCTGAAATGGTAGTGCCGCAGGTCGCTCGAAGTCTGCTGCTGTGAATCAACCTGGCCGGATGAAAACGATAATCGCGAATCTGTTGTAACGCGGCAGGACCACACCAAACTTAAACCACCGCCGGGAAACTGATGGTCGACGTCCGCTGGTGGCTACAACGATGCCAGCAAAACGGAAAATAAGTTTCCCGACCGACTGTGATCCGCTTTTGCCCAGGAACAAATTGTGTCAGACAGAACAAACACGGAACTCCCCGAACCACTGGATGTCATAGCGGTCGGGGCCCACCCTGACGACGTCGAGATCGCTTGCGGAGGCACACTGGCAGCAATGGTTCGTCGGGGACTTCGCGTGGGCATTGTGGATCTCACAGATGGAGAGCCGACCCCGCTGAGTCCAGGCCCGGAAGTTCGGCTGGAGGAAGCCCGCCAGGCGGCCGAGGTCCTGGGTGTCCACGTGCGAGAGACTTTGGAGTTGCCCAATCGACGATTATTCGATGGCTTCGACGAGCGAGTGGAACTGGCGAAAGTGTTCCGTCGCTATCGACCGAAACTGGTGATGGGCATCGCAGACAAGACACCGCTGGCGTCTCCCGACCACTGGCAGGCCATGCAGATCACTGACGCGGCGATTTTTTACTCGCGACTCACAAAATGGGATGAACTTTTCGAAAACCTGCCGGTTCATCGTATTCAGAACCAGATTTGGTATCCTTTGGGGCTTCAGAACCTCAGCCTTCCTGAAGGAGGAGGCCGGTTTATCTCCGATATTTCAAAGACCCTGGAGATTAAACTGGAGGCCATACGCGCCTACCGAACTCAATTTCCGCCAACGAAACAGCGAGTTTTTCAGCTGGTGGAAAGCCAAAATCGTCTGTTGGGAACCTCAGCTGGCTTTGTCGCCGGTGAGATGCTGATCAACGCGACGACTTTGGGAATCCGTGACGTGTTTGGGACAATTTGTGGAGCAAAGTGACCGTTCCAGCCAACGGTTACTTGGACAATTAGAGGATAAGCATCCTTCCACGGAAGGATGTTCCGGATCGATCAATGGTTTCCATTCGAACAGGCCACATCAGTATCACGGGCAACTTCCGTGAGAATAACGAAGACAGCTACGTCGTTGATGAATCGCAGCGGTATTTTATCGTTGCCGATGGCATGGGCGGGCAGAACGCTGGCGAGAAAGCCAGTGCTCTGGCCGTGGAATTGATTCCCAAACAGCTGGAGCAGCTGCTTAAGTTCGATGGCGGCCCGAAAGCTGAGATCGTTGACGCCATCGACCAGTCGGTGGATTACGCGAATTCAGAGATCATGTCGTTGAGCGAGGTCGATCCCTCGGCCCGCAATATGGGGACCACGGTCGTGTTCCTTGTCCGTGCGGGCGACAACTTCTACATCGGCGGCGTGGGCGACAGTCGCGTCTATCTGCT
>JAPYTO010000026.1:35637-42919 GCA_029941865.1 Fuerstiella sp. | reverse complement strand
GCTGATCCGTCTCAGAAAAATGATATTTTCGCACAGCATCCGGACGTCGTCCGACAACTCACAACAGAGCATCTGGAGTGGTTCGACGATGTGCAGAAGGGAATGATGCCGACTCGGATCGTCGTGGGTTCGGATGTGGAGAATCCGACGGAACTCACCAGCCAGGAATGGGTGATGCCGATCGGTGGTCCACCGTGGAGCCATGGGCATGTTGTAAAGCGCATGATCGCGAACGGTCCCTGGTGGCTGGATGTCGCACAGTCCGGAAAGTATCGAATTTCATTGTCGCGCTGGCCTGCTTACCTGAACAGGTCCATCGACTCGACGTCTGCCAAAATCGAAATTGCCGGGCAGTCGTTGTCACTGAACATCGACAATCCCGACGAAACAGCGACCGCCGATTTTGAGGTGCAGCTTGCAGCGGGGGCGACGGAACTGACAACAACGCTGACCACACCCGACGGAAAAAACCACGGGGCCTACTTCACAACCGTTGAACGCATCATCGCCGACCGAACGCGACACGCCAACCTGCTGTGGACGCAGTATTGCATCGCTGACGACACGCTGAAACTGTCGGCTCATACGGATGCCGATCCCACACGACCAACCGCATCGACGGCAACCCTGCTTCTAAAACATGACTCCGGCTGGCAGAAAGCGGCCGACGTCCCGGTAAATGCGCTGACCGCGATGGCCGAGTTTCGATTGGGCGACTGGGACGCCACAACGCCAACAGAGTATCGAGTCGTTTGCGGTGCCAGTGAATTAACAGGCACCATTCGCGCGGAACCGGCTGGCGATGGAACACTGAAACTGATGGCTGTGGCCTGTGTCAACGACAAGTGGTTCCCCTACAGCGAAGCAGTGGCTCAGATGGTCGGTCAAAACCCGGATTTGGTGTTTTTCGCCGGAGACCAGATTTATGAAAGCAACGCTGGCGGCGGAATTATTGAGGCAAATACGGAGGATGATGTGCCGGCAGCAATGGTGAATTACCTGGCCAAATGGCGGAAGTTCGGACTGACGTTTCGCGAACTGCTGAAAGACCGCCCGTCCGTCATGATTACCGACGACCACGACATTTATGCCAACGACTTGTGGGGCGATGGTGGTCGCCGCATGACGGGCGACCGTACGACGGGCGGATACCCGATGCATCCGCTGTGGGTGAACGCCGCAGAACGGACACAGACATGGCATCTGCCGGACCCTGCCAGCCCTGGGCCGTGGGGTGACGGCATCAATGCCTACTTCACATCGTTCGACTACGGCGGAGTGAGCTTTGCTATTCTGGAAGACCGGAAATTCAAGTCGCCACCGTCAGATGTTCTTTCGGAAGCCATTCCGGACCCCCGCACCAACAAGCCGAACCGCACGCTGGAGGTCATCATGGATCCGACGTTCGATGTGCGAAAACTGGATCGGGACGACCTGCAGTTGCTGGGAGCCGCACAGGAGAAATTCGTCGCCACATGGGCCCACCGAGTGGCCAGCGAAAAACGACTGTCGGCCGTGTTGTCGCAATCGCCACTGGTCAACATCGGCAACTACGACGTAACGTATGGCGATATGGATGCCAACGGCTGGCCACAGTCCGCTCGCAATCGCGCGCTCCGGGCCATAGGTCCGTCACAGGCTGTCATGATCAGCGGTGACATTCACTTCGGCACTCTGCACCAACATGGCATCGACGACTGGGGCGACGGTCCGTGGGCATTTTCACTGCCGGCGTTTTCATCGAAACAAAACCGCAGCTGGCGGCCGGCTGTCCCCGCACAGGGACGTGAAATCCCCGGAGTTGTCGGCTCGGGAAATCACCATGACCGCTTCGGAAACAAAGTCAGCGTTGCTGGAACGGCTCATGGCGAAAACGGATACGGCATGCTGTTGTTCGACAAGGACAAACATCAGATCACGATGGAATTGCACACGATGGATCAGGATCGCAGGCCGAGCAATCAGCGTGTTCCCGGGTGGCCGCTCACGATCGACGTGCGGCACGCCGAATTGCAGAAGTAGTCCATTCAGATGCCTGCAGACCACGAAACGCTGTCCATTCTGAAGCTGGGCGGAAGCCTGTTGAGTCTTCCTGACGTCAGTGATCAGCTTGTTTCATTTGTCGACCAGCATCAGGTCTCAAATCCTGTGGTTGTCGTAGGGGGTGGTGACGCCGCTGATCTGGTACGAAACTGGGCAGAACGTTTCGAACTCGCCGATTCGGCAGCACACGACCTGGCTCTGAAAGCGATGGCCTTGAATGGCGAACTGCTGTCGCATCTGGGTGACCGATTTGCACTGGTCAACGGCCCCTGGGACGGCGGCGATTCGTGCCCGCCGCAGCGAATCGGCGTACTGAACCCACTTTCTGCTATCGTCAGTCTGGAAGCTAATCTGCCGCGTGCGCAGCACCTGCCGAAATCATGGGACGTCACCAGCGATTCGATCGCTGCGTGGTTTGCAGATTGCTGGAACGCTGAACGGCTCTATCTGTTGAAGTCCATCGACTTGCCGTCAGAGCTGTTTCACAGCCAACCCGATTCAGACGATGCTCGACAGCAGCGAGCGTCATTCGCGAACCGGCTGGCGCAGCATGGATTTGTCGACCGCGCCTTTGCAAGGTTCGCGTCGACAGTTCCGTCTGTCGCCTGGTGTAACCTGCGAAGTCAGGGTCTCGAATTGCAGATGCTCTGACAGTATATTCTGCTGTCCGTCACCTTGAGCATCTGTCTGCGTCACAGTCGTGCTGTCAGGTTTCCGACGGAAAATCGCGCCGCCAGCCTGCGGGTCACTGTCACCGTATGCTGATCATGCAACTGCCGCGGAACCAGGCGGAACACGACACCACTGGTTACGGCCTGAAAGATTTCGTGATCCCAGTCTTCCTCACCAAAGTCCGGAGACGGATCGAAGACGGCAACCCGGCTGGGACCGGACCGTCCCAGGCACACCACGGAATGACCGACATTTCTCTTGAAACCGTGGTCCGCCATGGACTTAAAACGCTTCGTGTCAACATTGATTGACAACACGCAGGGCGTCGAACATGAGCGTATCAACGATGTTTCTGAGAACGGTTCCACCACCACGGTCCATGCAGAATCCGCCGTCTTCAGCATCATGCCACGATACAGCCCCAGCCAATGGGTCCCTTCGCGCGTGAGGCACAGTTCGGCAAGTTCACTTTCGGTCGCTTGAATTCCGTGCAGACGCAGAAGTGAAACGGCACATGCTGCGGAACACGTGTGTGGCGTGGTCTGTGGTTGTAGTTCAGACCAGGTGTGACCGGCGTCACAAAGCGGTGGTTTGCCCAGTGTCGGCGCGACGCCGGAATACACGCACAGCAGAAGCGTCACTATGCTCAACACGGAGCGTCGATAGGTGCCGACCTGTGACGCCACATAGATACCCACAAAAAAGCTGCCCCACAGAGGCAGCCAATTGGCAAGGATAATCAGGCTTGATGTCGGCATGAGCCGCGTCAGAACCGGTTGGTCCCAGAGACAGCTGATGTAAACGACCATCAACACCAAAGCCACCAACTGCACCCAGATCCTGCTGCACCGCGATCCGCGAGACCCGATCCAGAACCCGCCGAGAAGACAGGCCAGAATGGCACCCCCCAGAATCATGATGGCAACGGTCAGGTCAGTCACGACAGACCACTTTCCTCGTGGCGGCGTTTGCAGCGGACTCTGCTGTCCCGGAACGGCGAACCATCGAGGCAGCGCAGACTCTACTTCCTTAATGAATAGATCGTTAGTTTCAGTGAAGTTCTCAAATCCAACCAACACGTGTTGCCTGAAATACGCAGAAATCAGCACTATCGCAAACCCGCCGCGGGCACAGACGGGCAAATACTGCCGTCAGAGGGCATGGCGTTCTTCACTGACCGGCTGTTGGTTGCGTTTGCCTGTCGGATTCTGCCGTTCGAGTGCGGTCTGTGCGACGGCCGAAGACGTCCAGCAACAGGACGACCGAAACGCCACAAACACACAGGACAATGGCCACCCAGACCTGTGACGTGAAAGCATCGGGAATGAAGTTTTCGAACGTCTTGTGTTTGAACTTTTCCACGTCCGGCGTTGCGTCGCGTTGAAACGGCCATAATTTGTACAATGATCCCAGCATGAAACCACACAGGACGGCCATTGTCTCGTCGTGGTATCTGGACAGCAGCCAGCGAAGCACGCGGCTGAAACTCAATAGTCCGGTCAGACATCCCATGCCAAACACAAACAGTGCCGTAATCACCGCGATGTCAATGTTACCGTGAACCAACCCCTTGATGCTGTCCGTAATGTAGTGGTATCGATTCAGCAGCAGCAGAATGAAGGCACCGCTGATCCCTGGCAGAATCATCGCGGTGATGCCGATCATGCCACACAGGTACAAATACCACAACGATTCGGGAGGATTCTGCAGCACAGAAAGTGTCACCAATCTCAGAGCAACCACACTCCCCAGCAGCAGCATGCCAACCAGTTGAATGTTCCACTTCGGGATTCGTCGCGCCACGATCATACTGGAAGCAATAATCATGCCCGTGAAAACAGCGAACGTGAACGACATCTGGTTTGACAACAGATAAGTCATCAGTGATGCCAGGCCACCAATGCCAACTGCGATGCCGCAGCCGAGAGCCGTGATAAAGCGAAGGTCGATGTGATCGGCAGCGGCCCGCCATTGCCGGCTGAAAAGCAGCTTCAGAAACGTCGCATCGCAACGAGTAATCGCAGCGATCAATCGTTCGTAAACACCCAAAATCAGCGCAACTGTTCCTCCCGACACGCCCGGTACGATATCCGCCGCGCCCATGGCGAAACCACAACTGGCAATTCGAAAATCCGTAGAGAACGGATTCTGCCCCGAGTGGTCGGGGGCAGACGTGTTGCTGGATTCGTCGTTCATGAGTGTGTTGTGTTGCAAATCGTGAACGGCAGAGACCAGGTATCATGACCTGGTTGCCGAAGTTACAGTGGAAACAGACGTAATTCTCTCGTGTTGGGGCAGTTCAGGAAAGATCATCTTCCGGCCCGGAATCAGTTGCCTAACTCCAGGCACTGCCCCGTGCGGTGCTGCCCAACGGTTTTCTGATCCCGCTTTTCCTGAACTTCCGCTATACTTGTGATCATACGCTTTTCACCTCCATCCTGGTGAACCCGGTTCAGGAGCGATTGTGCATGACGACGTTGAACTTGAAGAAGTGCCCTCACACACGACGACGGTGGCTGACATCGGTCTCGACCGCACTGGCGACTCAGCCATTTGTTCGCGGCAACCCGGTTCCGTCAGTGAAACCCCGATCGGTGATCTATATCTTTCTGTCCGGGGGACTGGCTCAGCAGGACAGCTTTGATCCGAAGCCGCAGGCCGCTGACGATATCCGCGGTGAGTTTCAGCCGATCGCCACGCAGACGCCGGGACTGCAGATCTGTGAACATTTGCCGCGGCTGGCAGCTCGCAGCAATCTGTGGAGTGTCGTCCGCAGCCTGACGCATCCGTACAACGAACATTCCCAGGGCCATGCAGTGATGATGTCAGGGCGGACACCAATGCCCGTCGGCTTCAATCCGTCTCTACCAAAACCAACGGACCACCCTTCGATCGCGGCACTGATGGGAGTGCTGTTACCCGAGCAAAATGGATTGCCGTCTTCGATCGTGCTTCCGGAAAAACTGATCCATCGTACAGGTCGAGTGATTCCAGGCCAGTTCGGTGGAGTTATGGGCAGCCAGCACGATCCCTGGATGCTGAGCGCCAGCCGCTTTAATGCCAAAAGCTATGGGGCGTGGCCGGAATACGAATTCCACCACGCGCGTGGAAAAGAAACTTCCGACGACCTGCATTTCAGGACTCCGGGATTGAGTTTGCCGGAAGGGCTCTCGAAATCTCACTTCGGCGACCGCCTGGAGTTGTTGTCGCAGATCGAGCTCCGTGACCGCAGCCTGCATAATCTGACCGAGACAGAACGTTTTTCCCGCTATCGCGAGCGTGCGATTTCAATGCTCGGCGATGGCCAGCTGAGCAGGATGTTTGACATCCATTCCGCAGAAGCATCTGAACTTCAACGCTACGGAAAAAACACGTTTGGCTGGTCATTGATGCTGTCCCGCCGCCTTGTCGAATCGGGAGTCAGTTTCGTGCAGGTGAATCTGGGAAACAATGAGACGTGGGACACGCACGGCAATGCATTTCCAAATCTCAAAAATTACCTGCTGCCGCCCATGGATCGTGCAGTATCGGCATTGCTGGACGACCTGTCGAACAGCGGCATGCTGGAATCAACGCTGGTTGTGATGGCAGGAGAATTCGGCCGCACGCCGAAGATTTCCAGCCTGCCGGCGCACTATGAAGAGCCGGGGCGGGATCACTGGGGAACTGTTCAGTCCGTGCTGCTGGCCGGCTGCGGTTTCGACGGCGGCCGCATTATTGGCAGCACCGACAGTCAGGGCGGGCAACCGACGTCTGACCCGCAAACTCCGGAAACGCTGGCAGCGACGATGTATTCGGCGCTTGGTCTTCCACCACACACACAATGGCACGATCTGCAGGACCGTCCGATTCCGCTTTACAATGCAGATCCGATTTCCGGTATGACGTGAGAGAGCAGTGTCCGAAAAGGGGTCAGGCAGACGTTGCTATTGCGTGCCGAGCCACTGCACGAGTTGTTTCAGGTCCGCTTCGTCCATGCCCATCACCAATTCCTGTCGGTGGCTCGGATGCACTGCGAGAATGTGGTCGGAACGGAAAACGATTTCGTCACCCAGACTGACCTCGTGCAGCCGGGATTCATGCAGCGGATTGTCGACCACAGCCTTGAACAAGCCGTCATCAAGTTGCAGAACCTGCACCCAGAAGTCTTCTCCCCAACCTCGTGAGGGCACGTCCTGTGCTGCCAGTGGAACCAGCGAGGCCGGCTGCTCGTGGCTGAGAATCGACTGGGACGCCTCGCCGTGACACGACGGACACTCACACTGCTCGGGGGCATCCGGATGGACTGAGAATCGTGGAGAATCGATCCTCAGTTCCACGAAGTGGCCAATGCCGACGTGCTTTTTCAGGACAGGATGAGGAATCCGGAAGTGTTCCGCATTCTGCTGATTCATCAGCACGCCGTCGACCAGTTCATAGCCGTTAGCAAATTGCTGCTGTTGAAGTTCGGAGAAAAGGCTCATAACGTGAAATCATACCCGCAGTCGCGTCGCGCAGGAAACAGTGGGCGAACGACTCGCGACCCTAATTGGCACATAAGTATCTAAACAAGTCACTTCACCCTCCA
>JAPYTO010000026.1:0-35537 GCA_029941865.1 Fuerstiella sp. | reverse complement strand
CGACTCGCGACCCTAATTGGCACATAAGTATCTAAACAAGTCACTTCACCCTCCAACTGAGACACCGTGTGAAACCCCAAACGCATCCAGCACTGTCAAAGCTGCGCGAGTTCGTATTCGAACCCACCTGAAAGAATCGGGAAACGGCACCAGGTTTTGGGATCCAGGTTTTTGTCGTCAACGTGGAATGACGGTGCGTAGCGTTCGCGTTTCCATTGGTTGCGTGACCACAGGCGAAAGAATCGTTTGACCCAATCCCTCAGCTGATCAAGCGAGTATTCCGAATGCCCCTCCGTCAACCGGGCAAGGATTTCCTGCGGACTCAGTTTGTCGCGAATCGCCAGATTTTCAATTTCATCCAGCAGCGGATACGGCATCAGGTCACCCTCATCCGTCTGCTCGAACTGAGCCGGACGAAGTTCTGCCGTGGGCTGTTGCCGGTTCACGAGAGCCAGGGCAGAAACCGGGGAACAATGGGCGCAGCCATCCGTTTCCATCAAAGTCAGCCACTGGCGTAAGAACGCCTTGTCGATGCCGGCAATTGGACTCAGGCCGCCTGACGTGTCGCCGTCCATCGTCGCATAGCCGACGGCAGCCTCAGAACGATTGCTCGTCGACAGCAGCAGCGCGTTCTTCAGATTCGCGAACATCCAGATACTCGGTGCCCGCGTGCGGGCCTGAATATTCTGCAGCGTGATATCATCGCCATCCCATTCAAGCTTCCGCCCGATCGCGTTTTCAATGATCGACGTGTACTGCGCGACAATCTGGTCCACATCCAGATGATGGAAGACGCCTCCGACTCCGGTGGTCACGGCTTCTGCGGCAGCCCGAGTCGTTTCGGAACTGTTGCGGGTGGCCTGATAAACGCCGGTGAACAACAGATTCATGGCCCCCTCAACGCTGGACACCTGGTCAAGTCCTGGAATGTAGGACAGTTTCTCGCGAAACCCGTCGACGCCCAGCGCTGCGAATGCTCGTTCCACCATGCACCGCAGCAGACAGGCGGTTGCCGATGAATCCGCACCGCCGCTCATGCTCACGATAAAGCCGTTCGAACGACTTTTGCGCAGGTAGTCAAACAGGGCCAGCGCCAGGGCCTGCGTAAATTCGTCGGCTTCGGTTTCCGCCGGCGCGTGGGCCGCAGCTGTGGTGTGAGTCGCAGCAGCAGACAACACCCCGCCGATGCGAGCGATGCGGTCGTGCACGTCATCACTCACGTCAACAGGCATCGAATGAATTCCGGATCGGCGAGTTCGTGTAAGTTCAACATCCACATCCGCAACGGTTAAGTCAACGTCTTGAAACCCGAAGCGGGGACCGGCAGCAACCAAATCTCCGCACGACGCGATCAGCGCTCCTCCATCGTAGATTGCTCGACCGGCTTCGTTGCCCACAAGGTTTGCGTAGAGATAGCTGACGCCAAACGATCGGGATCCCTCCAGCACAAAGCGTTTTCGGGTCTCATGTTTACCGAAGGCAAAATGACTGGCGCTGGGGTTCAGGATGACGTCGACACCGCATTCCGCCATCCGGTTCCCCGGCCGACCCGCGACCCAGGCGTCTTCGCAGATTTCAAAGCCCAGTCGCACACCGTCACATTCGAAAATCAAGTCACCGATGGGCCAGCTGTTTTCGTCTCGATGATACTCGCTGATGGTTTCTGCCGGCCACGCCCGAAACCAACGAGGTTCGTAGTGCAGTCCGTCGCCGGCGAGGTGCTGTTTCGGAACGAAACCAACAATCTGTCGATCGGCAATGACACATGCAACGTTATAAACTCCGTTGGTCACGTACAGCGGCAAGCCGACAGAAACGACCATATCGCGTGTGTTTGGCACAATCTTCAGCAGCATGTTCCACGCCGTCTGCCACACCGCTGGTGACAGGAACATGTCTTCACAGCCATAGCCGGTGATGCACAGCTCGGGCAGACACAGCACGCTGACTTCCTGCTGACGGGCATCATCGATGGCCTGCAGAATTCGCGACGTATTGCCTTCCCAGTCCAGCGGTGTCTGATTCAGGATGGCCGCGCCAAGTCTGATTCGTTTCATTCTGATTCTCGTTCGTGCTTCTTACAGCGATGTTCGCTGACTCATGGTCGCGGTTGACGTATTTTGATCGTAGAGCGACTGCCCCCACGAGCCAGAACCGATTTCGTCATAAAACGCCCTGATCTTCGTCAAGTTGTCGTTGAGCCTGAGCAATGATGTCAACGCCCACACGTTCACTCCAAGCTTCCAAAAGCTTCTTTGTGACCGGCCCCACGTGGCCGTCTGCGACCGGCAGACCGTTAAACTGCGTCGCCGGCATGATGCAGTACGGAGTGCTGGTGAAGAACAATTCGTCCGCAGTATAGAGGTCATACATTTGCAGGCGACGTTCGCGAACCGGTATTCCGAGGTCAGCAGCGAGTTCAAGGACGGTTTGCCTGCTTATTCCGGCAAGACTGTTCTCGGTCGTGGGTGTTCTCAGTTCTCCGTCCGTTACGACACAGATATTACCGCCTTTGTTCTCTGATACGTTGCCATGGACGTCCAGAATAACGCACTGAGCGTCAGGATCCACCAACCGCGCTTCGGCATCCGCCATCGTGTACGCCAGACGACTGCGGTTTTTGATACGAGCATCCAACGACTGCGCGGGAATGGCCCGGCTCATGGACGTGACGGCGTGGCAGCCTTCCGTGTAAAATCCGGCCCAGCCTCGAAGATTCAGATGGTCTGTGAAGATCATCACTGTGGCAGGGTTTTGCTGCGCTGCCGACGGCCCGTGTTTCAGCAAACCTCGAGAAATATTGTGCACGATCCAACAATCGTCGTGGGATTCCAGAGCGTGTAAATTCGCCTCCAAAACGTCCAACGTAATCCGAGTCAGTTCTTCCGGTGAATGGCCGACAGCAATGCGGGTGACTTTCAGCGAACGGTATAGCCGGTCGATGTGGTCCTGCAGTCGGAACGGCTGGTGGGCGAACGTTCGAGTCGATTCGGTCACGCAGTCACCCAGCATGACAGCGCTGTCGAAGATGGAGATTTTCGCTTCCGCCTCCGGTACCAAATCTCCGGACAGGTAGACGCGTCTCGTTTTACTCGCGACACTCACAGTCATTACTCCTTGTTTCAGAACTGACATCTTGTTTTACACTCTACTCATTTATCTCTTTCACCACAGCCAATCGCCGCAACATGGCCTCAGAACCTCTCAACCTTTCGCCGCATCTGTGCCGTCTCAGGCAGCAGCGAGTCAGAAAACGACTCGCCGAACTGTCGGTTGACCGGGCAATTCTTGTCGGACATGAAAACGTCCAGTACCTCACGGGCTTTCGGCCCCACCGCCTGATGCAGGCGGCCGTCTGCCTGGAAACCGACGGCCGATGCATTCTGGCAGCGCCGAATCAGGAACCGGAACTCGCAGCAGCCGATGAAATCGTCACATTTTCGGCGCAGTGGCACAGCACACTGAGGCAGGAGCAGCCCGAGATCGCCATAGCCACGCTGGTCAATGCCGTTGGCAGCAACCTCGGTGGACGAACGGCCGTCGAATACTCAGGCTGCGGGCATCATCTCTCTCAGTATGTCGCGGGCCCGGACTGTCTGGTGGATGTCGACCGCCAGATGTGGCAAATCCGTCGCCGCAAAGAAGCGGATGAACTGGCGATGATACGTCGTGCGATCGAATGTACGGAAGCGATGTACGTTCGGGCGCGAGAGATCATTGCACCTGGAATCAGCGAACTTGAAGTCTTCAACCAACTTCACGCGGTCGCAGTGGACGTCGCAGGTGAACCGTTGACGGCGTTGGGAAATGACTTTCAATGCAATTCCCCGGGTGGCCCACCACGAGACAGAACGGCCCGGGATGGGGAACTGTTTATTCTGGATCTGGGGCCCGCCTATCGTGGATATTACGCGGACAACTGTCGCACGATTGCCGTCAACAGACAGCCGACCGACGAACAGGTCAACGCGTGGCAGGCCATTGTGGCTGTGCTGGACATGGTTGAAGACACGGTAATACCCGGCGCGTCGTGCAGGACGTTATTCGAAACGGCTCAGGCAATGCTTGACGAATATTGTCCAGACGCGTTCTTCCACCATCTCGGTCACGGATTTGGCCTGTTCCCACACGAAGCCCCGCACCTGAACCCGAACTGGGACGATACGTTTCAGGAAGGCGACTGCTTCACTGCCGAACCGGGGCTGTACACCGATGAACTGAAGGCCGGCATTCGGCTGGAGCAGAATTATCGCGTGACGAGTACCGGAGTGGAAAGGCTGACCAACTTTTCGCTGGAACTGTAGTTTGTCAGCACTGCGATACGTTCAGCCGTGAATACAAGCTATAAGCGCACGCGAGTGTGTTTGCACCGCACACGGCGAAGCGGAGCTTCCTCCTCTCTTGTCCCCAGGCTCCGGCTTGGGACCGAGGACAAACGACAGTCAGAAACGTGGCTGGTTGGAACCGGCCCTTGTATCCTGAGGTGACTGCTGTTGAAGGCGGCATGGCGAGGCTGGTGCTGTATCGTCAAATCAAACTGCTTGCGACCACCGACCGAGCCATTTCACAGGTCGCTCTGGCCGTTTTTCGGCTTTCACGACAGTACGACAGGATATTCCGGCGCGAGTTGGTTGCCGTCGTCTGGTCGTTACGCCATCTTTGTCTTCATTCAGTATGTATCGGGACGCAAAAACAAATCAGGATGATTCAATGGGACGGGTGAACACTTTTCAGATCGTGGCTGCGGCGGCAGCACTCATGGTTGCGCCGAACTTCAGTCCCCCGGTAGTTTCGGCGGCAAGGCCCAACGTACTGTTCATCGCTGTTGACGATCTGTCGGCTGCATTGGGGTGTTACGGTGACGTGATCGCCAGGACACCGCACATCGATGGACTGGCAGCAAGTGGTGTGCGATTTGATCGAGCCTATAACCAGCTCCCGCTCTGCAATCCGACTCGTGCTTCGATCATGACGGGACTGCGTCCCGACCAGATCAAGGTTTACGATCTGGACCGGCACTTTCGTGATGAAGTCCCTGATGTGGTGACTCTGTCACAGGCGTTTCAGCAAGCGGGATACTTTGCGGCACGCGTTGGCAAGATCTATCACTACAATGTCCCCGCGGCGATCGGCACAGACGGATTTGATGATCCGCCGTCATGGAACAAGACCGTCAATCCGAAGGGACGCGACAAGGACGACGAGTCGTTGATTTTCAACGCCGAACCTCACCGAAAGATCAGCGGGGCTCTTAGCTGGCTGGCGGCGGACGGTGACGACACTGAACAAACCGACGGTATGATTGCGACGGAAGCCATCTGTCTGATGGAACAGCATCGTGCAAAACCGTTTTTCCTGGCAGTCGGCTTCTTCCGACCACACACGCCTTACGTAGCTCCGAAGAAATACTTCGACATGTATCCCGTTCGGCAGATGCGGTTGCCGTTTGCTCCGATCGGTGATCGAGACGACATTCCCGTTCCGGCATTCGCTCACAATTGCCCGATCCCGCACTACGACCTGCCGCAGCCAGTGCTGCTGCAGGCCTTGCAGGCATACTATGCCTGTGTGTCGTTCGTCGATGCTCAGGTGGGGCGGTTGCTGGCGGCATTGGACAGGCTGAATCTGGCAGAAGACACGATCGTGGTCTTCTGGAGCGACCACGGTTACCACCTGGGCGAACATAATGGCATCTGGCAGAAGCGCACATTGTTTGAAGAAGGAGCTCGCACACCGCTGATCATTCGCGTGCCGGGCCGGGCTGGGAACGGACAATCGTGTCGTCGCATTGTCGAATTCGTCGACATTTACCCCACGTTGACCAACGTCGCCGGAGTAAAAGCACCAGACAATCTGGCGGGACGAGACCTCACGCCGCTGCTGGACGCGCCCTTGTCAGCATGGGACGGTCTGGCCGTCACTCAGGTATTGCGACCTGCTGACGAGCGGCTGAAAACGATGGTGATGGGCTGCAGTATTCGTACACACAGGTGGCGGTATACGGAATGGGCCGAGGGCAAAGAAGGCGTCGAGCTGTACGATCACCAGACAGACCCCATGGAATTTCACAATCTGGCAGTCGATCCTGATACAGCAGCGGAACGTGTCATTGCCCGTCTGCGTCCGTTGTTGGGTGCCCGGGCGTCGGGAAAAGTACCAACGACGCCAGTCAACCAGAAGCGGCTGTAACGATGGAGTTGACAGCCAGACAGTCGCACACCTCACCGTAGGATTGCTGTGCCAGGAATCAACACAGGACAACCAGGCAAGTTTGCCGCGATAAAATGACCGACGAAGAGAAAACAGATGCGTCTCATCGCTCGCAGATGAACGGACACTTCCGCTGGGACGGCGCCGATCTGCTGATACACCTGCGGATTTCACCGCGAGCGTCTCGAGATCAGGTGGCAGGGCTGATGGGTGATCGCCTCAAGGTCTCGATCACCGCCCCACCTGTGGACGGAAAAGCCAACGCTCACCTGGTGAAATTCATCGGCAAAAAATTTGATGTCGCCAAATCACTGGTGACTGTAGTCAGCGGCAAGTCCAGCCGTGACAAGACAGTCCGCATCACCACCCCACAAGTACTGCCGGAGATCTTTCTGATCACTCCTACAACGGATTGAGGGCGGTGAAACCGGGTCGTTCAATGAACGCCTGTCGCGATTACTCAGCAGCAACTGCCTCCATCGCCGCAGCAGTCATCGCCAGGCAGAACGTTCAGAGTGGCCTTGCCGCGTTTCGTTTCCTGTGGACTTCGAATCGCTGCCCGGTGACAGTCGAAGTCAGCGGCCTGATCCAACGGCACCTCCTGCGCCGGAGCGATGGGAGTGACATGGCTGCCATACGGCTCGGAAGTGTAGATATTGAACGTCTTCTCACACACAGCCATTCGCTTGCCACGGTGTAACTTGTGCCCGTCATCATCAACGACGGTCTTCCACGGTCCGTTGTAAATCACGGCCTGGTGGCGGTCCTGACACGGACCATCCTTTCCCTTCCAGGCCCGCACCGTCAGGCTGCGAAACTCAATTCCGTCGACCACCGCCCATGCCTCTTCCTGTCGGTTGACGATTTCCAGGCCATAGAACCCGGCTTCCTCAAACGCTTCCAGAAACCGATCTTCGCGAAACGCGCCGCTGATGCAGCCGCTCCACAGTTCGGGGTTATTCTGCAGATCTTTCGGCACGTCTTCGTCGCTGACAATGTCGCTGATGATCGCTCGCCCACCGCGTTTCAACACACGATACACCTCGGCAAACAACTGCTTACGGTCTCCGTTCCGCACCAGATTAAGCACGCAGTTGGACACCACCGCGTCCATGCTGTCGCTTTCTACCAGCGGCGCACTCTTGCTGAGCTCCGCTGCGGCCTCGTCGGCCGCCAGCCAGCTCTTTGCCGAATCCGCCGGGTGCTCACGCAGATGCTGTTCGAATAATTCCATGTTCAGCTGCAGATCCTGGATTCTGCCTTTGCGAAAATCCGTGTTGCGGTAACCGATCTGATCGGCGACTTCGTCCTGGTACTTTCTGGCCAGCGTCAACATATCATCGTTGATGTCCACACCCACGACATAGCCATCCGGGCCGACGACCTGAGACGCGATGTAGCATATCTTGCCCCCACCGGAACCGAGATCCAGTACCTGGTCGCCAGGCTGCAGGTATTTCGAAGGGTCACCACAGCCGTAGTCGCGTTCGATGATTTCCGCAGGGATAACCTCCAGATACTGCGCGTCATAGGACACTGGACAACACAGAGAGGCTTCTGCGGCCTGAGCAGCGTTGCTGTACCGGTCTCGAACGGCTCCATCCACATTCAGGTGTTCACTCGTTGTCGACATGTTTTCCGATCTTTTCCTTTTTGGTGACGGACTTCGCTGGCAACCGCCGTTCAACAGCAGCGGCATATCCGGAACCATAGCCCCGAAGTCTCCGTGATTCGACGCTCCCGCGGTCATGGAGCTTACAAAGAGCAGAGCTTTTCCAGAACTGCCCCCCCCTTATGGACTGCCCACGCCACAAACGCGCCAAAACGAATCCTTAGCCAGGGGCGGCGATATCGCGTGACCCGATATCGAAAACCGTCCGCGTGACCTGATCAGAGACGCGGGTCGACATATGTTCCCCGGTGTTTTCAGGTTACGAAAGCTGGATCAGGAATTCGGCATTCGTGGACCTATCCGACTGCGTTCGAGAACGGTCGGAATCTGTGGATTTCGACAAAGAAGTGCTCGCAGTTCGCCAAAAAGCGTGTAAAGTCATGGGGAACAAATCACTGGGTTCTGCCCCGCCAACTCACCCAACCAACTCACCTACCTTTCCGAGCCTCCTAACTTCTCAGCGCTCCACGTACTCAGGTGCGTAAGACATCAAACCCAGCCTGCTTTGACCAGTCAGACACACGGTGCTGGTTGACAGGTTGTGTCTTGAACGGAGTTCGTTAATCAAGTGGTTGGTGGGAAGGGTGGCAACAGCGCCCATTTTCTTAAGCGAAACTTTTGGAGTCTACAGCCAATGATCACGGCCGATGCGGAGCGTCCACGTCTACTTCCGTCCATCCCTGTTCCCGAATACGCATTTTATCCGGCGTCCGGTCTGCCACACCCCATTCGTGACCCGAAAGGTCACAGCTATGGCCGCAAGCATGCTCCGGGACAGGGCCCCAAAGCCCTAAGTCCCGAATCATGGAAAGATAACCGCAACTACCTTCTTGCTATCGACTTCTTCAACATGGGCTACTACTGGGAAGCTCACGAAGAATGGGAGCGTCTGTGGCGCGTCTCAGGTGCAGACACGACGTCCGGCCGTTTTCTGAAGGGTCTCATCAAACTCTCAGCTGCCGGCGTGAAGGTCCGCGAACGAAGCATCCACGGCGTTCGTCGCCACGCTGCGTCTTCCGGCGAAATGTTTGCCGATGTGGCCGCCGAAGCCGACACCGACAGCTACTGCGGTCTGGACTTCACACGATTGCAGTTTGCTGCCGACCGAGCTGCTCAATTGGCCTACAAAAAAGAACACCCTCCAGGTGAAGCCGTTCGAGTCTTCCCGTTTCTCCTGAAACCGGAAATGGCGGCCCCGGCAGATCCATAATCGGCAGTTGCACAACTCAGACGACAGGAACGGTTCGAGCTTTGTTCGAACCGTTCTTTTCTTGCGCTGACTTGATTTGAATCACAGCCTCGTGTGGCCCGCCGGCAGCCGGCACACAGGTAGAGACGAAATCGTGCGGATCAGGCCAGTGCCGTACGTTTGAGCGGCGTGTCCATGGCAGGCTCAACGACTCCCATGGCATCAAAGATGTCGCCAACACAAGGCTTGAACACGTCGCCCACAAGAATGTCGACCATGTTCGACTTGTACTCAGGATGCTCCTTCAGAAACATTCCAAAGCTGAAGTCCTCGGCATAGAAGGCATAAACAAGTTTGCGGAAGTTTTCGATGCCCTGTTTGTACAACGGCTGCCATTGGCCCAGTCGTGGCCCCGTCAGGTCGCCACGTTCCAGAGCATCATGAATTGCGTCTGCCGCAAACTCGCCGCCCTTCAATGCAAGGAAGACTCCGCTCGAATATACCGGGTCAATGAATCCGAATGCGTCTCCGACTAATAACCAGCCGTGCCCCGCACCCTCGCGTGAATAGTACGAGAAGTCTTTCGTTGTGAAGAAGTCTGTGTACCGAGTGGCATTTGCGAGCCGCTTCTGCATGGCAGGACATCGCGACAGTTCCCGATCGTAGACGGATTCCACGCTCCCGGCTTCTTTACCAAACATGTAATTCATGCTGCCGGTGCAGCCGATGCTGACGACGTCATCCTGCAGTGGGATGTACCAGAACCACGATTTTTTACCGGGCGTCTGCATGATGAGCGTAGCGCCTTCGTCCTTGCCGGAATCGCGGAGTGCGCCCTTCCAGTAAGTCCAGATGGTTCCTTTTTTCAGCATCGGATCTGCGTCTCGCTGTCCCCGACGACTGCTGATAAATGCGGATTGCCCTGTCGCATCCACCACGATTTTGCAACGAATCTCGCGTTCTGTGCGTCCGCCGTCCTCGTTCAACAGCCGACACTTGACCCCCACAGCCTGATCATCCTCATAGATAACGTCTGTCACATGGGCGGAAGTGTGAGCGACGGTGCCTAGTTCTTTGGCCCGGTCCATCAGCATTTGATCGAATTCGCCGCGATCGACCTGCCACGTCACGCTGCTTTCGTGCAGGTTATAAAGTTCAAAGTAAAACGGAGCAGACTCCTTCACACCGTCGCTCACGAACTGAACACTGTACTTGCGTGGAAATGCTGACTGCTTCAATCGCTCAATAAGCCCAAGTCGCTTGAGCGGCCAGTAGGTCTCCGGAATCAGGGACTCACCGACGTGAAATCGCGGCAATTGAGCTCGTTCCAGCAAAAGCACGCTGTGCCCGTATTCTGCCACCAGCGCTGCGGTCGTCGATCCGGCCGGACCACCACCGACGACGATCACGTCGTACTGATCCTGAAGCGGCGGCAGGTAGTTGATGGGTGATTCAGGATTGGGCTGGATCATACGGAACGAGCTTACACGGATGATTCAAAGGGTGGCAACAATGCTAAGAAACCTCGCCGCCGGAAGATGTGGCCAGCATCTACTGCATCGACGTCATCAGTCTGGCGATTACTTGATTCAAGGCAAGGGTGCTGAAATCTCCAATAAATCCACGGCGGGGGATCCATTGCAGAAGATAGTCGCCATGCGTCCAAACGTACTCTGTGCCTCGTTCAGCGGCAGATACCGACTCAACGCCGGCCCTGCTTCAAATTTGACAATCGCACCCAGATCAATATGCCTGAGGATATTATGCTGAATCAAAACGCGACCCAAAGGAATCGATTCCGATTCAATCTCACGGCGGACCGCGTCGGTGACGAAGTCGAAATTGAATCGAACAATTCCAAACTGCACAACGTCGCTGGTCCCCTGTTTTTTCAACAGTATTTTGCGGCAGTACAAATCGTCTTCAAAGCGAGAATCCACGACTTCCACGTCGACCGAGCAATCGTGATAACTCTCCATCTCAATGGTCATGTGATGTTCATGCACCAGCATCCGATGGTACGGTTCCGGCGTGGCCTCACGGGCAATATGTTCGGCCGACAGGTACAGCGGCTGTCCTACGGGCTCGGGAAACAGCGCACAAAGCTGATCCAGTTCAATTAACGGGTTCACAGGCAGGAGGCTCCATCGATCATCTGAGTTTAGGTATAGCGAACAGCGCGGTGCTCTTTTTCAAAATATTCGGGCAGAAGACTGTCGACCTGCAACAGCCCCTTCCGGGTCAGTTTCACATTGTCGCCATCCACGGTCAGATATCCAGCGGCCTGCTGATTTGCAAAGGCTTCCGGAAACTCAGCAAAAATGTCGACTCCGAACTTGCTGCGAAACGTGTCGCCGCTGATGTGTCCTTCTTTCATCTGCAGGACGACTTCGCGAATCAACATCTGATGTTCAGTCGGCCGCAGCGCTCGATTTACCGGCAGTTCGCCCTGATTCACGGTTTCAATATAGCCTTCAATGCGATCCAGATTCTGATAATGAACACCCTGGAAGTGCCCGAATGAAGAAACCCCGGTAGCAATCAGGTCACAACCCCGCCACACGTTGTCTCGGTAGACAAAGTGATCTGTCTCGGGATTCCGGACCAGCTCGTTACCGCTGGAAATGCTGTAGCCCGCCGCCATCATCCGGTCCATCGCTTCGCTGACCCAGCGACGTTTGGTGGGCCAGTCTGCGACAGGTGATTCAACGCCTTGTTCCTTCATCTCCTTCGAATACACGGTGTTGAACGGCAGCTCCATCTGGTAGACCGTAATATTGTCCGGCTGCATCGCGATGGCCTTGTCGATGCACCGCTGCCAGTTATCGTCGGTCTCGCCCACCATGCCGGCGATCAGGTCAATGTTGACCTGAGGAAATCCGACCTCCTGAATCCAGTCGTATGCCTTCATCACTTCCGGCGATAAATGTGCGCGGCCGTTTTCTTCCAGAATGCGATCATCAAAGTTTTCCACGCCCAGCGACAATCGTGTAATTCCAATCTCCTTCAGCGTCTTAAGTTTGTCCAGACTCAGCGTGCCCGGTTCGCACTCGAAGGTCACTTCCTTTGCCTTCTCCCACGTGACATGCTGACTCATACGTTCTCGCAGCGAACGCAGTTGTTTTGAGCTTAGATACGATGGCGTGCCACCGCCAAAGTAGACGAACTCCAGTCCACGTCCCTGCACTCCCGGCTTGCGACTGATTAGTTCAATCTCACGTATCAAGGCCTGAACATATTCTTCGATCGCTGCCGCGTTCTGGTTCGTGTAGACGCGGAAGTAACAGAACTTACAGCGTTTCCGACAGAATGGAATGTGAATGTACAACCCCGCCGTCGTGTCCTTCGTTTGCTCGACGGGCCGGTCAAAGGCTTCCAGAATCTCCGGCGTATTTTCTTCGGTCCACAGCGAAAACGGTGGATAGTTGGAAATAAAGTAGCTGCCCACTTCGGTTGCGGTTGAGACGTCAGTTGTTTTCATAATTTTCGATTATGTTGTTGCGCACCGCCGTGCATCGGCGTGACGACGGAAGAATTCAATAAGTCTCGTCTATGCAAAACACCGTAGTTTACCGTTGTGGTCGTCTTCTCCAACAACCATACATTCTTCCCCGATTGCAATACCAGCCGTGATCGCCTTGCCCGCATTAAACTTCCAGACTTCACGGCCTTCTGCGATGGAAAGCCCATAAATATTGCCATCGCGAGAACCGAAGAAGACCCGGCTATCCACGACGGCGGAAGAACATTCAATTCGGGCTTTGGTCGAGAAGGTCCAGCGTCCTTTTCCCGTATGTCGATCGATGGCATAAAATTTACTGTCGTGGCTGCCGACCAGCACCAGATCGTCCGTCACAGACGCGGACGCATGGTATGGCATGCTTCGTTCGCCCTCGTAACGCCACTCGATCTCTCCCGTCTTCCAGTTAACGCCAGCAACGATCCCCGCCTGCGAACCCACATACAACATATCGTCAACAATGGCCGGCGATGCGATCAGATAGGATTCCATGGCGACATCGCGAACTTCGTCTCCGCTATTCAGGTCGATGACTCGCAGGTGTTCATCACAGCCGGACACGAAGGTAAAATGATCGGCGATCCCCGGTGAACAGTTGATACGGTCGTTCGTTTCAAACTTCCACTGTTCCTTGCCTTGCTTTGACAGGCAGTACAGGAACGCATCGTGTGACGCCAGCAGCAACCTGTCCTGATATACGGCAACGCCTCCGGCGATTTCAGCATCGGTGCTGTACTTCCACAACAGCTTGCCTGAGACACGGTCTACGGCGTGCAGAATTCCGTCCTCGTCGCCGACATAAACAGCTTCTTCGGTCACCAGAGGAGCCGCCTTAAAGCCGGGGGCAAACTTCTTTTCGTCGGCACTGTCAATCGTGCGGTACCGCCACAGTTCTGCGCCGGTGTCTTTGTCGAAGCAGTGCAGATATCCCTGCAACGCAGGCGCGTAGACGTGATTGCCGACAATCGCGCAGGTCGCCAGCCAGCCATCACGCGAGACGACCTCCCATCTGAGTTCCGGTTTCTCAGCCAGCTGGGTTTTCGAGATTCCTCGTTGAGCCGACCCGTTGCGAAACGATGCCCAGCTGGAGTCCGTGGGGCCTGTCAACGCAGACGTCGGCGGCAAAGCACTGGCCAGGTGTTGACCAACGAAAAATGCGGCCGCACCACCGGAAAGGGCGGAAAGTGCTTCGCGTCGAGTAAATCGTGGTCGCATAATTGAACTCCTGATACAGCCAGCGTGCAACGCTACTGATCTGCCATCACGTCGCGTTTCTGTAAAGTTGCCGAAACCCATCCGCGTCCATTGTTCGCGGGTTGAACGTTCCCGTCCATTGTTGAGTCGCTTCTTCGACCAGAGTATCCCGCATTTTGTCATTCAGCTGTAGTTCAAGAGCATCCGTCAGCGTTTGAGGCATCGAGGCGACCGCAACCAGTTCTGCAAAACCCTTCGCCAGCGTTTCAGCAGCCTGCTCAGCTGTATCACCGCGGCCAGCCCAACCCGCAGATATGGCAAGGTCACGATAAAGATGACCAACCTCCGGAATGTTCCACCGGATCACATGTGGCAACATGACACCAACCGCAATCCCATGCACCATGTCGAAGTGTGCCGACAATGGATTGGCCGTCGCGTGTGCTGCGCCCAGCATGCTCGTTTCAATGGCTGCTCCGGCCAGGTGAGCCCCCAGCTGCATGTTGCCGCGTGCCTCAAGATCATCGGGAGCTTTCATGACCACAGCGAACGATTTCGACAGCAGTGCCCACGCCTGACGGGCAAACATCTGAGACATCGGATTACGCTTCTTCGTCACATAGCTTTCGATGGCATGCGTCATGGCGTCGATGCCAGTAGCTGCCGCCACAACCCGAGGCATCGTGACGGTCAGTTCCGGATCGAGGATGGCCACGCGACAGGCCGCCTTGGGATCCCCACAGGGCATCTTCATGTGCGTTTTGGCGTCCGCAATCACAGCAAAGGACTGAGCTTCGCTGCCCGTGCCGGATGTTGTGGGGACGGCAATCATGGGCAACATCTCATGCGTCGCCTTGCCGATGCCCTTGTAGTCCTGCATGCGACCGCCGTTCGTCAGCAGAAAATTGGCGCCCTTCGCACAATCCATACTGCTGCCGCCGCCGAGTCCGACGATCAATTGAATGCTCTTCCCCCTGGCAAACTCGACACAACGGTCCACGTCGTCTGTTGTTGGATTCGTGGCGACGTCATCAAAAACGGCAACCTTCAGCCCCTGGGACTCCAGAGACGCGATCGCTGACTCCTCGTGGCCCGCCTGCTTCAGTCCCGGATCAGTCACCAGCAGCACGGGTCCGTTACCAAACTCGCTGGCAATCTCACCGAGTCTGGCGAAACTGCCGACTCCGAAAACCACGCGGGTCCGTGGCTGATAGTCAAACGCTGTGGCTGAACCCAATTGCAGACTCGGATTGAAGGTGGTTTCGGTAACGGGAATCATTTTTCACGAGCGTCACTCAAGACGAGTGTGGATGGCGTTGCGGTGGGACTGTGTGAGCAGAAAGGTGACGGGGCATGGTTGAAGAGACCGGAAATGCGGCAATGCTGAGCGAGCCCGGTATCTGTACCCGTCGTCACACCAGCACACAACAGTTTACCCGTTGATGCAGCTGCCAACAACGATACCAGACCAGCAAATTCCCTGGCAGGTCCGGCATTGTACCGTTCCCGACCATAAAACGTTGCCACGCGGGCATGTCCGACCCTGCTCAGAATGTGAGCGAAAACACCAATGGAGCCAAAAATTGACGGAACCGGTTCTGGCTCGTGGGGGCGGCCGTTTTGTTATTGAAACACGTCAACCGCGGCCATGAGTCAGCGAAATTCGCTGTAGTCGCTATTCACGGCGAAAAACTTCGACCAGTGTTCGCACGCAGCTGGCGGTGCCCCCGGCGTCCTGCCACGCCGTCGCCGAATCGGCCCACGATGGTCCGGCAATATCCAGGTGAACCCACGGAGTATCGCCGACAAACTTTTCCAGGAACTTTGCGGCTGTGACGGCTCCGCCCCATCGGGGACCTACGTTTTTACAGTCCGCGACGTCACTCTTCAAAAGTGGCTCAAAATGCTCGTGCATCGGCATCGGCCAGAAGAACTCACCTGTCGAAGTCGCAGCCCCGGAAATGCGATCACTCAGTTCAGCACTGTTGGCGAATATTCCTGTGATTTCCTCTCCCAGGGCAACAACACAGGCTCCGGTCAGCGTCGCCAGATCAATGACCGCGTCGGCACCGTCGTCAATCGCGTAACTCAGCACGTCCGCCAGCACCAGCCGCCCCTCGGCGTCCGTGTTATGAATTTCGATGGTGGTGCCGTTTCGAGCGGTCACAACATCACCCAGACGATAGGCGCTGCCACTGATCATGTTCTCCACGAGGCCCAGGTACACAGAAAGATTCACCGGCAGCTTCAGAGTTGCGACCGCGCTGATCACTCCCAGCGCCGTCGCCGCGCCGGCCATGTCGGCCTTCATCGAGATCATGCCGTCACTTGGCTTGATCGAGTAGCCACCGCTGTCGAACGTAACGCCTTTACCGACAAGCGCCACTGTCTCAGCGTCGCTGTCAGCGCCTCGGTAGGTCAGCTTCACGATTCGCGGCGGCTTCTCGCTGCCTCGAGCCACCGCCAGCAGCGCGCCCATTTTCTCCGCCGCCAGGTGCGTTTCATCCAGAATGACACACTCCAGATCGCAGTCTTCCGCGATCTCAGCGGCGCACGCGGCAAAGGTCTGCGGAAAGATGTCATTGGCTGACCTGTTGACAAGGTCCTTGACAACATTGCACGCGCTGCCGACGATTGCGCCCGCATTGAGTGCGTGGTCGATGTCAGCGATGTCCGTCAGACACAAGGTAGCCTCGACGAAGGGATGCCGTTTGACTTCTGCCTTGTACACGTCGGAATCGACTGGCCCGGAAACCACGCTGTCGCTGAACGTCTCGGCCAGCTGTGAGATCGAAAGCCTTTCACTGACTGTGTCGTCCACAATCATTGCCACCGACTGATCACTATTCATGCAGCAGACCCGCAGACCGGTCAACATGCTCTGCCGCAGATTACGGACATCATTGGCCGCTGTCGGTCCCATTCCAACAACAACGACATTGGTCGCCGCCACTCCTGCCGTCTGATAGAGCGGAAGCACTTCCTGCCTCTTTGCCTCAAAATCGCCTCGTTCCATCGCGGTCCGGATCATTCCGCCAAGCGCATCGTCCACCTGACGTGTGTTGCCCTGAAACTCCGGTGTGTCTGAAACGAGTACAACCAGCCAATCCGCTGCGACTTCGTGAGCGGGTGTGAGGGAAGCCGTCATGGCCATTGAGAAACTTCTTTCCGTCGTTGTTGTTCTGAGGTTGAATAAGATGAACGCCAATTGTGTCAGGGAAGACTATATCCGGACAGCCTCCCGGAGGGCAGGCATGGACAGGCGGCGGATTTTTTTTGTGCCATGTTACCTGCGCCATGCTCTTCCAGCCCCCCGCCGTGATCCGTGCCACTGCTTGCTTGCAGGCAGTGAAATTGCGGGCGCCTCACCTGACACAGGAAACCTGCTTATCGCTCTACCGTGGTTGGCCGATCTCAACAACCTACGCCTTTTGCAATGGCTCACTGCTTCTCCGAAGCAGTAACACGACACACCAGGTGTAAACTATGGTCGGTCTGACGCGTGCCCTTCACAGTGTTGACAGTCGTGTCAGAACCGTCTGCGAAATGCCTTATTTTCAGCGGCCGTGGTCACCCACAGAAATAGATGGCCGGCCTCATCAGTGCGAAGACTCAGGCCCAGATTGTGCTTCTTTCCAATAATGTCCATCAGCCTGAAGAGCGACAGCCTGTCTGGTTTGCGTGAGTACTTAAGGGCGGAAACATCTGTGCCGTTCGAAAGCAGCTCGAAGTGTGAGTAAAAGTAGGGCACCTTCAGACGCTCGGCGATCACCTGAATCAGGTCGTCCAGGTCCGCCCCTTCAAGGTCGACAGAAACAGACTTGGCCAACCCGGGGGCCACGGTCGTAATGGGCGCAGTGTTCTTCCAGCCGACCGGAAACATATTATCAGACTCGGTGCCGACATCGACCTCAATCAGGAAGCCTCCGGCCGGGCTGGACTTGGGTCGAAAGCCCAGGCCGAACTGTGCCAGGGCGGCGGCCAGGACACTGCCCTTGCTGAGCCCTTTGTAGGCATCAGTTGTTCGGCGAATCGTTGTTTTCGGAAACGCACGCTGGCGTCCCGCATTTGTAAACGTCACTTGAAAGCCCGCCGGAAGATTCAGGCTGTCAATCAGTTCCATCGGAGTACGCACGTTCAGCGGAGTCTTCACGGATTCGCTCAGCTGTTTCAGAACGGCCGCGTATTGTTTTGCGGTAAGTCCCCATGTGGGACTCTCATTCGGAGGTCCGGCAGCTCCAAACGTTTCCAGACGCTGCAGCCAATCCTCAACAGGCTTGAGATTTGTCGTCACGAATTTACGATCCAGGAACATGAGGGAACCATCACCCTTCAGAATGCCAACCGCCTTGACCACCCTCCGGCCCGCGACACCGGAATCCTCGAGCCGACTTTTCTCACCGTTTCTTCCGGCACGAAACCTTGCTCGCCGCCCCATATCCAGAAAGACTTCTGCCCACTGCTGTGTATGGCGCCCGACTCCCGGCAACGGCTGCGTCAAAACTTCAAGCTGCAGCGAGTATTCCTGCTGTGCCACGACTGGCGTCGGGAACAGACAGCCCGCGGCGCTTAGAAACAAAACAGATAGTTGCGACAAATGGATCACGTCATCCCCCGATACATCAGGACCGCCAAGGAAACAATTCTCAGTCGTGCCGGCATTCAGCCGCCATAAGTGTTGAAGTAGTGATTCTCAACCTCCGACGGGGCTGACGTATCCCGGCATCGTTCTCACCAAACCCGTCCCATTGTGAACCGACAACGCCGTCTTTGCCAGCCGACTTTTTCCTCATAGAAATGCTCACGGAACTCACGCTTTATCAACAGTCGATCAAGAGGCCAGCGGACAGCGTTTCCAACGTGTCGAACACCTCAAAATGCTGCAAATAGAAAACCGGGCGAAACATCACGACGGCCATTTTCGAAACGCGGGGACGGCCGTCACACGTTTCTCAGCCTGTCAAACGGTGCTCTATAGCACAGCGCAATCGGACTCATTTGCATGATTGCTACAACACCATTCCCTTACCTGAAGGACGCCGCCGACGCACTGGACTTCATGTCTGAGCAACATGGGCTTCAGCATCTGGACATCAAGCCAGACAACCTGCTGCTGCAGGGGAACCACGCAAAAGTCGGCGACTTCGGCCTGGCAAAGGACCTGAACTCTGCCAACGTGTCTCTGGTAAACGGTTTCACGCCTTTGTACGCCGCTCCCGAAATCTTCGAGGGCCGTACCGGACGCGGCAGTGACCAATACAGTCTGGCGATCGTCTATCAGATGATGCTGACCGGGCAACCTCCGTTCAACGGACGAACGGCCGCACAACTGACGGCACAACATCTGCGCAGTCAGCCGGACCTGATTCACCTTCAACCCATTGACCGTCCGGTCGTCGCACGAGCGCTATCAAAGAATCAGAATTCCCGGTACGAGAACTGCCGACAATTCGTGGAAGAACTGCAGCGTCGCAGGACGTCGCGATTACACAGAAGCGTCGTTCCTCCGAACGACCCGTATTCCAACGGCGAACTCAATCGCACTGATCCTCTGCAGACGCCGGATGGAGACGATGGCAAGACGGTGGGACATGTCGCATCCACTTCGATTCCGATTAACGCCGTCGACCCCGCAGAATGCAGTTTGCGCCCGGTTGTCTTTGTTGGAGTCGGAGGAATTGCCGGACACATACTCCAACAGCTGAAAAACAAATTTGTCAGCAACGGACGGGACGCAGACGTCTTTCGGTTCCTGCAGATTGACACTGATCGCGAAGCACTGCAGTCGTTGCGGCACAGCGACGGTGGCGTGGGATTGTCCGCTGACGAAACAGTAGCCATTCCACTCCGCACGGCGACAGCATATCGATCGGCCCGCGAACTGGACTTATCATGGATGAGTCGTCGCTGGTGTTCAACATTCCCCGGTCGGGTCAGGTGGAGGGTATTCGACCACTCGGCCGCCTTGCGCTGTGTGACCATCGCCAGACCGTGCGAAAGCAGATTGAACAACAGTTGCTGAAGGCCTCTGCGGCAAACGCGATCGCCAGCGCCGCTGACCGGTTCGAATTTCCGATTCGCCTTGACGGCATTGACGTTTATGTTGTCGCGTCAACAGTCGGCGGCACCAGCAGCGGAACTGTGGCGGACGTCGGCTTGATGGTCCGCAGCATCGCCGCATCAATGTCGATCCTAACGTGGAGATTCACGGCGTCCTTCTGCATGGCACCGGCGCAGTCCGAACCACCACAGATGTCCAGGAAGCGAATACGGTCTCAACTCTTGAAGAATTGAAGCATCTGAGTACGCCAGGCATGTGCGCGTCGGCTCTGGGTTCGACCCAGTTCCCGGTATCAGTGATGCCGCACCGTTTGATCACACGTACTTCGTCCACGTCGGCGACGGCCTCAACGACGCAGCCGTAGCCACGAAAGCCGACGAAGTCGCAGGGCATCTTTTCCTTGCCGCGTCCACATCGGCCAGCTTCGATTTCCGGGCGTGGAGAACGGCGACGCCAATACACCAGGGTGAGCCCGCGCGACTCCGCATGTTGGGATTCTGTTCGCATCATGCAGGCGCGTACAACGCAGCGTTCCAGGAAAGCAGTAGTCTGTGTACCGTGCTGTTGCGGAAGTGGTGCGGAGCTGTCGGGCGCATGGCACCGGAACAACACCACAACTTACCGGTTGAATTGTCCGACACACAAACACTCTTGACAGAACTCAGCCTGACAGAAACAACGCTACCCGAACAGGTCATGACGTTTCTGCGAGGCGAATGCGGGCACGAACTAGAATCCTTTGCAGCGGAAATCAATACCCGCCTGACCGACATATTTCCGGCCGAGGCAGTGACACACGGCCAGACACTGGATTTCTTACAGGAGGAACTTTCCCGCAAAGAAGACACTCCGGGTGATCGGCGGACTCTGCACGGCATTGTGTCAAACCTCCAGAGTGCCCTTGCCACGACCAGCGAAAAGGCACAGGAGACCATCGTTGATCATCTTCGACAGATTCTGAACTCACATCATCGTCTGGAAGGCGCCAGGACGGCCGCTCATTTCACCGCTGGTGAACTGAAGCGCACACAGGGCGGATGGCGCAGCCGATGCTCCGTTTCAAGCCACTGAAAACAGCAGCGTTGCAGACGCTGTGCTTGCGTTCACAAAACAATACCAATACTGCGTCCTGCTGGCATATCAGGCCATTTACCACTGTTTTGTGCAACATCTGGAAGCCGTCTCGGCGTGCGTCAAGGGGTTTCTGGAGAAGCAGGACAGACTTCAACTGCAGCTGGAATCCGTCGCGTCAGAAATATCAACTACGGTGATATTGTCCAGTGCCGTGCCTCAGCAAGTCATTGATGCATTCGACCGACATCTTAGTTCGCACGACGAATCGCTGCTGTCGGCACTTGCATCGGGCCAGATCACCCGGAACGATTGGTCTAAACGAATCGTGGGTGAAGCGACTCATTTTCTAATGAACGCATCTGACAGGCTTGCTGGTCCACAGCACGACACCGACGGAAACACGTGCCGGTTCCCGGAAGGAGCGTGGCCGTTCATTCGCGGATGCGACGGTGAACGTCGTGTCATCGGCCTGATCCCGGAATGGGTCGATCAGAGCAAATGGAAGAAAAAACTTGAACAAACGTTCGACGAGTGTGTTGCTGTGCGGCAGGTGACGGATGAATCGATCTCGGTTGTCTGTGAAATTTCCAATGTATCCGTCGAAGCTCTTGTAGCCCGTCTCACTCACAACAACCCGCACATCACTGACGTCGCCAGTCGCATCCACACCAGAACTGACGTGGACTGGTAAGTGCAACGCAGACTTCCAGGGGGCAATCCAGGCGCCACGATTCGCGTGACTAATGTCGACATATTTGACGTCGTTTTTCCGAATCGATAGTCTGCCGTGCCGGGTCTTTCGGACCTGATTCCTGATTTCCGGAGGGGAGCATGACATCGACGCGATATCCCGAGCTGACAGTTTCCGGCAGCCCGCGCCAACTGGGGCAGCAAATCGGTGAATCGGCCCGAGAACAGATTCGTGGATTCTGCCAAATTGCGCTGGAACGCGTTAATAAGACGATGTGCGTCTCCAAAGATCGAGCGGCACTCATAGCTGCCGAATCCACGCGTTACGTGGCAGACTGGTGTCCCGATCTGCTGGAAGAAATCCGAGGAACGGCCGAGGCCGCCGGCGTGTTGGAGGCGGATTTGATGCTGCTTCAGATTCGCAACCAACTGACAGGCGATGAGGATGCGGGCTGTACGTCGTTGTCATTGTCAGGAGACGAATCGCGAGCGCCCATCGTCGCACAGAATTGGGACAACGACCCGATTCTGGACGAGTTCACCGTCGTCCTGACGCGACGCCCCGCCGACAAGCCGGCGACGATGATGTGCACGCAGGCCGGCCTGATTTCGTACATGGGATTTTCAGAAACATGTATTGGAGCCTGCGTCAATTCCTTGCCAGCTCCCAGCCGTAACGTCGGAGTGCCACACTATTTCATTCTGAGGCAGATGTACGATGCGACATCACTTGACGAAGCGACAGCCGTTCTGGCTTCTGCTCACCGAGCAATCCCCGTGAACATTATGATGACCACACCTCAGGGCCCGGCCAACCTGGAAGCGACGGTCGACAGGATTCGCACACTGACACCTGTGAACAGCCACTGCGTCACTCATACTAATCACTGCGTACATCCCGACTTCAAATACATCAACGGTGACTTTGCGGAGTTAATTCAATCATACCCGCGTAAGAAACGAATTGACGAGTTGTTGCTGGCCCATGACAGCCCGGATCTGCAACAAGTGAAACAAGCGCTGCGGGACCACAGCGGACACCCGACTTCCATTTGTCGACACGAGAATTCCGATCCCCAACACGGCTTCTGGACGACCGTGTTTTCCATCGTCATCCAGCCCACGCTGCGGCAAATGCAGATTACCCGGGGGACGCCCTGTGACAATCCGTACGAAACGTACACGATGAATTAAGCCGACGCCCAAAGAACCCCCATGGGTCACACGGGGTTTGCCGGGGGTGCTAGATCATGGACGTCGCCCGCTGCACAAGCTGCACTGGCAGGCCCCATGGATCTCGTAACATCGCGAACGTATCGTCGTTCAGTTGATGGACGTCCGCCACAACGGTCGCTCCTGCGTTACGAAGCCGCTGAGTATCAGCCGCAACGTCGCTGGAAACGAAGGCCAGGTGCATTTCGGCGGGATTCATATTTCGATAATCGGGCAAAGGAGCGTCTTTGTTGCCGTAAATCTCAATCATAACAGTCCCGCTGTCGTCGGCCAGAAAATGGGCATACGGAGCGTCTGTTGTTCGTCGCTTGACCGTTAACCTCAGATGCTCGACGTACCATCTGGCCATCAAAACCGGTTCTTCTACGTTGAAAGCGGTGTGTTCGATCTTCATTCAGGTCTGAGTCCTTGTAAACTAAAGTGTTTCACGCTGACTTTTGGCCGCGAATAACGCGTTTCAAAGGCAGTTTCGCTACTCCCACGAGCCAGTATCGTCCACGACAACAAGTAAGCTGCTCCAGGTATGGCCGTTGGGTTGGTGGAGTGTACCGGGCGGCGCATTCGCTGAGAACAATGAAGGCTGGCATGATTAAAAAAGTGGCGACTGCGATGCTGACGTTCTCGGCATTCCTCGCGTCCGTTTCTGCGGAAAACGGCGTTGACTTCGAACGTGATGTATACCGGATTCTCCGTAAGGCATGCTTTGAATGTCATGATCACAAAAAGCAGGAAGGAGAACTGAGGCTGGACGACCGCGCGCAGTTTCTGTCATCAGGAACAGTAGTGCCCGGCAGCCGGAAGACAGCGAACTGCTCCGGCGTGTTTCTCTGCCGAGCGGCCATGACGAAATCATGCCTGCCATCGGCCAGCCAATGAGCAAGACGGAAATCCGAATTCTCCGACGTTGGATTGCGTCCGGCGCCGAATGGCCGACAGACTTCAGCCCCGGGAAACACTGGGCCTACGTCGCCCCCGAGCGGCCTGCATCGCCACCATCAAAGGGTGACGAGTGGTCCAGAAACCCAATCGACATTTTCGTTCTGGCTGGACTGCAACGCGAGAACATGCACCCATCGCCCCAGGCATTGCCGGAAACGCTGATCCGCCGAGCGTACCTTGACATCATTGGCTTGCCGCCATCACCGGATGAAGTCCATGCGTTCACGACAGACCCGTCCGACGACGCCTATGAAAAACTTGTCGACGAACTTCTGCAACGACCTCAGTTCGGCGAACGCTGGGCTCGTCCATGGCTGGACCTGGCGCGGTACGCCGATTCTCACGGATTCCAACGCGACAACCTTCGTGAAATCTGGGCCTACCGCGACTGGGTCATCACGGCACTCAACGACGACATGCCCTTCGATCGATTCACCATCGAACAGATCGCCGGTGACCTGCTGCCTGATGCGACGGAAGCTCAGAAGATTGCCACCGGGTTTCATCGCTGCACACCCACAAATGTCGAAGCGGGCTCGCTGCCGGAAGAGACGCGGCTTGAACAGGTGATTGACCGCGTCAATACAACCGCCGCCGTATGGCTGGGAACGACGCTGGAGTGTGCTCAATGCCATGACCACAAGTATGATCCGTTTTCTGCAAAGGACTACTACCGGCTACTCGCCTACTTCAACAACACGGAGACCGAAGCCGATAGAGCTGACCCGAAGAAGCCCAGTTCGATCGCCTTTCGCGGACCGAAAATGCCACTGACCAATCCCGCAAAGGATGCACAGCGAAAGTCGGTGCAAACTGAACTCACGACATTGCAAACCAGCCTTGGGCAGCGAAAGGTGGCGTTAAACCAGACACTTCCGGCATGGAGCCATGAGCTTGCCGAAACCGTGAGTGACCTGCCACAGACTCACGTGTTGCAGGTTGTCGACTTTCAGTCACTTGGCACGACCGACTCACATCAGATCCTCGAAGACGGTTCCGTTCTGCTTGTCGGCAATGACCCGCCGGACAAGGATACGTACACAGTGACGGTCAGAACGACGCTGCCGAAAATCTCTGCGATTCGTCTGGATGTGCTGACCCACGATTCACTGCCCGGGACGGGCCCCGGTCGTGGCGATGCCATGCGGAACAACTTCGTGCTGAATCGATTTTCCGCTGCCGTGCCGGGGCAGGGTGCAAGCGTTTTGCGGTCCGTGGAGTTCAAGTCAGCAATCGCCGATTTTTCCCAGAAGAACTGGGATGTCGGCGGAGCACTCAGCAACAAAGCAAAGACGGGCTGGGCGATCGCCGCGCAATTCGGAAAGCCACACTGGGCCCGATTCACGTTGACGGAACCTCTGGCCCTTGCCAAATCCGCCACCATCACCTTTACGCTGGCCCATGACTATGGTGGGGCTCGATCGATCGGCCGTTTTCGGTTGTCAGCAGTCACGGGAAATATTGAAGCCGCTTCCATTCCGGCAGACGTCGCTGCGGCGCTCAGATCAACGCCGAAGAAATGGACCAAACAACAGCGACGAAAACTTCTCGACTACCGAACAAAGAACGACGTTGACACAAAGAAAATCACGGACGAGATCAGCAGTGTGAAGAAGAAACTCGGTTCCGTGGCCGCGGACACAACGCTGGTGATGATCGAACTGGATCAGCCACGCATGTCCTACATCTTCGAACGAGGCGATTATCGAAGCCACGGAGAAACGGTTCACGCGGGCACACCGCAGATTCTTCATCCGGCCCTTGATGGTCCGCCAAACCGTCTCACGCTGGCAAAATGGCTTGTGGATCGCCGAAATCCGCTGGTTGCACGAGTCGCGGTGAATCGCTGGTGGGCGGAGATTTTTGGACGGGGAATTGTGCCGACCGTGGAGGACTTCGGCATCAAAGGCGACGCTCCGTCGCATCCGGAAATGCTGGACTGGCTGGCTGTGGAATTCATGGACAGTGACTGGTCCATGAAGAAACTCCTGCGAACCATTCTGCTGTCTGCCACCTACCGGCAGGCAGCAATCGTAACGCCGGACCTGCGGGAACACGACGACCGGAATCGATTGCTGGCTCGCGGACCGCGATTTCGGATGGACGCGGAAATGATTCGCGACAACATCCTGACCGCAGCCGGCCTCATCAGCCTGAAGCAGTTCGGACCCTCCATTCGTCCGTATCAACCGGACGGGATCTGGTCCAAGGTGGGCGGCACGTCTTACAGTTACGAAGCCAGTCCGGGCACAGACAAATATCGTCGCGGACTATACGTCGTCCTCAAACGCGGGGCTCCGTACCCCAGCTTTATCAATTTCGACGCATCGGCTCGACTGGCGTGTACCGTCAGACGATCCCGCAGCAACACCCCACTGCAGGCACTGACCCTGTTGAACGATCCGGTCTATGTCGAAGCGGCGGAAGCTTTGGCGCGGCGGGTTCTGACCGAAAGATCGACCGTCGACGTTGACCGAAAAATCGACTATGCCTTTCAGTTATGTACGGCTCGCACACCGTCCGTCGATGAACGAAACACTCTTCGCGACCTGCTGGAGACACAAATCAGCATCAACAACGCCAGCGACAGAAATGCAAAGAAGGCAACAGACCTGCCTGCGGGAATCAGCGAGTCCGAGTTGGCCGCGTGGTACACCGTGGCCGCAACAGTGATCAATCTTCACGAAACCATCACGAGAAACTGAACGAAAAAGCCTCCTCTCGTTTAACCGCGTGGGCATCGGGCCGCGCTTTTTCGCAGACAAAACGCGGGGCGATGCCCACGCGGTTAAACGAGCGAATGTCTGCCAGGAATATGTGTTCGCAGGCCCGGCCGCAATCAGCGACGGATTACCTTGTCCGATGATTGGTTCCTGGAGTCGACACCGGGAATTGTGGTACAAGCGAGTGAATTCTGAAGTTCTTCTTCGTTTGGCGAGTCGCGGCAACCCTTGCGGATCACCGGGGTGAAAGTCACCGCGACTTCCGGCGGCAGATTTTCTACAGTGCGTGCATGAACATCCCCATCTCATCATTTTCCAACTTCAAAAATCAGGTGCCTCCAGGCGATTTCGTCGCGCGGATGGTCTGCAACGAATGTGACTGGATTCACTACGATAATCCCCGAATCATTGTGACGGGACTATGTACCTGGGAAAATCAGGTTCTGTTGTGTCGCCGCGCCATCGCACCACGTTACGGATTCTGGACGCTTCCCGGAGGCTTCATGGAGATCGGTGAAACGATTGAAGAAGGTGCCTGCCGCGAAGTTCGCGAAGAGGCAGGAGCCGAGGTGGACATCCGGAATCTGCTGGCGACTTACACCGTTCCGAGAATCGGTCAGGTCCATATGGTTTTCCATGCGGCAATGCGTTCCTCTGAGTTCCTTGCGGGGCCGGAAAGTCTGGACGTGCGGCTGTTTCCGCTGACGGAAGAATCTCTTCCGTGGGATGATCTGGCATTTCCAGTGAATGACTGGGTACTTCGTGATTTTTTAAGCGTGCACGGACAGGCTCCTGCACAACCGTTTACGACTCGGCCGGAACATCGTGATCAACGGATGTCACAGGAACCGTTTCACCCCGATTTTCGGCCTCCCGAATCTGACAGCAAGTAACTTCATTACGCAGACAAAAGGTGTACCTAAACAGATGAAAGAACCACGATCATGCGGTTTTCTGATCGTTAAAGGAAACCCCATTCAATCCTTCTTGCTGATGAAGCATGCAAATCGATGGGACCTTCCCAAGGGCCACGTGGATCCAGGCGAAACAGACATCGAATGTGCATTGCGTGAGTTGGAAGAGGAAACGGGCATCCGCAGCCAGCAAATCATCGTGGTGGAAGACTTTCTTTACGAAACCCGGTACATGGTGACTGGCAAACGCTACGGACTTGGCGAAGGCCCCGTCGAAAAGACCATGCGTATTTACCTGGGACGACTGACCGAAGACGTGCAGCTCGCCATCACAGAGCACCTGGGTTTCGAGTGGTTTGAATGGAAGCCGCCGCACCGGATTCAGACCAAAGCGATCGACCCACTGCTGGAACACGTGGCCGCTTTTTTTAATCAACCGACGGCAGAATGCGAAACTCATCCAGTTGATCCATCACAGTCGTGAAGGACCGGTCGGGTGGGCACAGCAGGTCGCACGGCGTTCCGGTGACCGGATGCCTGAATTCAAGTCGCACCGCTGCGAGCATCAGGCGTTCCGCTTCAAAGTGGTCACGGTACAGACGATTGTGACGACTGTCGCCGTGTGACGTATCTCCAATCACCGGGTGAGAAACGTAGTTGAAATGCCGCCGAATCTGATGATATCGCCCCGTTTCCGGGAGTGCCTCAACCAGTGAACAGCGAGTCGTCGCGTGTTCGCCCATCGCAATCGGGATCTCAAACTGCAGCAACGTCCGATAGCCAGTCAAAGCGTGTTGCGGTTCCGTCCACGGGTGTCCAGCGGGCTTTTCTCGTCCCCGGGAGGATATCAGCGGAGTATCAATCTGTCCTTCAGGCAGTGCGTATCCGCGAACCAGCGCGTGGTACGTCTTCTTCACACGACGTTCTGAAAACATCTGCCCGCAAGCCGCCGCCGCACTGCGAGATCTGGCCAGCAGCAGAACTCCGGACGTGGCCCGATCCAGTCGATGAACCGGATAGACATGCTGTTCCAACTGGTCTCGCAGTATCTGAAGGACCACGGATTCCGCACTGCGGTCGGCATCACTGCGATGAACGAACATGCCGGATGGCTTGGCGATCGCCACCAGATGATCATCCTGAAACAGAATCTGCACGTGGTTCATCCTGTCGTAATGACTGATTCGCATGCCGCCAACGCTCCGTCCCACGACAGCGTATGATGCTGACTTGTGGCACCCCGGACAAACGCTTGACGAAGCACTAACGGCTTGTCACTGTCGAAAAGTGGGGTAAGCATCCTGCTTGCCGCGTGTTTCTGCTGATGAATCGAAAGCTGGAAGCTTACGCCACGAATCTGCAACCCAAAGATTTAACTGTGACCACGCACTAGGCCTGCAGACTGCCGTTGCACAGCGCTTCAAGATCTTCGAAGTAATTGGGATATGTTTTGGCCGTGCAGCCAGGATCCAGAATTCGGATACCGCCGGCGCGCAGACCGAGCAGCGAAAAACTCATTGCCATGCGATGATCGTCATAGGTTTGAATCTCGGCGGGTTGAGGCGTGCCCGGGTAAATACGCAGACCATCGTCAAATTCCTCCGCCCGGATTCCGGCACGTCGGAGTTCGGTGACGACGGCCGTAATGCGGTCGGTCTCCTTATGACGCATGTGTCCTACGCTTCGAATTGTCGTTGGTGAATCAGCAAATACAGCAACTGTCGACAACGTCTGAGCTGTGTCGCTGATGGCATTCATGTCAATGTCGACGCCGTGCAAAGGCCTGCCGGTGACGGTGACGCTGGCGTTATTCCACTTCACCTCACATCCCATCTGCTCCAGCGCCGAAGCAAAATGAACGTCGCCCTGCAATGCATTTTTCGTTAACCCCTGCACAGTCACACGGCCTCCGGTCACCGCTGCGGCTCCAAAGAAATAGCTGGCCGCCGATGCGTCGGGTTCGATTTCGTATGACTGTGGCTGGTAGTTTTGAGGTGCGATCCGAAATGATGAGAGGTCTTCCGGGTACTCTACGTGAACGCCAAATGCCTTCATCATTTCCAGGGTCATCGTGACGTATGGCTTTGACACCAGCTCGCCCTCAACTTCCAACTGCACGGCCGTCTCAGCCGCAGGAGCTGTCATCAACAGACCGCTGAGAAACTGGCTTGAGATATTGCCGGCGATGTTAGCGACACCGCCTCTCAGGCGCCGAGAACTGCTGTTCACCATGACCGGCGGACAGCCCGAAGTCCGGTCTTCACAGTGAACTTCGGCCCCCAGAGCGTTGAGCGCACGGACCAGATCCGCGATGGGGCGTTCTCGCATGCGTTCAACGCCGTCAAGTCGGTACTGCCCATCGCCGACGGTGCACATTGACGCCAGGAAGCGAATGCTGGTTCCGCTGTTTTCCAGCCATAGATCTGCATTGGATTTTGAAAAGCGGCCGGCACAGCCGCCGACCGAACATCTGCTTTCGTTCGCATCGTGCTCCACCGCAAGTCCCAGCCGCGAAAGACTGTCCAGCATGACTTGAGTGTCGTGGCTGTCCAATACGCCATTCAACTCAGACCTGCCATCCGCAAGCGCCGCCAGAATCAGCGCACGGTTGGTAATGCTCTTGGAACCCGGTGGACGGATGTCCCCCGAGACGGGTTCGTTCACACTGCTGATTTCTCTGACGTCTGACATGAAATGGGGAGGACTAAAGTCTTTCGAAAAAACAACGGTCTGTCCTGCACAACCTCACAGCGACCAACCATAGCGATACATCCTCATCCAAACCTTGCTCGAAACAGTGCTCAGGACCATGGCCTCTTCAAGAGGAATCGGGGAACACCTGGCAATCGAACAGTTTCCGGAAACGGATCGCATCTCGCCAACATAACGAAGTGCCCGGCATCACTCCCCACCTTTCACCGTTTGAATCGTCAAAATTTTCCGGTGACCGGGCTCCCAAATGCAGTTGCTGCCCTCTGGATACAGCCCGGAACGTGTTTTTGGCACACTTTCATGCAGCTTCCTGTGCTGGTTTCGGAAGCGATCTGACGAAGTTCGCCATTTCCCACACGTCCCCTGCGCCTAGCGATTCCGCACGCAGAAAAGGTATGACATGACCCCGGCCTCCATTATTGGGTGGTCCAGTCTGCCAACAGAACTCAGTGGCCCTGGCCCCACTAAGGAAAAGAATCCAAAACCCGTAAACTACCACGTCTGTCTGGTTTGACGACGGAGTGCGTATGGGTAAACTCTTCTGGTTGTGGAGTCTGGCGGTAATGCGCCGAATAGGTCCTGGATTTCGTGGCGTTATCGAGTAGTAACGAAGGAGAGATTAGAAATGAAACAACTAGCTTTGTCAGCAACAACGATCGCGCTGACGGTGTTTGGACTTGGCTTGCATGCTGATGCGGGCCATAAGCATCATGGCTCGTACGGGTCTGCGGGTTCATCAGGATCAAGCGGCGGATCCTACGGCAGCAGCGGCGGCAGTAGTGGCGGCTCATATGGTTCGACGGGCGGCTCGTCGGGCGGAATTTCTCGCCGCGAAGCACGACTGATTCAGCGATCTGAACGTCGTGCCGCATCACACGGTTCCAGCGGCTCTCTGGGGTCGACTGGCAGTTCGGGGGGATCTTACGGTTCTCACGGGTCGTCTGGTGGCAGCACAGGGTCTTTCGGTTCAATCGGACACCGACGTCACGGATTGTTCCATGGTTCCACTGGGTCCAGCGGGTCTTATGGCTCTGCGTCCAGCGGTGGTGCATCGTCCGGCGGAAATCTTCAATCAGGGTATACGGGGCAGGCCGCTCAGTATTATGCCGCGCAAAGGTCACCGGGTTTCACAGTACGACCGAACACTGTTCCGTCAGTCCCCGCCTTGAAAACGCCAGCTGTCGAATTTGCCTATATCGTTGTGCAGTTGCCAGAGGATGCGACGCTGATTCTTGGCGGCAACAACACTTCGGTTTCCGGCAACGTGCGGAAGTTCAAGATTCCACTGTCGAATTCTCAACAAAGTTATCCGTACACGGTTCGAGCAGAGATGACTCGTGGGGGACAGTTGTTCATTGCTGAAAGCACCGAAACTCTCGTTGCTGGCCGGACGGTCAGCGTGAAAGTCAATGACGTGGCTGTACAGACTGCTGTGGACGTGGCTGCACGATAGGCAGCACACCAGTCCGACCGGTGCAGTAGAGCGGGCCGCTACTGTGTCGGTCGGCAGAATTACCAAACACGGCGTCCCGGACACGCATGTCCGGGGCTGCCGTTTTCTTATGCGCTGCTGCGAACAACCGCACTGATTTGTTCGTGGCTGCCGACCGAATTCGCTTCATGAATTCATTACGATTCCCTGGTGCCATGTGGACCACCGTGGAATAAATTCAATCGTTGTTGCTTCCTGCGTTTTTGCTTGCTTGTTGCATGCTGGCGAGGCGATATTACAGCGAATTCCGCTTACTCATCGCCGCGGTTGACGAATTTCCATAGCAGACCGGGTACCCCTGCGAGCCAGATCCGGTTCCGTCAATTTGTACACTGCTTTAATGCTGAAAAATCACCCCCACAACAGCTTTCAGGTGGACCGGTTAACGAAGCACATTCCTATGCAGATGTCTGGTGGCAAACTCATGACATGTTCCCGGTTTCATTGGTGTTCTGTAATTCTGGTCATGGGGATGGTCAATGGTTGTTCGGTAAACACAGACAGCCCCGAAGTGACGCTCGAAAAAGCGAACATCATGTCGGATCGGGGGCGCTACAATGATGCCGTTCTGCTCTATACGAAAGCGGCAGCCGGATTCCCGAATCGCGGCGATATCTACTATAGACGCGGCATCTGTTATGAGAATCTGGAACTGCTTCCCAGAGCGCTGGAAGACTATTCGCGGTGTCTGGAACTACAGCCATCCCATTTGGATTCTCTGAACAACAGAGGTGTTGTTCTTGCGAAACTGGAACGATACGAGGAAGCATCAGAAGCGTTTGCTGGTCTGATTCGTCAGCAGCCGGACAATGTTCTGGCGCTCAGGAACCGCGGTCTTTGCCAACACGATCTGGGAAACTTTGACGAAGCGCTGGCTGACTATACGGCGGCGGTGACGCTGGCGCCGCATGATGCGGAAAACTGGTTCCAGCGCGGCAACGTTTATCTGCAGCAGGGGCGGCTGGTGGAAGCAGAGGCCGACTACACACGAGCCATTGAAATTAACGCCACGCATGCGAAAGCATGGATGAACCGTGGTGTCGGACGTTACAATGCCGGTGAGCGGGAGCTGGCCATGCAGCACCTTGAACACGCCCGCGAGCTCGACGGCAACATCATCATTCCCGGCATCGATTGGGTCGAAATTGTTCCCACTGCTGCCGTGGTCACGGCGGTGCCAGTGATCGACGATTCGATCTTCAACTGGGAAACGTGTACGGCACTTGCGCGATCGACGCTTTCCGATCGTGGTTATGAGGTGTTGTCGGTGGTGAAGGATTATCCAGCACTGCGGTGCAGCAAGCTGCTGGCAAAGAAAGACGGCAGGAATGTGGCTGTCTTCATCGGCTGCGAGACAGCGAATTTAGAAAGCGTTACTTTGGCAGCAATGAACCGGACGGCAGATGCAGACGTTCAGCGTGTCCTGTTGATCGTTCGGCACAACGCGTCAATTGACGCTGCGTACAGTGTCAGTCGATTCATCGAAGGCTGGGAAGCAGAGACTGAAAAAGTGCGTCCGTTGATCATCACAACGGATTTGCCGCCCGGGCCACCGTCTCCTGCGCCGTAGGCAACCCGCCGGATTGCGTTCCAGTGCTTCGTCAAGTCTTGATTTTGGAGTAGCCGAAGTCGCCAGACGGTGGACGACATAGAGATTAACCTCCAAACTCTGGCGAGTTCGGCGACGGAACAACCTCAGCTCTTAGACTGGACCACGGACTACAGAGAATTTCGCTGACTCATGGCGCGGTTGACGTGTTTCAATAGCAGAACAGCTGCCCCCACGAGCCAGGACCGGTTCCGTCGAATTGTAATCTGCTCCAGCAGGCTGTCCGAAAAGCCGTCATGTGGCGGAACTGCTGAGTTCTGAAACTCGCCTTGAAGTTGTATGGACTTCAGCGGGTTGCGCTCGCCTATGACCAGCGTCGGTGAGCCGACCTCGGAAGTCTGTGCTGCTTTGAAACGACCGTGAAGACGGGCACTGACGCAACTTACATAGGCGCAAATCCGGTGTGACGTTGTAAAAAAAGAACATCAAGAGAGGTGACGGGATTTGACCTGCGCCAAAACATGCTGCTTTGATGGGTCGCCAATTTGGCCACATTCGACCGTGACTTCAACATCTGAGGCAGATTGCTCAGCACGACCGTTTTTCGGGACGCCCAGCAAACACTGGAAATGGGACTGATCACCGACCGAATGCGTCGATCATCATTACATCGTTTTTCACCGTCTCAGATGCTAATGAAACGCCTAACTGCGCAACGGCAAAACTAACTTGTAAGGCTCTCAATTCGGGACAGTCGAATTATGCCAGAATCGGACGAATTGTTTCGCCGCGACTAATCGGCAACGGCCGCCCCAATGTGTCATGAATTGTTGCGTTTGGATTCAATCCCAGACAGTGAAAAATCGTTGCCGTGAGGTCCGCAGGTGACACTTTTCCGTTCTGAGCAAACGCACCGAGATTGTCTGAAGCACCATGCACAACGCCACCGCGGATTCCGCCACCCGCCAAAGCTACTGAGAATACATGGCCCCAATGATCGCGGCCCGCGTTTGCATTGAACTTTGGTGTTCGGCCGAATTCTGCCATCATCACAACCAGCGTTTCGTCAAGACGTCCGCTTCTTTCGAGATCTTCCAACAATGCGGAAAATGCCTGATCGGCAGGCGGACACAACACAGTTCTTAAGCGTTCCGCCTCTTTTGCATGACTATCCCAGCAGGGAGCGTTAGACGGTTCATCGGGCCCGCGAAACCAATTCACCTGAATTAGCGAAACGCCGGCTTCGACCAGCCGACGACTTATCAAAACGCTCTGGCCGAACTGCGAGCGACCGTAGCGGTTTCGCACAGCGTCCGGTTCTCTGTTCAGTTCGAACGCCTGCCGTGCCTTTGGTGAACTCAGGACATCAAATGCTTTGTCCGTGAGTTGCCCGTAGGTTTCGGTTGAGATCAGGTCGTTCGCCCCTTTGAGATTTCGGTTGATGTTGTTCAGCAGCGCGCGACGATCGTTCAGCCGACGGTCGGAAACATCGCTGTTGAGATCCAGTTCGTCGATGTGAAATCCGGGATCGGCTGGCTGACAGTTCAGCAGCCACGGTTCGACGCTACGTCCAAGGAAACCCGCGTCCTGACCAGGCCAGACACTTCCGTCTGTGTTAAAGATGTGGTGAGGCAACCGCACAGACGTGGGCAGATGTCCTTTCGCAGGCATCAGTTTTCGAACACTGGCACCCAGATTTGGAAAGTCATTCGGAAAACCGGGGTTTACGTTTTCCGCATTCATGGGGGCATGCGGTTGCCCAGTCAACATGTAGTAGCCGCTGGAAGAATGAGCATTATCGCCGGTCGACATCGCTCGCAGGATCGCGATTTTATTCGTCAACGTCGCGGTCTTCGGCCAGAGTTCACACAGTTCGATTCCCGGGACGACGCTGTTGATCGCTCCGAATTCACCGCGCACTTCCGCAGGGGCTTCAGGCTTGGGGTCGAAAGTTGAATGCTGCGGAGGGCCTCCCAGCATAAACAGCACTATGCAGGATTTCGCTTTCCCCGGAAGCGAAGGTCGCACGGACTCTGCAGCAAAGGATCTCTGCCGATTCAGGAAGGGCAGCGAAAGCCCTAACGCCCCAAGTCCACCCGCGCGAAGCACTTCACGGCGACGAATTCCGTCGCACAGTCGCGTTGGTTTTTGCAGCAGGCTCAACATCGTGACACCTTCGGTGTGACAGCTGACCTTCAATGAATCGTTTTCCGAACTGTCAGCAACCAAAGCTTACTGGCAGGTCGGATACGCCGCAATCAGAGATCCGGATCTATAGGGTAAGGAACAATGACCTCTTCGCATCCGCCTGAACTCCACATTTCCGACAGAACTGCGGACTCTGGCCGAGGTTTCCGATTCGATA
>JAPYTO010000025.1:37264-44232 GCA_029941865.1 Fuerstiella sp. | reverse complement strand
AAATATGAGGAATCAACCTCATCGCGATTACGGGGAGGGAGTGGACTCGCCACTCTCTTACCCGCTTATTTTAGTCAGCTCGCAGCTTCTGAGGCATCGGCAGAATCTGCCGCTGAAAGGGTGGAGATAAGTAGCTGTCGCATCGAATCCGACAACCGACAGGGGCGCCTGCACAATTTCGAGCGTCACTCGGATGGTGTCAGGCACCCGCCTGGTTAGAGCAGTTTACCAATTGGTGTGGACGATACTGGCTCGTGGCAGCAACGAGACTGCTACGAAAAAACGCTCTTCGCGGCCACAAATCAGCGTGAAACGCTGTAGACTGTGACCGTCGATGACGTGATTTTCGCCCAGACTTATCGGAAGAAAGCAGTGCTGACATGAGAGATCAGATCGGACGATCGATTGGGTTCTTCAAGGCGACCGCCATTGGGGGCGTGCTGTTCATGTTGCCGCTGGCCGTCGTGGTCGGTCTGCTGGGTTACGTCTACAGTTTCGTCGTCGTCATCTACGAACCGTTGGAGGAGCAGATACCGGTCAAAACAGCTGCCGGTATCTCCATGCTCTTTGCCGCGGCGGTGGCCATTCTGCTGTTCGCCTGCTTTTCCGCCGGTCTGATGGCTCATCGAGCCATCGGCCGCAAATTCCATCAGTTGATCGAAAAATATCTCACGACCTTCATTCCGAAATATGCGATTTACAAGGATCTGCTGGCCGGCAATATCGGAGGCACGCGGGACGTGCCGTCGCTGAAGCCTGTGCTGGTCACCACACCGGAATGTCGCCGCATTGCGTTTGAATCCGAGCGTCTGCCCGATGAATCGGCGGTCGTCTTTTTTCCGGGGGCGCCGGATACATGGATCGGAACGGTGGGAATCGTGGCTGCCGATCGAATCGAACCACTGGATGTCCCGTTTAACGATGTTGTGGGAATCCTGGAACAACTCGGTCGCGACTCGCGAAACCTGCTTTCGAAAAATAGTGCCCAACTGTCGACAAACGCAGACTGACGGCCCCGGACTGTGCCCGCCTGTGACGGGGTGGCACAGTCTGCGAACGACGCCACAAAGTTTTCTTCCTTCCTTGGTGACTAACTCCAGCCCTGTCTACTTAGAGCCGATGATCGGACTTAGAGCAGTTTACCAATTGTCGTGGACGATACTGGCGGGTGGGAGTAACGAAGCTGTCTTTGCAAATCGTTGTTCGGGGCCATAGGTCAGCGTGAAACGCTGTATCGAATCAGATAATCTGCGACCTTCCCTGCCGTATTCACTGTTGTCGATCTGGCTGAGTTGCCATACTCTTGCCCTCGATTTCAGTCGCGTTTTTCTATTCGGAACAGAATTGACATGCCTGAGGATGACCGATACCGCTGCGTGCTGTTGTTTGGCCCGCCGGGCGTTGGCAAGGGAACTCAGGGAGGCATTCTGGCCAATATCCCGGGTTTCTTTCATCTGTCTGTGGGAGACGTGTTTCGCTCGATCGACATCGGTTCAGAAACCGGCAAGCAGGTGTACGACTACATCTCTCGCGGCGAATTGGTCCCGAACGAGCTGACGATGAAGATCTGGAAGACGGCGGTCGACGCCTATGTGGCGCTGTCGTGGTATAAGCCGCGGGAAGACCTGCTGGTGCTGGATGGGATGCCACGCAACGTCGAGCAGGTTGAGGTGGTGAAGCAATACCTTGAGATCTACCACATCATCTATCTGGAATGCGGTGATCTGGAAGACATGGTGCACCGTATTCGGCGACGAGCCATCCGGGAAAACCGCACGGACGACGCCAACGAAGACGTGATTCGTCGTCGTTTTGCCCTGTACGAAGAAGTGACCGCGCCTGTGCTTGAGCAGTACGATCCGAAGATCATTGAACGCATCGACTGCAACGGTTCTCCGGCGGAGGTGCTGAGAGCCATTCTGGACTGCACCATCCCCGTGCAGAACGAACACTTTCACGAAAATCTGTAGGCCACATCGCGCCAGCCCGTAGCTACGGCCTGCCAGCCTGTCCGTTTGCTCATCTGCTGTGAAACGGTTTGTGTGCCATTGGCACACAAAAGCACGCAGGCTGCGTGCACTACTGGCACGTATCACGCAGAGCTATTCGCCGGAATTGATCGCTTACTCGATAATCGTCGTGTGCTTGACCAATCGTTCCCAGTCAAAGTCACCAGAGCCTTTGTCGAAGGCGTTGTAGGCGTCCGTTCGATCAAGGACGAAGACTGCTCGTTGCTGCCATCCAGGATTGAGATCGTCTGTCCCATCGAGATCCATCCGCCCACCGACCCTGATGAAACCTGTGGCCGGGTCTTCATACGCTTCGTAGTACGCGGCTGTAGCAAACACGATAAACGTATTGCTGACGGTTGTCGTGTTGTTGAGGATCTTCGACAGGATCTGGTGACGCTCCACCGCCGTTGTGGAGGCCGCCGGATTCGTATGGTTTCCTGACGTTCCAACTTCCAGCCAGTGACGATTGGTGCCCGGAACGCCGTCAGTTTCGTCTACGTCAAGCCGTCGGAGAATCGTCTGTTCAATTCCATTGTCATTTGGCAGGTCTTCCTGATGGCCCAATGACTGGAACGGCTGAGAACCGGGGACACCTGGGATGTGGAACAGAGTCGCTTCGTCGCCACTGGCGGGCATTCCTGGTGTTGGGTCAAAGTATCCGCCTACGGCACCACCGTCGCGTTCCGCGATAAACTCCCGCCAACGATCACGCCCACCAGCTGACGCTTCGTCACGAAGAAAAGGGGCACTGTCACGAGCGTTGTCGACGTCTCCGAACCAGGGATCATCGACCAACCCGGCAAAGACCTCAAAATGGCGAATCATGTTCAGATTGATCTTCCCGGGGAGGCGGTTCTGCGTGACATAGTTGCCCAACATCCGGTGAACCCTTGACGGCACTTCGACAAACTGAAACAGACGATACCATCGGTTGTCCTGCTCAGTACTGGTGTTAGACGTGGGATCGAAGTCCGGCCACAGGAACATTGCCGTTGCTCCGGATATGTTGCTGGGCGATGGAGTACTTCCCTGAACCTGCTGGTATGGTGCCTGGCGGCTATAGTTCAGCCGCTGAGTCATGAGGTTTGGCCCAAAGACGGGAAGCGTCAACAATTCCCCGGCCGATGCAAAATCGCGATCGAAGTGCGGCTGCCAGAGATTCCGCAGTATGACCGGATTGGAGGAGGCGTTGAACGGTTCCGCGGGCGCCTGCAGGTTGTTGACGTTGTAGGAGTTGCCAATCGAATTGAAACGGTTATCCACATTTAGTGTGGGGAAAATGAAAGCTGTCCGCGTATTGTCATTCAATGGCTCGTAGCGTTCGCGGCTTCTGATATTTGCCAGCCTGCCGCCCAACCCGTCAATTTCAGTGGCTGTGTCGCTGTCCAGAAGTCCAAAATTGCGGAAGACAACGCGGATCCGGTCGACTTCAACCCAGGGATTGACATCCACCGTCGCTGGCTGGCCGGCCGTGTTTGCCAGGGAAGGCATGTGAGGATTCAAACGACGTTGGATGACAAGATCGAAGCCATCCTCGCCGGGGGTAGCAACAAAGTTGCCACCAGCGAGCGGAGCGTTTGCAGACAAATCGATCATTGGCTGATTGCCTTTGTATTCAACCAATGTACTGAGGAACGCCCCGGCCGTTGCAACCACATTTTGGGCGTCGTCGGTCAAGGTGAAACGGCCTGTTCCATGATCGTCGTGCAACAGGTCCAGATCGCAACGTGGTTTCAGCTCCGGAACTGTTGAATCCGTGATTGCCGTACCGGTGGTTGGAAGAGTGCCCGACAAAGTGTCGGGAGCAATCAGGTCGTAGGTTCCGTCCAGGTCGTAGTCTACAAAAAAATCACTGCAGACGACGTTCTTATCGCTTGCTGTGGCAATCGTAAAAACGCCGCCGCCTTGAACGGTATTGTCGACATGGTTGCGTAACGTAATTGCGGCGGTTGGCTGGTCTGGATTGGCAAGAGGGTCGCTAATCACATCCCGATCAAATCGGGCAATTCGAAATACACCCGTGTCTTCGTTGATTGAGCTGGACGTCGCCAGATCCATAGTGTTGGGAAGCAGATTCTGTAGCTCGATAAACAGATGGTGCCGGTCGCCAGCTGTATCGTCCTGCAATGTTGCATCATGATCCATTGCTGCGATTTCGGGTGAGACCAGAGCAAGAACTTCGCTAAATGCCAACTCCTGAGCTTCCACACCAAAGACCACACCACGGTCAACAATCACTGTGCCGACTGTTCCAAACCCGTCTTCAGGGTACATCCCCTTGCCTGTGACCCCGTCATCAGACGATGGTGTCACTTCTTCCGAATAGGCATCATCGTCCAGGTTCCATCCGTTCCCCAGGTTCTTGTCGTATTCGAACTTGGTGATTACATTGTCATTGTCCATGGCGTCCACCATGTTGACAGCAAACTGTGCCATGCGGCGAAGTTGGGCGTGCGTGTAGAGAACGGTTGGTACTGCAGCAGACGGATCGTTTGTGCTGGTGTAGTCACGAATGTTGCCTCCTGCGACTTGTTCGGCTCCACCGAGCGTGTAGAGCAGCACGTAGATGTCACGGGCCAGTTGCTGCCGGTCTCTACGAGCCCAGAATTCCTGCTGTGCCACAGTGTCCGGGGGAAACGGTACGTCCGCCTCACTTGCGACCGTGTTGGTATCGGCATCGGATGTACCCGGGACTTCCAGGGTGATGACTTTAGTTGCAGCAAGCACGATCTCAGACGCGGTTGCCGTCGTCTGACTGAAGTGCGGGTGCTCAGTCAGGGAACGAAAACGCACGCCACTGCGCTGCATGTACCGGAAGAACGCGACACTACCATCGGCTGGCGTTTGATCGGTCCGGTCGACATCCAGAATATGATTAATACTGATTGGCAGGGCACCAATCAGGTTGCGGCTTTCACCGTCTTCATTTGTCAGAATCCGACGAATTTGAGGGCGAAACGGATCCGCCGCGGTGAATTCATCGACGGTTCCGAACTTTGGAGGAAACTCCAGATTTTCGTCGCCATCAGGAAGCCCATCGTCGTCCCCGTCGGACCCATCCGTGTCTGCTGTGTATTCCCAGCTTCGTCTTGAACTTCGCTGCATCGCGATGTAACGAAGCGTGTTGCTGTACGTCGTGAACATCTCACGTTGCCTGGAATTCAGGTTGAACGCGTGCGGAGCCAGTTTCACCATGTGCTGGCTGATTGAGTCCGTTGCGGAAGCCACCGCGATCGTGGGGCTGGTTGGCCATTGCAGCGCAATCAGGTCACCGATGGCGGCGATGCCATCTCGAACACGGTCTGCCTTTTCGGTGTCGAAAATTGTTTCGAGAGGATCTTCAAACAGTTCGTTGAATGTCGGGCTGAGATTCAGGTCATCACCGCCTCCAGCTGAGACCCCTGCGTTTGTCCCGTTGTACGTATCGTCCACGCCAAATACGTATCGGTTCGGGTTCGTATTTGACATGGTGCTGCCTGCACCATATTGCAGGTAAGCAGGCCACTGATCGGCCCCACTACTTCCGGTGTCACGCATCAACGCGGGCAGTAACGGGTTGTCGGCACCGAAAATTTGTGTTCCAAGTCCAAATTCAAATTGCTCCGTGGCTGCATTAAAGACAGGATAGTCAACTTGGGTTCGACGGCCGACGCCCGACCAACTCATCGGGTGTCCAAACGGGCGGCGAACGACTTCCGTACTTTCGACAAGTGCTTCACCTTCCAGGGAGTTCTGATTGTCATCAACACCGTCACGACCACCGTACGAGATGTTGCCGGAAGAAAGTGTGTCATACACACCGCCAGCTCGACCTGGTCGCGGCAGTTCCACAACCTTCAGACGTGGCGAAGCCTTTTCCAGCGAGGTGTACAACAGATTCTTGTCGCCCCATCGTCCGCCAATGATGTCCTTAAAGGAGCCGTCTGATGGGTCGTAGTCACCACGACCCAGCATCAACCAAATCCACTCCGCGTTCGCCTGTTGAATCGTTTGAGTTGGAATTGCTCCAAAATGCCGCTGCATTTGGTACTCTGAATCCGCATCAATAGCGGAATTTCTTCGCAGACCCCAGAGTGGATTGACTTCGTTCGGGCCCAGTCCGTGATGAGAGCGGGAAACGTAGTTGTCCGTCAGAAAGCCCTGCCCAGCCACGGTCGGAAGCGTGTGATCGACTGTGATCGTGTTACCAAGTACATCAGTCGTCTGATAGGTTTTGGGAACGCCGGCCAGATTACCATGAACATTCAGATTGAACAGACCGTCCAGATCGTAGATCGTCACAGAGTGAAGTACGACGTATTTGCGTACTCCACCGCTCGCGTCCGTGATCTCCTGAACAGGGAAGTGGAGATCGATAATAATCCCCTCTTTGATTCCGTCCCCGTCATTGTCGAAGTCCAGTTCGTAAGTGTCATTGTCAAATACACCGGAACTGTCGACGGAAGCGGTCCAAATGCCCAGATCACCCCTTAGGCCGTTGTTGTTTTCGTCGTCAGGCAGAAATGGAAATCCGCCCGATGCGATGCTTAGAGAAGTTGCTTCATCTTCAGTCAGATATCGACGAACGACAGTACCGTTTGGCGTCGCACCAGCGATATGTAATGGGTTCGGACGGAAACTTCGCTGAGAGAACAACACGGAGTCCCGATTTGCCAACCTGATGTCAACGGCGCTCGGAGGATCGCCGGGATTTGTTCCAGCCTCATACGCATACGCCCACGCTGGATTCGTTCTGACTTCCGCCGTGTCTGCACCAAAGCTTTTCTGAGCGCCCAGACTGTAGGAACCAGCCGCTGAATTGGCCGGCGTTCGCATGTATTGTGGACGAAAGAACGAAGGGATGATCACAGGAACCTGCGTGAAACCCCCGCTACCGTTCTGGCGAATCGCCCACCCCTTGTAAGCCAGAAACAGATTGTTGATGTCAGGGTATGTGTAGTCCACGTCAGGCTCTGG